>MEIE01000060.1 GCA_001750625.1 Candidatus Amphirhobacter heronislandensis
CGCCTTCGGTGGTCGCGCGGCCGGCTTTTTTCTGGGCGGCGCTCGCGCCCTTGACGCTGAGCCAGTCCTTGGCCTTGGCGAAGTCGCCCTCGGATTCGCTGAGGGCCTGCTTGCACTGCGCGAAGCCCGCGCCGGTCTCCTCGCGCAGCTGCTTGACCGCCGCGGCGGTTATCTCCATGGGACCTGGACGGGAAAGGGCAGGATCAGCCCCGGCCGCCGCCGTTGGACTTGGCCGGCTTTTCCTTGCGCTGCGACGCCTGGCCGGCGATGACGGCGTCGGCGATGGTCTTGATGTAGATCCCGATCGAATGGGTCGAGTCGTCGTTGCCGGGGATGACGACGTCGATGTCGTCGACCGAGTAGTTGGTGTCGACCACCGCGATCACCAGCATGCCGATCTTGCGCGCCTCGCGGATCGCGATGTGGTGGTAGCCGGCGTCGACGACGAACAGGGCGGCCGGCAGGCCTTCCATGCCGCGCACGCCGTTGAGCGTCAGCTGCAGGCGCCGCAGCTTCGCGAGCATGCGCAGGCCTTCTTTTTTGGTCATGCTGCGCAGGTTCTCCGGCCGGCAGAGCTTCTCGTACTCCTCGAGCTGCTGGACCGAGTTGGAGATGGTCTTGTAGTTGCTCAGCAGGCCGCCGAGCCAGCGGTGGGTGACGTAGGGCATGCCGCAGCGCTCGGCCTCGAGCTTGGCGGTCTCGGCGCCGGCGGGCTTGGTGCACACGAACATCACCTTGTTGCCGGAGGCGGCGATCTCCCGGCACGAGCGCGAGGCGGCCAGCAGGCCCTTTTTCGTCTCGTCGAGATTGATGATGTGCAGGTTGTTGCGGACCCCGAAGATGTACTTGCGGAAGCTCGGGTGCCAGAAGCGCTTGCGGTGGCCGAAATGGGCCCCCGACTTCATCAGCTCGCGGATGCTGACCGCGGGCAGGCCGTCGTTTTCCGCCATGGCTAGGATTTGCCCGCCGTCACGGCGAAGTCGATGGTCGCGACCAGGCCGGGCGCGAGCTCGACGCCGATCTTGTGGACGCCGACGTTCTTGATCGCGTCGCCGTCCGGCATGCGAATCTGGTTGCGCTTGACCGTGAATTTCTTCGCCCGCAGCAGGTCGACGACGGTCGAGCGCGCGACCGAGCCGTACAGGCTGCCGTCCTCCTTGGCCTGGACCGAGGTCTTGAGCTTGCTGCCGTCGAGCTTGGCGTGCAGGGCCTGCAGGGCCTCCTCGGCGGCGCGCTGCTCGGCGAGCAGCTTGCTCTTGCGCTTTTCAAACTCGGCGGCGGCCTCTTCGGAGTAGATCTCGATCAGCCGGTTCGGCAGCAGGTGGTTGCGGACGTAGCCGCGCTTGCACTTGACCACGTCGCCCATCCGCCCCAGCGTCGGGTGGTCGCGCAGCAGGATGACCTGGATGCTGCTCATGGGGAGAGCTGGCCGCTGACGCAGTGGTGGTCGGTGTAGGGCAGCAGGGCGAGGTGCCGCGCCCGCTTGATCGCCAGGGCCAGGCGCCGCTGCATGCGGGCGCTGACGCCGGTGACCCGCGAGGGGACGATCTTGCCGTCGGAGCCGATGTACTTGACGAGCAGCTCGACGTCCTTGTAGTCGATTTCGGTCATGCCGGCCTTCTCGAAGGGGCAGCGCCGGCGGCGCCGGCCCAGCAGCATCTGGTGCGGCTGCTTCTTGGTGCGGGCGAACTTGCCCCGGCGGCGGAAAGGCATCAGGCCGCGGCCGCCTGTTCCTCGGCGCGCGCCTGCTCGGCGAGCACGACCGGGCTGGGCTGGGCGACCTCGCCCGCGGTCCGGCTCAGCAAAGAGCGCAGGACCGAGTCGTTGTTTTCCAGGTTGTCGCCGATGGCGTCGACCGCGGCGCGGCTGGCGCAGGCGAAGTTGAGCAGGACGTAGAAGCCTTTGGAGTACTTGTCGATGCGGTAGGCGAAGGGACGGCGTCCCCATTCTTCCTCGCGGGTCAGGCGGCCGCCGTGCTCCTTGATGGCCTTGCGGAAGACGTCGATGATGTTGGCCACCTGCTCCGAGTATTCGGGATTGATGACGAGCATGAGCTCGAAATGGCGTTCCTTCGCCCAGGCCATGGGGCTAGCGCGCGCCTCCGGCGCGGGTCTGGACATTTCTCAACAGCATAGAATCGGCTATTTTACACCACATCATGCCGAAAAAGAAAAAACCCGCGGTCGAGCCCGAAAAGCTGTACGCCAGCCTGCTGCCCGGCCGCAAGGCCGAGGCGGCCGAGGCGGCCGCCGCGCTGGCCGAGGGCGAGGCGCCGCCGAAGGGGGCGAAGCGGCTGGCGCAGGCGATCGACAAGATGGACGCCGGCGACGTCGCCGACCTGCTGGAGACGCTGCCGCCGGAGCATCGCCAGGAGGTCGCCGCCGCCGCGCCGCGGCCGCTGTTCGCGGAGGTCCTGGGCGACATGAGCGAGGCGGCGGCCCGGACCACGCTCGAGGGCATGGGCGGCGAGGAGCTGGCCAAGCTGCTGGGGGCCTGCGACGACGAGCAGGCCGCCGCGCTGCTGCGGCTGCTGGGGCCGAAGCGGCGCTCGGAGATGATCACCGCCGCGGGCCTGGGCAGCAACGCCAAGCTGCTGCGGCTGCTGGCCTTCGCGCCGGACACGGTCGGCGAGATCATGGATCACTACCACGTCGCGGCCGCCGCCGACGAGACCCTGGCCGCTCTGGCGGCGCGGCTCAAGGGGATGGGCGACCTGCCCAACCACTGCGACAAGCTGTTCATCACCGCCGACGGCCGGCTCGCCGGGGTCCTGCCGCTGAAGCGGATCATCCTGGCGGACGGCGGCCGGCCGGTCAGCGAGGTGATGGTCGCCGAGCGCGTCCACCGCCTGCGGCCGGAGATGAGCATCGAGGAGGCGGCCGCGCTGTTCGAGCGCTACGACCTGATCTCGGCGCCGGTGGTCCGGGAGGACGACGCCGTCATCGGCCGGGTGACCATCGACGAGATCATGTTCCACCTGCGCCACGACCAGCACGAGGAGCTGCTGGCGGCGACCGGCATGCGGGACGAGGAGGACCTGTACGCCCCGATGGCCCAGCGCCTGCGCAACCGGGGCTTTTGGATCTTCATCAACCTGATCGCGGCCTTCTTGGTCTCGCGCGTGGTCGGCGCCCACGAGCACGCCATCGCCGAGATCGTCGCGCTGGCGTCGCTGATGCCGATCATCGCCAGCATGGCCGGCAACACCGGCATGCAGACCGCCACCTTGACCATCCGGGCGCTGACGCTGCGGCAGATAACCGGCGCCAACTGGCCCCGGCTGCTGCTGTCCGAGCTGGGCCTCAGCCTGCTCAACGGAGCGTTCTGGGGCGTGGTCGTCGGCCTGTTCTCTTTAGTCTTCTACCGCGACCTCGGCCTCGCGGCGGTGCTGACCGTCTCGATGGCGCTGGTCTTCTTCTTCGCGGCGGCGTCCGGCTTCCTCATTCCGCTGCTGCTGGAGAAGCTCAAGGGCGATCCGGCGCTCGGGACCGCGGTCATCGTCACGACCCTGACCGACTGCCTGGGCTTTTTGATCTTCCTCGGCCTCGCGGCCCGCTTTTTGGTGGCCTAGATGTTGCGCTTGATGTACTCGGACTGGATCTGATCCAGTTTTTCGTGCATTTCCCGCAGCTGCTCGACATCGCGGACCTCCTGGTTCTTGATCATGCTCTCGCGCAGGTTGAGCAGGCGGTCGACGTGCAGCTTGAACTCCTGCGGGTCGGTGATGCGGCCTTCTTTAACCAGCCGCAGGACCAGCGCGGCGGACTGGTCGTACTCGTTGAGGTCCTGCAGCAGGAAGACCTCCATCTGCTTGGCCCAGCCCGGGACGTGGTCCATGTCCTCGGTGGCCACGCGCAGCTCGCGCGCCAGCTCCAGCGCCAGCGGCAGGTCGTCGATGCGGTTTTTCGCGGTGGTGGTCGCCGAGGCCATCCACTGCCAGTTCTTGGCCGGGTTCTTGGCGAAGCGCTCGCGGATGAACTCGACTATCGTCCGCCGCTTGGGCGCCGAGTTGACCAGCGCGTAGACGTTGGCGGCCGACACCAGCGGGTAGTGGCTGCGGTCGTCGAGCTCGAGGATGGCGTCGAGCCAGCGGGTCAGGACCTCGTAGTCGAGGTCGAAATACGAGACCGACTGCCCCTGCTGGTTGTCGAAGGCCTGCAGCCACAGCATCAGGGCCCTGGAGGTGGCGACCTGGTCGCCGGCGGCGAGCGCGTGCAGGGCGGTGGCGCTGGGCGGCTCCGGCAGATGGATGGCGTCGTGCGCCGGCGGCGGCATCTCCTGGTTGATGGTCACCTGCGCCCACAGCAGCACGGCGACCGCGGCCCAGGTCAGCGCGAAGACCTTGCGCGGGATGGAATCGACCGGGCGGTATTCCTCCGCGACGATGAGGCGGAAGCGGAAATAGCGCAGGTTGACGCGGCGCCGGGCCATGGCCTTAGATGTTCTTGCGCATGAAGTCCCACATCGCCATCGCGCTGATCAGGCCCGAATAGACGACGGAGCTGGCGAGGATCAGGGGCAGCTGCTCCCAGCCGCCGCCGTAGACCAGCCAGTCGGTCTGGGTGTAGTTCGACAGCCGCGGCAGCACCGCGCGCAGGATCCACAGCATGAACTCGATGATGTTGTTGCCGAGGGTCTCGGCGAGGATGGGCGCCTCGGAGATCAGCTGAATGGTGTCGGTCAGGCGGGACAGCATGTAGAAGAAGAAGGTGATGAAGACCGAGGCGGTGATCTGCTGGTTGAAGGTCAGCACGGCGAAGAAGGCGAAGACCGCCACCATGGCGAGCTCGGCGGTCAGCGACAGGCACCACAGGACCAGCGACCGCCAGTCGGCGTACAGCAGCATGACCGCGGCGAAGACCGCGGCGAGGACGAAGCCGCACAGGATGAAGCCGCAGACCTTGCCGGCGAAGTAGATCGCCCGCGACACCGGCATCGCGAGGTACAGCTCGAGGCACTTGTCGTTGAACTCGCGCACGATGCTCGAGACGACGAAGATCATCATCAAGAACACCGCGCAGAAGCGGTACAGCGCCGCGATCAGGGCGAGCTGGACCTGCTCGTGCTCGGTGATCGCGACCTCGGCGAGGAAGCTGGCGAGGCCGAGGCCGAGGACCGCGAACAGGACGATGAGCACCAGCAGGCGGTTCGACACCATCTCGCGGAAGGTGTAGTGCGCGAAGGTGAAGACCATGCCGGCGACGGTCGCCCGGCCGCGCGGGGCGGCGGGAGCGGGGGCGGGGGTGTCCATCGGCGTGCTGCTGGCTGCGTTTGTAGAATCGTATTTTAATTCATGTCTGCGCTCGACGGCAAGTTCCTGGCCTGGCTGCTGCCGCTGCTGGGCTACGCGCTGCTGCACCAGGTCGCGGTGGCGGGCGAGCCGGCGAGCGCGGCGCAGGCGGCCGCCGGCGCGCTGCACGCCCTGGTGCTCGCGGCGCCGGCGCTGCTGCGGCAGCGCGAGCTGCGGCGCCACTACGTCCTGATGCTCGCGGCGAGCGCCGGCGCCGGGGCGCTGGCCTTCTACTGGCACGGCTGGCCGCTGCTGTTCTGGCTGTGCCTGCTGGCGGGCATCGGCCTGAACGCCGTCCTCGCCGGCGCCGGCGTCCTGCAGCGGACGATGGGGATGCTGCAGGTGCTGTTCGTGCTGCTGCTGCTGTTCTTTTCGGTGCTGCCCGCCCTGGTCGGCGTCGCCGGCGCGCCGGGCTGGCCGGACCTGGGAGCTTTGCTGTGGGGCTCCTACGCGGCCTGGGCCGGCGCCTACCTGCTGACGCTGCGCGCGCCGGCCCGGCCGCAGGCCGAGCCGATCATCTGCGCGCTGTTCTTCTTGCTGCTGGCGCTGGTGGCGCTGGGGGTGGCGCTGGCGCATCTGCAGGCGCCGGCGGGCGGCTATCTGGAGACGCTGCTGCGGGTCCTGCTGCTGGCGCTGGCGCTGAGCGCGGGCGCCTGGGTGCTGTGGAGCCCGACCATCGGCGGCGGCCTGTCGACGATCTTCTTCCGGCACGTGCTGTCGATCAACCTGCCGATCGACGAGTGGATCAAGGAGATGGCGGCGCTGGCGGGCCGGATGCCGGATGCCGACGAGTTCTGGCGGCAGGCGATGGAGATGCTGCTACAGCGCACCGGCCTCGCCGGGGTCGGCTGGGGCGAGGACGAGGCGGCGGAGGTCGCCGGCAGCGACGAGGGCCGGCTGACGCAGCTGCCGCTGGGCGAGTCGGTGCTGTTCCTGTACTCGGCGCGGGCGCTGCCGCCGACGCGGCTGTTCAGCATCTGGCTGCTGGCGCGGGTGGCGCTGGAGTTCCGGCAGTCGAAGCGGCGGGAGCAGCGGCTGACCGCCGAGGCGACGATGAAGTCCATCCACGAGCTGGGCGCGAAGACCACGCACGACATCAAGAACATCCTGCACGCGATCAACCTGCTGTGCGCGCCCCGCGGCGGCGGCGCGGCGGACGGCGAGCGCTGGGCCGGCGCCTCGAAGAGAGCCTCGGGCAGCTCAAGGGCGAGAGCATGGCGCTGGCCAACCAGGGCATGATGCCGCTGGCGCAGTGGTGGGAGGGCGCGCAGCGCCGCATCACCAGCCCGCAGGTCGAGTTCCGCTGCGGCGTCGAGCTGGGCGACGGCGGCCCCGACGTCCCGGCGGAGGTCTTCGACGGGGCGCTGGAGAACCTGACCCACAACGCCCTGCGCAAGCAGGGGGCCGAGGGAGAGATCCAGGTCCAGGTCGAGCTGGCGGAGGGGCCGGCGCTGACGGTGCGGGACAACGGCAGCGAGATTCCCGAGGAGATCCACAAGCGGATGTTCAGCGCCCCGCTGCCGTCGAGCGCGGGGATGGGCATCGGCTTGTACCA
>MEIE01000061.1 GCA_001750625.1 Candidatus Amphirhobacter heronislandensis
CACTCGGTCGCGGCGACCCCGCACAGCATCCAGCTCCAGTACTGCGCGTAGCTGAGGATGTGCCGCGCCCGCGCGAATTCTTCGGGGAAGCTGCGCGCCTGCCAGAACAGGCTCTTGCCGTAGTTCAGCCCGCCGGGCAGCGGCGGACTGAAGGTCTCGGCGAAAGGCGGCCGCAGCTTGGCGTACTCGGCCTCGGCCTCGTCGGCGGCCAGGTCCTCGTAGTCGTAGACCGGCAGCGCCAGCCCCTCGTCGCCGACCACCGCGCCGCAGGCGCCGTGGGCGGTGACCGCCACCGCCTCGAGGCGGCGGCCCGCCGCCAGCCGGCCGAGCTCGGCCCCGAACCAGTTCCACAGGGAATCGACGTCCAGCCGCCGGTACGGCGGCCCGGCTAGCGAGGGGAACGAAGCGGTCGCGGTCGCTTCGACCGCGCCGGTCGCGAGGTCCGCCAGCGCCAGCTTGGCGTTGGTCTTGCCGATGTCCCAGACGGCGGCGAGCTGCTTGGCCATGGCCCGCCGGCCCCTAGACGATGCCGCCTCCGGAGCCCTGCTGGGCCTTGCGCTCGGACGCGACCTTGTTCCGGTAGCCCGACGCCCGGTAGCAGGCGATGGGGTCGAGGGCGCCGCCAGCCTGCCGCCGGCCCTCCGCGAGCAGCGGCCCGACGTCGGTCCTAAAGGCCTGCTTGAGGACGTGCGCGGCCATGATCGCGTCGTTGGCGGCCTGGGCCGCCTCGAGCGCCGGCCGGTCGATCAAAAGGCACTGGACGTAGGCGCGCTGGATCTCGACCGCGCTCACGACCAGGCTTTCGATCGGGTCGGTGACGTTGTGCGACTGGTCGATCATCAAATCGATGCGGGTCTGGCTGCCGCGCGCGCAGGCCTCGGCCATCTCGGCGAAGATCAGAAACAGGCGGTAAGGGTTGACCGAGCCGCTGTCGAGGTCGTCGTCGCCGTAGCAGTTCTCGTTGAAGTGGAAGCCGCCCAGCTTGCCGGCGGCCAGCAGCCGCGCGACGATCGCCTGGACGTTGGTGTTCGGCGCGTGGTGGCCAAGGTCAGCTCCTGTGCCGCCATCAGGCTGGTGCCCCAGTCGCAGATCACCGTCGAGTAGAAGGCGGGCTCGAACAGCTTGTACTCGACGTAGATCCTCCAGTTGGCCGGCGCGCCGGCGCAGATCTCCTTCATGCTCGCCAGGTAGCGCTCGAAGGCGCCGGCGATGCTGTGCTGGCCGGGGAAGTTCGAGCCGTCGGCGATCCAGACCGTCAGGGCGTCCGAGCCCATCTGCTGGCCGATCTCCATGCAGCGCAGGTTGTGCTCGACCGCCTGGCGCCGGACCGCGGCGTCGACGTGCGTCAGGCTGCCGAACTTGTACGAATGCTCCTGCCCCGGGCTGTCCTGGAAGGTGTTGGAGTTGACCGCGTCGAAATGCAGGCCCAGCTCCTTGGCTTCGGCCCGCAGCGCGGCGAAGTCGTCGACCATGTCCCAGGGGATGTGCGGCGAGATGCCCGGCGTGATCCGCGTCAGGTCGTTGATGACCGCGCAGTCGCGCAGCTTCTCGTGGACGGTGCTCGGCTCGCCGGGGCCGGGGAAGCGCGCGAAGCGGGTCCCGCCGGTGCCGACGCCCCACGACGGCACCGCGACCCGGAAGGCCGCCGCCTTGCCCGCCAGCTCGCCGGCGTCGAGGCCGCGCGCCGCGAGCTCCTCGCCCAGGCGGGCGTAGGCCGCGTCGTGGGCGGCCGCCGCCTTGGCGTTGGCGTCCGCGACGTGGTCCTTGACGCTCATCGAGGGAAGGCCACCGGGTGGCCGGCGTCGACGTTGAGGACGTTGCCGGTGGACTTGGCCGCCGCGTCCGAAGCGAGGAAATAGACCGCCTCGGCGACGTCGGCCGGCAGCACGCTGCGCTTGAGCAGGCTGCGCTGGCGGTAGTGCTCCTCGAGGTCGCCGGTCCCGACCCCGTAGGCGTCGGCGCGGTCGCGGCGCCAGCTGCTCGACCAGATGCGCGAGTCGCGCAGCACCGCGTCGGGGTTGACGACGTTGACGCGGATGCCGCCGGCGCCGCCTTCGAGCGCCAGGCAGCGCGCCAGGTGCACTTCAGCCGCCTTGGCCGCGCAGTAGGCCGAGGCGTTCGGCGAGGCCGCCATGCCGTTCTTGGAGGCGATGAAGACCACCGAGCCGCCGAGGTCCTGGCGCCGCAGCAGCCGGAAGGCCTCGCGCGCCATCAAGAAGTAGCCGGTCGCGAGCACGTCCATGCACTTGTCCCAGACCGCGAGATCGGTCTCCTCGATCGGCGCCGCCAGCGACAGGCCGGCGCAGTTGACCAGGATGTCGAGGCCGCCGTACTCGCAGGCCAGGCCGTCGAAAACCCGCGCCACTTCCTTTTCCTTGGTGACGTCCAGCGCGAAGGCGCGGACCCGGTCGGCGCCGTGCCGCGCCGCGAAGCCCGCCGCCGCCTCGTCCAGGCGCTTGGCGTCGATGTCGGCGAGCGCGACGTTCGCGCCCTCGGCCAGCAGCCGGTCGGCGATCGCGCCGCCGATGCCGCCCGCCGCGCCGGTGACCAGCGCGATCCGTCCCGCCAGCGGCGCCGGCGCCGGCATGCGCCGCAGCTTGGCTTCCTCCAGCTCCCAGTACTCGATGCGGAAGGCCTCGCGCTCGCGCAGGCCGGTGTAGCGGCTGACGCCTTCGGCGCCGCGCATCACGTTGATGGCGTTGACGTAGTACTCCGCCGCGATGCGGGCGGTCGCCTTGTCGCGGCCCAGCGTGAACATCCCCAGCCGCGGGATCAGGTAGACCACCGCGTTCGCGTCGCGGATCGGCGGGCTCGCGGCGTCGCGGCAGCGGCCGTAGTAGCTGGCGTACGCCTTGCGGTAGCGCGCGGCGAGCTTCGCCAGCGCCTTGCCGTCGCCGGCGGCGGCGGCCTCGGCGGCCGCGAGCGGAATCACCAGCGGCCGGATCTTGGTCCGCAGGAAATGGTCCGGGCAGGAGGTCCCGAGCTTCGCGAGCTCCTCCATCTTGCGGGCGCTGACGAACTCGAGGACTTCGGGGCTGTCGACGAAATGGCCGCTCTTGTAGGGCTCGGCGCCCGCGAGGCCGCGGACCGCCGGCAGCAGCTTCGCAGCGAGCGCGCGGCGCGCGGCCGGCGCCAGCGGCTTGGCGACGCGGCCAAACGGCAGCCGGCCCGAGCGCTTGCGCAGCCAGCGCTCGGCGGTGTTAATCGCCCACAGGGTCCGCTTGTAGCATTCGCGCGGATCGTCGGCCCAGGTGAACAGGCCATGGCTGCCGAGGACGACGCCGATCGCCTTCGGGTTGCGCTTGACGAAATCCTCCAGCCACAGGCCCAGCTCGAAGCCCGGCCGCCGCCACGGCAGCCAGCCGATGCGGTCGCCGTAGACCTTGCGCGTCAGCTTCTCGCCGTCGGCGGCCGCGGCGATGGCGATCACCGCGTCCGGGTGGACGTGGTCGACGTGCTTGTACGGGACGAAGGCGTGCAGCGGCGTGTCGATCGAGGCGGCGCGCTTGCTGCCGGGGAAGGCGCAGTGCGGCAGCATGTGGGCCATCTCGTCCTCGTGCCGCGGGCCGCGGTAGATGTTTTTCAGCTGCTGCAGGGCGTCCATGCGCAGGACCGCGAAGCCGTCGAGGTCCATGCTGCCGAGGTCGCCGCCGGAGCCCTTGACCCACATGACCTCCACCTGGCGGCGGAAGACCGGGTCCAGCTGGCGGGTCTTGACCGAGGTGTTGCCGCCGCCGTAGTTGGTGACGCGCTTGTCGGCGCCGAGGAGGTTGGAGCGGTAGCGCAGCAGCTGCGCGTCCCGCAGCGGGCCGCGGCAGGCGGCCGCCGCCTTGGCATTCCACTGGTCCGGTATCGGCATGCTCTCCCTGTTCCTCCGTCGGGGCTATTCTAGCCTTTTGGGTTAAAATCACATTTGCCGCCGCTATCAACGGCGGCCGGAGAGGAGAACCACAATGCAAACCAAACGCTTCATGTCCGCCGCGGTCGCCGCGGCGCTCGCGTGGACCAGCATGGGCCACGCCGCCTGGGACGGCGCCGACGACCTGCCCACCAACCCGCTGCCCTGCGACGGCGGCGGCGGCTCGGTCGCGGCCAAGCCCTACGACGGCGGGACGCCCAGCGGCGCCGCCAACATGGCCGGCAAGAAGATCAGCCTGGTCGACGTGCCCAAGCTGATCGGCATCGGCTACTTCAACGCCACCGCGCTCGGCATGCAGCAGGCGGCTGAAGAGCTCGGCAACGTCGACGTCGTCACCGACGGCCCGACCGAGGCGAACATCGACGACCAGATCACCTTCATCGACAACTTCATCACCCAGGGCGTCGACGGCATCCTGTTCGCGGCGAACGACCCGGTCGCGATCGCGCCGGTGCTCAAAAAGGCGCTGGGCCAGGGCATCCACGTGGTCGGCTACGACGCCAACTCGCAGCCGGACGCCCGCGAATGGTTCGTCAACCAGGCCGAGTTCAACGGCATCGCCAAGTCCATGGTCGACGCGATGGCCGCGGAAATCGGCGACGACGGCAAGTTCGCGATCGTCACCAGCACCTTCACGACGCCGAACCAGGCGCGCTGGATCGCCGAGATGGAAGCCTACCTGGCCAAGTGCCACCCCGGCATGGAATGGCTGGAGACGGTCGAGGCCCAGGAAGACAACGTCCTGTCCTTCAACCAGGCCACCACCTTGATCAACAAGTACGGCGACGACCTTGACGGCCTGTTCGGCATGACCAGCGTCGCGACCCCGGCCTCGGCCGAGGCGGTCACCCAGGCGGGCGAATGCGGCGACATCGCGGTCGTCGGCCTCGCGACCCCGAACGCGATGAAGCCCTACGTCAAGACGGACTGCGTCCGGTCGGTGGTGCTGTGGAATCCGGTCGACCTGGGCTACGCGGCGGTCTACGTGACCCGCGCGGTCGTCGACGGCGACCTCAAGCCGGGCGGCACCTCGGTTGACGCCGGCCGCCTGGGCACGCTGCAGGTCATCAACGGCAGCGAGATCCTGCTCGGCGCGCCCTACGTCTTCGACAAGTCCAACATCGACGGCTTCGACTTCTAGGCTGGCCCCCGCCTCCGTCGGGGCCATGCAGGCCGCGCCCGCCAGCGGCGCGGCCGCCGCTCCGGTGGTCCGCCTCGCGGAGGTCAGCAAGAGCTTCCCCGGGGTCAAGGCGCTCGCCGGCGTCAGCCTCGAGCTGCGCCCCGGCGAGGTCCACGCCCTGCTCGGCGAGAACGGCGCCGGCAAGTCCACCCTCATCAAGATCCTGTCGGGCGTGTACGCGCCCGACGCCGGCCAGGTCGAGATCGACGGCCAGGCGGTGGCGCTGCAGGGCCCGGCGCACGCCCAGCGCCTGGGCGTCGCGACCATCCACCAGGAGCTGCTGCAGTTCCCGGACCTGACGGTCGCCGAAAACATCTTCCTCGGCCACGCGCCGATGCGGCGCTGGGGCCGCATCGACTGGGAAACCTCCCGCCGGCGGGCGGCCGAGCTGCTGGCGCAGCTGGGCGCATCGGACATCAGCGTCGACGCCGTCGTCGGCTCCCTGTCGGTCGGCAACCGCCAGCGGGTCGAGATCGCCAAGGCGCTGGCGCTGGACGCGCGGGTGCTGGTGATGGACGAGCCGACCGCGGCGCTCACCGCGCACGACGCCGAGCGGCTGTTCGCGACGGTGCGGATGCTCTGCGGCCGGGGCGTGGCGATCGCCTACATCAGCCACCGCCTCAGCGAGATCTTCGAGCTGGCCGACCGGTGGCCGACACCGACCACGACCAGCTGGTGAACATGATGGTGGGCCGCAACATCGATGCGATGTACCCGCGCAACGACAACCAGCGGCCCGAACCGGCGCTGGAGATCCGCGGCCTGCGGCGCCACGCGCGCGGCCCGGCAATCGACCTGACCGTCCACGCCGGCGAGATCGTCGGCCTCGCCGGCCTGGTCGGCGCCGGCCGCTCCGAGCTGGCGCAGGCGGTGTTCGGCATCGATCCCTTCGCCGCCGGCGAGATCTTCGTCGACGGCGTGCCGGTCGCGATCGGCGGTCCGCGCGACGCCATCGCCTGCGGCATCGGCTACATCCCCGAGGACCGCGGCCTGCAGGGCCTGGTGCGCGAGATGGACGTCACCGCCAACGCCTCGCTGGCGGTGCTCGAGCAGGTCTCGCGGCTGCAGGTGATCGTCCCGGCGCGCGAGGACGCGCTCGCGGCCGACGTCATAGCGCGCTTCGGCGTCCGGACCCCGAGCGCGCGGCAGCTGGTCGGGCGGCTGTCGGGCGGCAACCAGCAGAAGATCGTCATCGGCAAGTGGCTGGCGGCGCGGCCGAAGGTGCTGATCATGGACGAGCCGACGCGCGGCATCGACATCGGCGCCAAGCGCGAGATCCACACCTTGATGGTCGAGCTCGCGGCGGCCGGCATGGGCATCTTGATGATCTCGAGCGAGCTGCCCGAGATCGTCGGCATGAGCAACCGCGTCCTCGTCATGCGCGGCGACGCGCTGGTCGCCGAGTTCGCGGCGGCGGACGCGACCGAGGAGAAGGTGGGCGCGGCGATGATGGCCGAGGACGGCGGCGGTGCCTGACTTCGGCGCGCTGCTGCGCGGCCGGCCGCGGCTGCGGGCGGCGGTGCTCAGCCAGGAGGCGGTGCTCCTGCTGGCGCTGCTGGCCCTGCTGCTGGTCGTCGGCCTCATCAACGAGCGCTACGTGGCCGAGCGCAACCTGATGAGCATCGCGCTGGCGCACGCCTACATCGCGGTGGCGGCGATCGGCATGTCGATGGTGATCATCACCGGCAACATCGACATCTCGGTCGGCTCGCTCATCGGCGTGCTGGCCGCGGTCTGCGGCACCCTGGCGAACATGGGCCTGCCGATCGGCCTGGCCTGGCTGCTGCCCATCCTGCTCGCGATCGTCATCTCCGGCTCGCTGGGCGTGCTGGTGGCCTACTGCCGCATCCCGTCGATCGTGGCCTCGCTCGGCTATCTGAGCATCCTCAAAGGCGGCCTGATCATCTGGACCGGCGGCGCCTGGATCACCGACCTGCCCGAGAACTTCGGCCTGGCGCTGCAGCGCTGGGGCGGCGTCCCGGCGCCGATCTGGGCGATGCTGATCCTGACCGCGCTCGCGGCCTACTGGATGCGCAACAGCCGCACCGGCCGCGCCTTCTACGCCATCGGCGGCAACGCCGAGGCGGCGCGGCTCGCCGGCATCCCCACCCAGCGCATGGTGGTCCTGGTCTTCATGCTCAACGGCCTGTTCGCCGGCATCGCCGGCATCCTCTTCGCCACCCAGCTCAAGGTGATCCAGACGACGGTGCCGCCCTACCTGGAGCTGACGATCATCACCGCGGCGGTGGTCGGCGGCGTCAGCATCCTCGGCGGCACCGGCACCGTGATCGGCTCGACGCTGGCGGCGGTCCTGCTCGCGGCGATCGGCTCGGCTCTGATCTTCATCGACGTCTCGCCCTTTTGGCTGCGCGCCACCTACGGCACGCTCATCCTCGTCACGGTGCTGTTCGACCTGCACCGCCGCCGCCTGCAGCAGCGCGCGTCATGAAGCTCATCTCCGGCAGCCACGTCCACGAGAAGATCCTGGCGCTGATGCTGATCATCGCGCTGACGGTGCTGTCGATGCTGACCGACAAGTTCATGACCGTCGCGAACATCCTCAACCAAGGCCGCCTGATCGCCGAGATCGGCCTGGTGGCGCTGCCGATGACGCTGATCATCGTCACCGGCGGCATCGACCTGGCGGTGGGCTCGGTGCTGGGGCTGTGCGCCATCGTCCTCGGCCTGGCGTGGAAGAGCCTCGGCCTGCCGCTGGGCGCGGCGATGGCGGTCGCGGTCGCCGTCGGCGCCCTCGCCGGCTGCTTCAACGGCCTGTTGATCACGCGCATGCGGGTGCCGCCGCTGATCACCACGCTGGCGACGCTGGCGCTGTTCCGCGGCGTCGCCGAAGGCCTGAGCCAGGCGCGCTCGGTGCGCGGCTACCCCGAGTGGTTCTTCTTCCTCGGCCAGGGCGAAATCGCCGGCATCCCGGTCCAGGTCATCATCCTGGTGGCGATGACGGTGCTGTTTTGGTTCCTGCTGGCGAAGACGACGCTGGGCCGCAGCCTGTACGCGATCGGCAGCAACGAGGTCGCGGCGCGCTACTCGGGCATCGCCGTCGACCGCGTCAAGGTCCTAGCCTACGGCCTGTCGGGGCTGATGGCCGGGCTCGCGGCGGTGATCTTCGTCTCGCGGGTGAGCACGACGCGCTCGGACATGGGCACCGGCCTGGAGCTGGACGTGATCGCGGCCGTGGTGCTGGGCGGCACCAGCATCTTCGGCGGCCGCGGCACCATCGTGGGCACGATCTTAGGCTTTTTGCTGATCGGCCTGCTGAAGAACGGCCTGGCCCTGACGGGGGTCAAGGGCGACGCGACCATCGTCGTGATCGGCCTGGTGCTGATCTTAGCGATCCTGGCCTCAAACCTGGTTGAGCGGCTGCGCGACGGCTGAGGGGCCGAAATGCTTCTCTGCTTCCCTGCACATGTCAAGCAGCGAGATTATTTCGATGCCGTGTTGATTCTCTCGACGAGGCAGATCAGGACGACCATGGACTAGGAAACTACGCTTCGGCTGGATGTCTTGCACTGCTTTGTAAAAGCCGTCGCTCACATCGGGGGTTCCTTTCTTTATCTCGATGGCCCACGTCTCCCTCATTGGATCTCTGAGAATCAAATCTATTTCGACCCCCTTCTTAGTGCGGTAAAAATATTTATCGATTTCCAAATCAATGTGCCTGAGGATATTCTCAATCACAAAGCCCTCCCAGCTCATGCCTGCCATCAGTGGAGTAAGGCTGGAGATTTTCTCTGCCCGAAGAAGATAGTGCAGCGTACCGCTGTCGCACAAATATATCTTGGGGCTCTTGGCTATGTTTTTGACTCTGCTTCTGCCATACGCGTCCAGCTTCCTGACAATCAGCAGCTCTTGCAGCAGGCTGATGCAGAAACTCACATCGCGCCTGTCCACGTCCAGCTTTTCACCGATTTCCTTGCTGTTTATCACTCCGCCCTGGCAGCTGGCTAGAATCCTAAGCATGTTGATGACCTGGCCTGGCGTGACGCCCCTCGCACCCTCTGCGGACAAGTCATTCATGCTGAGTGTCCTAACAAGGTCCCGGTGATGATCGAAACCATCCCTGTCGCTGTCAGCGGTGAATACCGCTGGCAGCCCGCCACGCAGCCATAGTTTCTCAAGATCATCTGGCATGTCGATTTCCGTGACATCTATGGGGTCTAAGTTCACATACGAAACCCTGCCCTTGAGAGTTTCATTGGACTTGTTAGCGAGCGACAAGGAGCTCGAGCCGAGAAGCAGGAAGCAGCCCCTCCCCTCTTTGCTCTCCCTCTTGTCATCGATGAGGGTTATGAGCGCTGAGAACAAATCCCGGCGAGTTTGGATCTCATCGAGGATGGTCAGGTGTTTGCCTGATTCGGCAACATGCTGCCGTAGGCCTTTCTCGTCCAGCATCGCCGCCGTTTCTGGCTCACGCAGGTTGAGGTAGTCCGCGTCCTGCTCCCTGGCTATTTCTTTTGCCAGCGTCGTTTTGCCAACCTGGCGTTGGCCTAGAAGAACGACAGCCGAAGCTTTTTTGAGGCGTCTTTTCACCTCCTCTTTTTGGCGCCTATTTATATGGGTCATAGCGCCAATTTTAGCATTAAGTTCTAATTTGTACATAAATTGTACAAATCGGGACTTTTTCATATATCATGTTGTTATAACTAGATATTTTTTAGTCATAGATATCAAAGTTCCGATTTGTACATAAATTGTACAAATCGGGACTTTTTCATCTATCATATTGTTATAAGAGATTTTTATTTGGAAGCTCTAGTCAAAGAGGTCGCAATCATCTAGCGCATGTCAGGCAAAGTGGATGCCGGCCTACGAGTACTTCGCCCTTTTGCCTGCGCTCAGTAATTTGCTTTGTCGTGCCAATATTTTCAGCATGGTGTATGCAATTCGGACAAAAACTTGTCCTAATTACATGCATTTTTTAAAAATAATGCCCGAATTTCATACAAAATAGATGCTTGCATGTCCAAATTACATACTTACTAGCTCCAGATAAAAGCCAGAGCAAGCCGAACAACGACAACGCCTGTCAATACAGCCCGCCGAGAACGTCTAGAAAACCCTGCATTTCCTCGTACCGAGACATTGACAGCAAAGAACAGCCGGGCAAACGACTGGTCAAGCAAGACCACGGTGACGGCGATCAGCCGAAGTGGCAAGCCACTTCCTTGCACATCTCGAGTAATGGAAGCGTTTCAACTCCCTGCCTGCTCTGCGAGCGCGAACACCTTCGAAGGCTGTGCACTAGAAAACTGCGGACAGGCTTGATCTCCTTCACGGCCCTGCTAAATCCGGGAGCCGCTTCAGGCGCGCCTTTTCTTATGCCTATAGCCCAAGGTCCGCAGCGGCGGCTGTGGATGACCAGTTCAGCTTCCACCCCTTTCTTAGAGCAATAGAAACCTGCGCTCACTGGCTGCTCCGCATGTCGCAGGATATTTTCAATCGCGAAGCCTTGCCAGCTTCTTTTCGCCAAATCCTCGCTCATGCTAGACAGGCTTTCAACATGCAGAATGCTGTGCAGGGTACCGCTGTCTTGGAAATAAATCCGCGGCTCCCTTGCAAGACCCGCGGCCTTGCCCTGGCCGTACGGCGGCAGCATCCTTACGATCCCCATGTCTTCCAACAGGCGCACGCACTGAACAACGCTGCGCTTGCTCAATCCCATCTCCTTGCCCAAGGAAGAAACGTTGAATGCCTGGCCTTGACTTGCCGCCAGGCTTCGAAGCAAACGAAGCATCTGTCCTTGCCATGGCCTTTTCGTGCATCCGGCAGGAAGAATGGAATCAGCCAGAATCATCAGCATGTCTTGCAGGCATTCCAGGCTTATTTGATTGCTTTCCTTATTGAACACCTCAGGCAAGCCCCCGCGCAGCCATAGCGTGTCAATCTCGTTTGCGAGATCGATTTCAGAGACGTCGAGCGGGTCGAGCTGGAGACAGTCAAGCTGCCCCTTCATCTGTTTTTTCAGCCTGCGCCCGCGCCTCATCGAGCCGGCTTCGATCAGCAGCAGGCAGCTCTCGCCATCGCCGCGGCTTTTCCTGTCCTCGACGATCTCCACGAGCGCCGGGAACAGGTCTTCCCGCGAGCCGGCCATGTCGATGATGGTGAAGGGCTTCTTCACCCTCTCGATGTGCGGCCGCAGGCGCTTTTCGTCGAGCATTTTGCGTACTCGACGATCGAACAGACTGAGGTAGTAGCCGTCCCCGCTCTTGGCTATTTCCCAAGCCAAGGCGGTCTTGCCCACCTGGCCTTGGCCCAGCAGGGCCACCGCTGGGAAGAGCTTCATGCGGCGCTCTAGTTCCGACCTCTTGCGTCTGGCGATTCTTTCCATAGCGATTTATTCTATCGCATAAAAAACCAGTTTGTGTATTTTTCATCGGTTTCGGGCTATCTGCCATATTGGTGTGACATTTTTCACTAGCTGGGCTCGGCGCGACGAAGGAACATGGCCACATGATGGGCCGTGAAAGCGTCGATTCTCCGAAATAGCCCACTTTTCCGCCTGCAAATGGCCCGATTCTTCTTATTTTGGCCTTGCGGGCCCGATAAAACCCCCTTCTATGCTAGAATAAGCCCCGCAGGCTTCGTTTTCTGTGCCTGCAGGAGGAGAACTATGAAAACTAAATTAGGGGCTGCCGTAGCCCTCGCCATCGCGGGAGCGCCGGCCTTGGCCTGCGAACCCGACTTCAGCGGCGTCAAGCTAACCTACATCACCCAGACCGGCCCGTACATCGCCTCGGCGCTGACCAACGCGGCCGAAGGCTGGAGCAAGCA
>MEIE01000062.1 GCA_001750625.1 Candidatus Amphirhobacter heronislandensis
GCTCGGCCGGACGCGGCTGATCGACAACCGCATCAGCCGGCGCGGCCGCTAGCCGTCGGGCGCGGTTAGCGCGGCGGCGGCCTCGGCCAAGGCCTCGTCCAGCGGCAGCAGGCCGTCGACGTGCCGCCGCAGCGGCTCCTCGCCGGCGGCATCGACCTCTTCCCACAGCCAGCCCTCATCGGGCCATTCGCGGCTGCCGGGCTGCTCAAAGGTCGCGAGCGCCAAAGAGTCGGCGCTAGCGAGCAGCTCCTCCGCCAGCCACTGCACGAAAGCCGCCCCCGCCGCCGGCCGCGCCGGCTCGGCGAGCTGCACCGCGACCAGCATGCGGCCGTTGGCGTAGGCCGCGGCGCCCGGCAGCGGCAGCCGCCGCGCCCCCGGGACGATGTGGGCGGCCGCCCCCAGCCACACCGCGCAGCGCCGGCTCGCCAGCAGCGCCTCGAACTCGATCGCCGACAGGCTCGCGGCGTTCGGCGGCGCCGCCTGCGCCAGGATCTTGGCGTAGCGCGCCGCCTGCGTCCGCCAGGCCGCCGTCGCGTACGGCTCGGCCCAGGATTCGCCGGCGTCGTGCAGCAGGGCGCGCAGCAAGGTCGCATGGGGGATGCCGGTCGCGCACAGGCCGTGGACCTCGCCCACCGGGTTCGCGAGGCGCCGCGCCAGCGCGAACACCGATTCCCAGTCGGCGTCGGCCGGCGCCGGCAGTTCGGCGCGCGCGAGCAGCACCGGATCGACGCTCACCGCCGGCAGCTCCACCCGCAGCGGCAGGCCGATGCGCGTCCCGGCGCCGGCCGCGACCGCGTCGGCAAGCAGCGGCGGCAGCTCGATGGCGGCGGCCGGCTGCAGCCGCAGGCTTCCTGCCCGTCCGAGCGCGGCCGCTGCGGCCAGCGAAACGATGGCGACGTCGGCGCTGCCTTCGGCGTGCTCGGAGTCCGCCGCGAGCCAGGTCAGCCGTTCGCCGCTGTCCTGCTCCCAGGCGGCGGCCCGCTCCCGCAGCGCGGGGATCTCGGCGGCGGGCGCGGTGACGACCAGGCCCGCGGCGCCGGCTTCGCCGGCGGCGGCGAGCAGGACCGCGAAAGCGGCGAGGGCGGCGAGGCCGCGGCGGCTAGGAGGCGGCCGCATCGGCGGCCCGGCCGCGCAGGACGCCCCGCAGCACCAGGTAGCCGAGGACGCCGGCGCAGACCGAGCCGGCGAGGACCCCGGCCTTGACCTGGTTGAGCAGCGCCGGATCGAGGCCGCCGAAGCCCAGCGCCCCGATGAAGAGGCTGACGGTGAAGCCGATGCCGCACAGCAGCGACAGCGCGAGCATCATCGGCCAGTTGGTCGCGCGCGGCAGCGGGCCGACGCCGAGCTTGACCGCGATGAACAGCGCGAGGCAGATGCCCAGCGGCTTGCCGAACAGCAGGCCGAACAGGATGCCGGCCGACAGCGACTCGGTGAACAGCGCGCCGATGCTCAGGCCGGCGAAGCTGACGCCGGAGTTCGCGAAGGCGAACAGCGGCAGGATGCCGAAGGCCACCGGCGCGTGCAGGGCGTGCTCGAGGCGGTTCAGCGGCGAGGCGGCGCCGGCCTGCCGGCCGAGGTGCGGGATGCAGAACGCGGTCGCGACGCCGGCGAGGGTCGCATGGACGCCGGACTTGTGCATGTAGTACCACAGCAGCGCGCCGACCACCAGGTACGGCCACGCCGCCCGCACCCGCAGGCGGAAGTTGAAGGCCAGCATCAGCGCGAGCAGGCCGGCGCAGGCGAGCAGGTAGCCGAACTTGAGCTCGGCGGTGTAGAACAGCGCGATGATGACGATCGCGAGCAGGTCGTCGATGACCGCGACCGCGGTGAGGAAGACCTTCAGCGACAGCGGCACCCGCTTGCCGAGCAGCGCGAGCACCCCGAGCGAAAAGGCGATGTCGGTCGCGACCGGGATCGCCCAGCCGCGCATCAAGGTCGCGTCGTGGTGGTTGAGCGCGGCGAAGATCAGCGCCGGCCCGACCATGCCGCCGACCGCCGCGATCGCCGGCATCATGCTGTTCGCAAAGCTCGACAGCTCGCCGTCAAGGATCTCGCGCTTGATCTCGAGCCCGACCAGCAGGAAGAAGATCGCCATCAGGCCGTCGTTGATCCACTTGCCCGCCGGGTCCTCGATGGCGAAGCCGCCGATGTGCAGGCCGATGACGGTGTCCAGCCCGGCGCGGTAGGCGCCGGCGAGGCCGGTGTTCGCGACGATGATCGCCAGCACCGCCGCGGCGAACAGCAGGACGCCGGCGGCGGCCGGCGAATGCCGCAGCAGGAACAGCCGGTCGAGCAGGCTGCGGAGCGGCGACGGGGAGATCTGCATGGAAGAACGCCGGCGGCTGCGCCGGGGCTGGTATTTTAAATTGCGGCGCCCTGTTTCAAATACAACGCAAAATCGCTGGCCGGCGCCTGTTTTTTGACAGGCCCGGGCCGCATACTTTAAAATAAAAAGATGCCGCACGCCCCCTACCTGTCCCTCGCGCCCGACGCCGACAAGGCGAAAGACCTCGGCCAGGTGTTCACGCCGGAGTGGATAGTCGAGCTCATCCTCGACAAGGTCGGCTACGCTGGCAAGCGCGCGCTCGAAGCCAGCATCTTGGAGCCCAGCGCGGGCGACGGCGCCTTCCTCGCGGCCATCGCCGAGCGCTACATCAAGGCCGCCAAGCGGGCTGGCTGGAGCGGCCGCAAAACCGCCGCCGGCCTCGCCCGCGACATCACCGGCATCGAGATCGACGGCGAACTGTGCGCGCGCTGCCGGGAACGGCTGGACGCCGTCGCGGCGCGCCACGGCCTGCCGAAGGTCGCCTGGGACCTGCGCAACGAAGACGCTCTGCTGGCCAAGGGCATGCGGCGCAGATACGACCTCGTCGTGGGCAACCCGCCTTACATCCGAATCCACAACCTCGCCAAGAACGTCGTCCGCTACCTCAAAGCAAACTACGAGTTCTGCAGCAAGGGGATGATCGACATCCACCTCGCCTTCTTCGAGCTGGGCCTCGGCTTGCTGAAAGAAGACGGCGCCCTGTGCTACATCGCGCCGAACATGTTCCTGCGCAATTCCTCGAACAAGGATTTCCGCAACCACCTGGTCCGGCACAATCTGCTCGATGACCTGATTAACTTCGGCTCCCACATGGTTTTCCAGGGCATCAGCACCTACAGCTGCATCGCCACGCTGCGCAAGGGCAAGGCGGACGGCGCCTTCGCCTACCACGTCTACGACGGCCAGCGCGTCGTCCACGCCAACGACATCCAGCTCGCCGACTATCTCGATCGGCGCTTCGTCTTCGCTTCGCGGCGGGAAGCCGCCTTCGTCCGCAAACGCCAAAGCGGCAAGCAGCTGCAGAGCATCGCCTCGGTGCAGTACGGCCTCGCGACGCTGCGCGACCGAATCTACGTGTGCCATGACGCCCGCCCCGTGCCTGGGAAAAGCGATCTCGTCGACTTTCACGGCCATCCTGTGGAAAAAGCTCTGCTCCGCGACGTGGTCAAGGGCTCGCGGCTGTTCGAAAGCCCCAAGAAGGTTCGCAAAGGCAAAATGCTGTTCCCATACCGGCAGGAAGACGGCCGCTGGCGGGCGATTCCCGAAGACGAGCTGCGGCGCGCCTATCCCAAGGCCTACCAATACCTTCTGCTCAACCGGGAGGAGCTGGAGCTGCGCGACATGGACCGCGGCGCGCAGTGGTACGAGTACGGCCGCAGCCAGGGCCTGCAGTCGATCCATCGGCCGAAGCTCGCCGTCAGCTCCTTGGTAAACGGCCGGGTGCTGTTCACCAAGCTGGACAGCAAAACCCTGGTCTATTCGGGCATTTTCATCACCGGCAGCCCGCAAAACCTCAGGCAGATTGCCGAGGTGCTGAGCGGACGCGACTTCTTGCAGTATTCCCAAATCGTCGGCAAGGACATGCGCGGCGGCTACAAAACCATCAGCTCCGGCATAATCAAGCAGTATGGACTGGCAAATGAAAAACGAGCTGCTTAGCAACAGTCTTGAGGAAAGCTACCTAGCCTACCTCGAAGAAGGTCCTCGCAGACGCGCGAAGCTGGAGCCGCTGCATCGCTGCATCGCCGGAGCCGTACAGGTGGCTCTGGGCAGCGGTTTTTCCGTTAGACATCTTAGCGCTGAGGGAGGCGAAGCCAAAATCGAAGGCGCTTTCGCGGAAAAATCGGTGGACGTCGCCATTTTTAAGGGCGACAAGCCCGTCGCCGGCATCGCGGTCAAGTTCGTCACGAGCAACTACAAGCAGAACGCCGTCAATTATTTCGAGCAGCTGGTGGGAGAAACATTCAATATGCGCTCCAAAGGCCTGCTTTACGCCCAAGCCTTCATTTCCAAACACCCCGTTCCTTACCTGAAGAGGGACGGCACCGTTGAGAAAATCGAATATTTCTCAGCCACCAACCTGGAAAAGTTTCAAAATCTGATGCGCCTGGGCGATAAAAGCCCCGGCGTTCCCAACGCGCTTTTCGTGTTTCTCACCGACACCGGCGACTTGGCTGTCTTTGAAAGCCTCAAGGATTCCAAGAAAGACTACAAGAAAAACATCGATCGCTTGAAAGAAGCAGTCCAAGTCAGCGATTCAGAGACTGCGGAAATTCTTAACCTGACGCCGGAGCTGGAAGAGTTCTACGAGCGGCACTCGTATTTCGGCAGGTTCATTGAGGAATTCGTCGACAAGATTAAGGCGAAACATCCCGACTAGCCCGCCTTGGCGTCCCGGGTCAGGTCGACCAGCTCGCTGACCGCCAGCGCGTCCAGCCGCGCCGGCTCGTCGAACAGCGCCAGCAGCGCCGCCGCCCTGTCGGTTCCCAGCGTCGGCTCGGCGGCTGCGGTGAACTTCGCCCGCAGCGCCGGCAGGGCCTCGGCCCGCCGCCGGACATGCCCCAGCGGGTAGTATTCCTCGACCCAGTCGCTCGCGCTGCCGTCGGCGTAGCGCAGCCTTATGGCGTTGGGAATCGCGCGGCGCGCCGGGTCGAGGTAGGCCTCGGTGTAGGCCGGGTCCTCCGCGACCTCGGTGACGGCGCGCAGCTTTTCGATCTCGGGCCGGGACTTGGCGTAGGCGTCGCCGTAGTGCTTCGCCTCGAGCTTTCCTTCGAGCAGCGCGACCGCGATGATGTAGCGCAGGCAATGGTCGCGGTCGGCGTAGTTGCGCAGCGCCCCGGTCTTGGAGATGATGCGCACCGCGGCTTCCTGGGTGCGGACCTCGATCGCCGCGATCTCGTCGAGGCGGCCCTTGGCCTGCTCGTGCAGCCGCAGCGCGCACTCGGCCGCGGTCTGGGCGTGGAACTCCGCCGGGAACGAGACCTTGTACAGGATGTTCTCGATCACGTAGCTGCCCGGCGGCTGGGCGAGGACCAGCGGCTTGCCCTTGAGCAGCGCGTCCTGCATCCCCCAGGTCGGCGTCGCGATCGGCGCCGGCAGCGGGTCGAGCTGGCCGCGCGCCGCCATCAGGCCCAGGCGCAGGCCGCGGGCGGCGGCGTCGCCGGCGGCCCAGGACTTGCGGGCCGCGACGTTCGGGGCGTGGCGGTAGGTCCGCAGGCTGTGGCCGTCAATCAAGGAATGCGCCAGCGCCTGCTCCACCGCGGCGCGGCCGCCGCCGGCCAGCCGCGCGGTCAGCGCCGCGTTCGCGACCTTGACCAGGGCGACGTGGTCGACGCCGACGCGGTTGAAGGCGTTCGCCAGCGCGAGGACCCCCTGGATCTCGTAGGCCTTGACCGCCAGCTCCAGCACGTCGCCGACGGCCGCGCCGCCGGCTCCGTCCAAGACGCCGGGATTGCGGCACAGCCAGTCGCCCAGCGCCAGCAGGCCGGCGAAGTTGTCCGAGGGATGGCCCCACTCGGCCGCCAGCCAGGTGTCGTTGTAGTCGAGCCAGCGGATCAGCGCGCCGTTGTCGAAGGCCGCCTTGAAGATGTCGAGCGGCCCCTCGCCGCACAGGGCCACGGCGCCCGCCGGCGTCGCCAGGCCCGGCAGCGCCGGTCCCAGTTGCGCCCGGCAGCCCGGCTCGGCCAGCGCCGCGAAGGCGCAGCCCAGGCTGTCGAGCAGGCACAGCCGCGCCGCGTCCCGCGCGGCCGTGCCGGCGGCCCGCCGTGTCGCATACGTAATCCGCGAGAGCCGCGGCCGCGGCCTCGCCTTGCAATGCCTTATCCGCCATCGCTTTGTTCCTCCTCTTGGGACTGGGCCTCGACCTTCTCGAACACGCCGCGCAGGCCGTGGGCGTAGATCAGGCGCAGCGCGAAACGCGCCGCCGGCGACGCGTCCGCCCCGAGCA
>MEIE01000063.1 GCA_001750625.1 Candidatus Amphirhobacter heronislandensis
CGAAGGCGCTAAAAAAGGGAACTCTTTCGGCGCTATCCGATAGAGTTCCCTTTTTTAGCGCCTTCGGCGGCGGCGGCGACGAACCCAAGCGACGAAGGCGCGATACAAAACTCTAAAAGGAGAGGAAGATGAATACGAGCGAAGATGGCAAGCCGAAGATCGCGATGATCACCGGCGCCGGCAGCGGAGTCGGGCGCATCTGTGCCTTGGCGATGCTGCGCGAGGGCTGGTCGGTGGTCTTGGTCGGGCGGCGCGAAAGCGCGCTGGAGCAAACCAAAGCGATGGCGCGAGATGCCGACGAACTGGCCGAGGAGCGAGTCTTGGTGGTCGCGGCGGATGTCAGCGATGCGGATTCGGTGCGCGCGCTTTTCGCCGAAACGAAGCGGCGATTCGGCCGCTTGGATTTTCTTTTCAACAACGCCGGCATCTCCGCCCCCGGGGTTCCGCTCGAAGAAATCACGGTCGAGCAGTGGAAACAAGTGGTCGATATCAACCTCACCGGGGCTTTCCTATGCACGCAAGAGGCGTTCCGGCTGATGAAAAGCCAGACCCCCGGCGGCGGGCGCATCGTCAATAACGGCTCGATCTCGGCCCACGTCCCGCGCCCCAATTCCGCCCCTTATACCGCCACCAAACACGCCATCAGCGGGCTGACCCGCTCCACCTCGCTGGATGGCCGGCGATACGATATCGCCTGCGGCCAGATCGATATCGGCAACGCCTTGACCGAAATGGCGACCCCGATGACCAAGGGGGTTCCCCAAGCCAACGGGGAGATCGCGATCGAGCCGGTCATGGAACCGGAGCGGGTGGCCGATGCCCTGCTGTGCATGGCGCGCATGCCTTTGGATGCCAATATCCAGACCCTGACGGTCATGGCCACCAAGATGCCCTTCATCGGTCGCGGGTGATCGGGATATCCCAAAGGCGCCCATGCCCAAGCCCACCGACACCTTCGATTTCGTGATCGTCGGCACCGGAACCGCAGGCGCGGTTCTCGTCAACCGATTGAGCGCCGACGGCCGCTTTCGGGTCTGCGCCTTGGAAGCAGGCGGACGGGACTCGAACCCCTTCATCCACATCCCCGCCGGGTTCATGAAGACCATGACCTCCCCGTCGGTGAACTGGCTCTACGAAGCGGAACCCGGCCCCGGCACCGCCGGTCGCCGCATCGCCCATCCGCGCGGCAAGACCTTCGGCGGATCGAGTTCGATCAACGGCCATATCTACAACCGGGGACAACGGGCGGATTTCGATCACTGGGCCCAATGCGGCAACCGCGGCTGGGGCTATGCCGATGTGCTGCCTTATTTTCGGCGCAGCGAAGGGCGGATCGGCGACGGCGACGATCGCTTCCGAGGGCGGGAGGGGGAATTCAAGGTCGAGGATCTGCACTGGGGCAATCCGCTATGCGATGCCTTCATCGCCGGCGCCGAGAGCCTCGGCATCCCCCGCAATCCCGATTACAACGGGGCGAAGCAAGAGGGTGTCGGTTATTTCCAGCGCAGCGTGCATCGCGCTCGCCGGATGAGCGCCGCCCGAGCCCACCTGCGGCCGGCGATGCGCCGCCCCAATGTCGAAGTGCGCCCTCATGCCCATGCAAGCCGAATCGTCTTCGATGGCGGCTGCGCGTGCGGGGTCGAATATTTGCGAGACGGCGAGCGATATGAAGTTCGCGCCACCCGCGAGGTGATCATCGCCGGCGGAGCCGTCAACTCGCCGCAACTGTTGCAAATTTCGGGGATCGGCCCCCCTTCGCTGCTCAATGATTTGCAGGTGCCGGTCTACTTGGCCTTACCCGGAGTCGGGGAGAACTTGCGCGATCATTATGCCGTGCGCACCGCGTTCAAAGTCCAAGGCACCCGCACCATCAACGAACTCGCTCGGGGCTGGCGCTTGGGCCTCGAGATCGCCAAGTATTTTCTCGCCGGAAAAGGGATTCTCACCTTGCAGCCGACGCTCGTGGGTTGTTTTTGGAAATCCGACGATGCTTTGGAAAACGGCGATCTACAGCTGACATTCACCCCCGCCAGTTATCGCCAAGGCGTGCAATCCACCTTGGAAAGCGAGCCCGGGGCGACGATCGCGGTCTGGCAGCAACGCCCGCAAAGCAGCGGCTTCGTCCGCGCCCGCACCCCGAACCCCCTCGACAAACCCCTGATCCAACCGAATTACCTGACCGCCGAATACGACCGACAAGTCATCGTCAAAGGGGTAAGGCTGGCAAAGCGACTGATGCGCACCGCAGCCCTTCGACCCTGGTTCAAGCACGAAGCGCTCCCGGGGGAAGAAATAGAGCGCGACGATGAACTCCTCGACTTCGTTTTCGGGATCGGCACCACCGCCTTTCATCTGATGGGCAGCTGCCGCATGGGACCGGCAAGCGATCCGATGGCGGTGGTCGACGATCGCCTGCGGGTGCACGGCGTCGAGGGCTTGAGGGTCGCCGACGCCTCGATCATGCCGATGATGCCCTCGGCCAATACCAACGCCTCCACCTTGATGATCGCAGAAAAGGCATCCGACCTGATCCTCGACCGAATCCCGCCCGAATCGGCGGCGCTCTGACGAACCCGAAAAAGCGAACGAAGCCTCCAAGCACCCGCTTTCGGCATCCATCTTCGAATCCGATGCCACGAGACTCGATCTCCGTGGAAAAAACTCCGGCGAGTTATCACGCTCGCACGCGCGCAAAACCGATACCCGTGTCACCGCCTCGATGATCGGAGAGTTCGTTGAAAAATCATCGAAATCGCCGAATCGATCGACCCCGAACTCGATATCTAGGGCACTAGGGTTATTGAGACAACTTAAGCGGGTTATGCGGCGACCGGAGTTTCGCCCATCTCGTCGCGTATGAACTGGATTGGGCTTAAGCGCTGCCCGTGCGCTCGATCAGCCACTTTTCGTTGTACTCGTCTTTGAACCGCTGGAGGACTCGTTGCAGGTCCTCGATGCACGAGTACGTTTTCAGCCAGAGCAGATTTTCCTTAAGTCTACGGATGAATCGCTCGGCTCAGTCGTTGCCTTAGATAAGCGAACGAAGAGCGAGGACAAGTCGATTCCCAACCAACCGATCTCGTCTTGGAAGGCGCGGCTGACAGACTGCGACCCGTTGTCGTGGCGGATGGTCAAGCCGCTTGCCACGCCTTCGTCGATGGCTCCAACGCTTCGAGGTGCGTGCCTCGCATCAAAGGCATGCAGCCCGACGCAGTTCGCCGAAAGATGGTCGATGGCCACGAAGACGGCGACCAATCTTTCCGGTCGCCAAAGCGGTCGTCGTCATATCGGTGCCCCGCATCTCATCGACTGATCGATCGGGATGATGGTTCCGTCATGAGCGCCCGGGCCACGAGCCGGTACCCGACAGGATTTGGCGAGCAGCCCGCGTTCTCTCGCATGAGCCGCAAGCCCCTTTCCGGCGATGTATGAATGCCCTTGGCCTAAGCGCGCGCACCTTGCGGTACCCTTCGTCATGAAACGGGATGTCCCCAAACGACATACATTCGACCTGTTCAATGGCTTCGATCATCTCGGGCCGTGTGGCACCGGCTTTTGGCGAGAACGACCGGCCGGGGCTGCATCCAAATGACGAGACACGCCGGCGCGGTTGATATTCCACACCCGGCAAGCCCGCAAAACGCCGTCAAATTTCTTCATGGAGGAAAGAAATGACGGCTCTCATCGCATCGATCTCCTGTGCACAAAAGGGCGACCCGCCTCCATCATCTCGAACTTCTCGCGCAGCAGTTCGTTATCCATCATGGTCGAACCCGACAAAGATTCCAATTTGCCGATCTTCTTAGTCGCAGGATCTGACTTTTTCTCCTATCAAAGCACACTCGCCCCTTCGAAAAACGACTCGTACCAGAGACTGACATCGGCTACCATCACCTCGAAACGGCGAGCGGCTTCATGGGCTCGCCTTGAATCACCCGCACGATGGCCTCGATCTTGCGCGCCACCGTCATTCTCGGTTTCCGATGAGCGCCCGCTTTTTCGGTCTGTTATCTTCTCCTACGATTTGTCATGAGACACCTCCGTTATCCCCTATGATCCGGTGTTCGATCAAATCTTATTCATTGTCTCAAATAACCCTAGGGCGGAGGACAATGTATATAATACCGCTCCTCTTTTCCTTTTCGATATCTGATGATCACCGGTGCCATGGATAAAAAGACGCTATTCATCTTCGTCGATGAGTCGGGGAACTTCGACTTCAGCCCGAACGGTACGAAACACTTCATTTTGACCGGAGTGTGTACCTTGAATCCCTTGATAGGACGAGATAGATTCGCTCTTATCAAATACGATCTGCTTGGTAATGGCAAAGACGTCGAGTCTTTTCATGCAACCGACGATAAACAGCTCGTTCGAAATAGGGTCTTTGCCGAAATCAAAGGTCTCACGGATATCGAGGTCCATAGCGTTATCGTCGACAAGAGAAAGGTTCATCCATCACTCTATCTAAGTAGCGATCGACGAATTCAACCTGATGATCCCAACGAATGGAAGGCGATGACGAAGCGCGTCGAGGAGAGATTTTATAGATATGTTTGCGATACGCTTCTTCATTATATCGTTCATCAGTTCATCGAGTGCAAGAAAAACGGTATCACCGATATCGTCATCGTTCTGGATAAAATCTCTCACGCAAAGAAACGCGAATTCGTTACGAAGAATATAAAACGGTCTATCGGCAATCGATTCAATCTAATACCTTATATTTATTTCCATCAAATGAAATCTGACTTTAATTGTCAAATATGTGACTACTGTTGCTGGGCTATTTTTGCCAAATGGTCCCGCAACGAAACGAGACCTTATGACGAAATCGAATCTCATATCATGAGCGAATTCGATTTATTCGAAACCGAATCCATCAAATACTATTGATAGGGGGCTTACACGGAAATGTACTCCCAGTGGATTTCAATGCCTTGGCCGGCCAAATCATCCAAGTAGAGAACATGCCATGAACGACCCGAAAGAAGCGCCTGTCGTCCTCGGTACGCATCGGTTTTTCGAGCGCTTTCCCGATGCGCTCGATCTTTCATCGAGTAGCGGCTTCGGGAAGATGGAAAGCCCACCTGTCCCAAGTGCAAAGGCCAAGAGTGCAGCGTTTGGAAGTCTCGAGAAAAACACTATCAGTGCAAGGGCTGCCGGAATATCCACTCGGTGAAATACGGTGCCGTCTTCTAGGTAAGCAAGATTCCCCAAGCACAAGTGGCTGTCTGTCTTCTACCAAGCGGCATGCCTTACGCAAAGGTATCTCGTCGGTGCAGCTGTCGAAGAAGTTGAGCATCGTGCGCACAATCGGCATGGCACCTGCTGCAGCGCGTGCGATAAGCGCAGCGAAGGCCCGTCGGCGAAGTTGTCGGGCGAGGTCGAGATGGAAGTGACCTACCTCGGCGGCAAGGAGGGCAACAAGCACGCGGACAAGAAAAAGCGGATGGGTCGCGAAAGCCGTCGGGAAACAGGCCATTCTCGGCATCGAGAGCGTGTGGGCGTTGCTCGAACGCTCGTAGAATGGCATTGATCACCATCGGTCGGTCAAGCATTGCCGGCGCTACATCAACGAGATCGCCTTTCGTTCGAGCAAAGGGAACGCTCGTGTCGGCACTCTCGAAATCCTCGGCGCTTTGTGCAAATGCGCAGTCGGGAAACGGTTGACCTACGCCTCTTTGACGAGGGGCCCTGCGATAAGCCGGCTCTGGGACTTCGAAGAACGACACCTGCGTTGCGACCGAAGCGGCCTGGAGCATCTGGGCATCGCTTCAAAGACCCCGGCGACGATCGTCGCAAGCGTCGAGAATCCGGAAAAGGGCTGCGGTATGATGCCCTGCTCGGTGATTGGTACGTTCCTATATAAGTCCCATTGATAATGACCACCCCACCTATCCCTTGCGGGAAGAGCCCAGGGGCTCTTGTCGGCGGGGTGGAACCTTTACCGGCCAATAATCCATCCCTAAGGGTTCCATAATAATGACCACCCCACCTAT
>MEIE01000064.1 GCA_001750625.1 Candidatus Amphirhobacter heronislandensis
TCAGCTTCTTGCGGGCCTCGCCCAGCAGCGAGCCGATGCGCTCGACCGAGTAGACCTCGCGGGCGAGATGGGTGAGGATCGCGGTCTGGTAGCCGCAGCCGGTGCCGACCTCGAGGACCCGCGAGCTGCCGCGGTCGAGCTGCGCGAGCTCGAGCATGCGGGCGATCACCCACGGCTGCGAGGTGGTCTGGCCGTGGCCGATCGGCAGGGCGTCGTTGTCGCGGGCGCGCGCCGCCAGGCTGCGGGCGAGGAATTCGATGCGGGGGACCTTGGCGATCGCGGCGAGGACCTGCTCGTCCTTGATGCCGAGATCCCGGAGGTCCTGGGCCAGCAGCCTGCCGCCGCTGATGTCTCTCACTTTGTCCATGCCGCCACCGCTTGCATTTTACTATCATCGGTGAGGTCGAATCGCAGCGGCGTCACCGTGACGTGGCCCTGCTCGAGCAGGGCGTAGTCGCTGGCGGGCGGATGGCCCCCAGCCAGCATGAGCTCGCCGATCCGGTAGCACTCGTGCGCCGCGCTCGGCGCCGCCGCCGGGTCGGCCTCGATGCGCCGCGGCGGGTGGTCCTGGCCCAGCCGGCAGGCCGCCGCCGGCTTGATCCGATCCACCGGCAAAAAGGGGATGTTGACGTTCAGCAGCGTCGCCGGGTTCGCCAGCAGCCGGTCCTTGAGCCCCATCACCAGGTCGCGGGCGAGGCCGATGACGCCGTCGTAGTCGGCGTCGGCGTCGGCGAACTTCGAGCCGCCGGGAAAGTGCAGCGACAGCGCGACCGCCGGGATGCCGAAGGCGACGCTCTCGGCGGCGGCGGCGATGGTGCCCGAGTACAGCGCGTCGTTGCCGAGGTTGCGGCCGAAGTTGATGCCCGACACCGTCAGGTCCGGCCGCGGCCACGGCAGCAGCCCCGGGACCGTCAGCCCCAGGTGGACGCAGTCCACCGGCGTCCCCGACACGATGCGGTTGCCGTCGTCGGCGGTCTTGACCACCGTCGGGGCGCCGATGCTCAGCGAGGACGAGACCCCGCTTTGGTTGGTCATCGGCGCGCAGACGCAGGTCTCCGCGTCCGCCCGCAGCTTTCGCTCGAGGCCCTGCAGCAGCGGCGAGGCGCAGCCGTCGTCGTTGGTGAGCAGGATCTTCACGCCAGCTCCCGCAGCCAGCCGGCGACGGTGTCGATCTCGTCGTAGGCGGCGACGTCCAGCCGCAGCGGCGTCACCGCGACGTGGCCGCGCTTGACGACGTCCAGGTCGAGGCCGTCGTCGTGCGAAGCCGCCAGCGAGACGTTGTAGCTGGTCCGGATCGAGCGCAGGCCGTGCAGCTCCTCGCGCCGCAAATCGACGTGCGGCCGCGGCAGGTGGCGTTTTTTCAGCCCCGCGGCCAGCGGCTCCTTGACCTGGTCCGCCGGCAGGTCGGGGATGTTGACGTTCAAAAGGTCCGCCGGCGGCCCGTCGCCCGCGAGCAGCTTTTGGACCATCCGCGCCGCGATCTGCGCCGCGTCTTCGAGGTGGGCGGGCGGGAAGTTGCCCTCGGGCAGGCAGACCGAGGAGAAGGCCACCGCCGGGACGCCGCGCTTGCAGCTCTCGGCGGCGGCCGCGACCGTCCCCGAGTACAGCGTGTCGTAGCCCAGGTTGCCGCCGTAGTTGATGCCCGACACCGTCAGGTCGGGCCGCCAGGGCAGGAAATCCTCGCGGTGCAGCGCCAGGATGACGCAGTCGGCCGGGGTGCCGGCGACGATCGCCTGCGGGCCGCGGCGGATCACCGGCACCGGGTCGTGCAGGCTGAGGGCGTAGCTCGAGCCGCTGCGGTTGAACAGCGGCGCCGCCACCTGGACTTCGGCGAAGTCCTCGAGCGCGGCGAGCAGGTGCCGGAGGCCGAGCGCGTCGAAGCCGTCGTCGTTGGTGAGAAGGATTCGAGGCTTGGCGGCCGGCATGCTGCGCTTATTCTAAGGGTGGGGGCCGGCCGCGGCGCGGCCGCGGCTCAGCGGCCGTCGGCGGGGGTCGGCAGGACCGGCTCGCCGCGGGCGGCCTTGGCCTCGATCTCGGCGATGGTCTTGCGCATCGCGATGAAGCGCTGCGGCGTGGTCGGGTGGGTGGTGCTCGCGTACAGGTTGCCGCCCTCGGCGCCCATCCGGCGCCAGAAGTCGGCGCCGCCGCTGATGTCGAAGCCGGCGTTGTGCAGCATGTACAGCCCGATGTAGTCGGCCTCGGCCTCGAGCTCGACCGACTTGAGGCGCCGGCCGGCCTCCATGCCGGCGCTGCTGATCGCGCCGCCGGTGTAGACGCCGCCGGAGGCGGCGGCGATGTCGAGCAGGCCGCCGAGGATGCTGCCGATGAGCATGTTGCCGCGGGTGATGTCGACGTGGTCCATCACGTTGTGGGCGATCTCGTGGCCGACGACGAAGGCGAGCTCCTCGTCGCTTTCGACGAAGTTGAGCATGCCGCGCGCGATGCCGACCTGGCTGCCGTTGGCGTAGGCGTTGATCTCGGCGCCCGGCGCGATGCCGACCTCCGAGCGGCAGGCCGCCCGCGGCTCGACGGCGCGCTCGAACTCGCGCCCGTCCCGCCGCAGCCGCAGCGTCACCGGCAGGTAGTCGGGGTTGGCGGCGAGGCGCTGGGCCGCGGCGCGCAGGCCGCGGGAGCTGCCCTTCGCCTCGGCGCCGTTGATCGCAAGCAGCGCGTCGCCGGCGCGCAGGCCGGCGGCGGCCGCCGCGCCGTTCGGGGAGACGCGCCGGATCCGCGCGGCGCCGTCAAGGCCGTAGTCCTGCTCGTAGACCTCGCGGGCGGTCTCCTCGAGGCGGCCGCGGGCCGGCAGCGACCACAGCTCGATGCCGAGGTGCGGCTCGATGAAGTCGCCGCAGATCTCAGGGTTGGCGAGCTTGATGGCGTCGGCGACGTCCTGGACCCGGGCGCGCTGGGCTTCCCGGCGGGCGATGGCGTACGCGACCTGGTGGCGCAGCTCGGCCTTTTCCTCGGCGCTGTCGTAGCCGGGCGGGCTGGTCCGCGCGCCGCAGCCGGCGAGCAGGACCGCGGCGGCCGCCGCCGCGAGGCCGCGGCGCGCGGCAAGAAGGGTCGGGGTGGCGGGATTCGAACTCGCGACCCCCTGCACCCCATGCAGGTGCTCTACCAGGCTGAGCCACACCCCGACTGTCATTGCTGCGTTGTAATCGCGCCGCGCCGCTCTAGCTGAGCAGCTTGATCACTGATTTGATTTCCCGCTTGATCGCGTCCGCGCTCTTGAGCGAGGCGCTGATCGAATCCGGCTGCTGGTCCTTGTTGCTGAGGGCCTTGGCGACCGCCTGCGGCTTGAGGCCCTGCTTCTGCAGGTCGTTGATCGTGCGGATCACGATCAGGTCCTGGGTCTGGTAATAGCGGCGGCCGGCGCGGCGGGTGACGCGGCCGAGCTGCTTGGGATACAGGTCTTCCCAGTAGCGCAGCACGTTGGCGGTGACGCCGCACAGCCGGCAGGCCTCGCCGATGGTGAAGGCCTGCTGGTTGGCCGGGATCTCCGGGTAGGCGGCGGCCTCAGCCATGGTCTTCCTCGGCGGCGGGCGGGACCGGATGGCGGACCGAGTTGCGCAGCTTGGAACAGGGACGGAACTTGACGATGGTCCGCGCCTCGATGACCTTGGCCTCGCCGCTGCGCGGGTTGCGGCCCATGCGCGCCTTCTTGCCGCTGGTCTCGAAGCGGCCGAAGTTGTGCAGCTTGACGACGCCGTCCGCGACCAGGCCGGCCTCGATGAGGTCGAAGTACGACTGCAGCAGCCGCTTGGCCGCCGCGAAGCTGCCGAGCTCGCCGCGCAGGCTCGCGATGATCTCCTGCCGGGTCAGGGTCCGGGCCGCCGGGGCTTCGTTTTCGGCCATCGCCTCAGCCGCGCAGCTTCGCGCCGTGGGCGCGCTCGAGTTCGGCCGCCGCCGCCGCGACGATTTCATTGATGCGGGCCTCGACCAGGTTGGCCGCGGTCCCCTGCAGCGTCAGGCGCAGGCCGATGCTGCGCTGGCCCGCCGGCAGGCTGCCGCCGGCGAAACTGTCGAAAACCTCCACGCTGATCAACTCGGGCAATCCTAATCCCGCAATGGATTTTACCAGTTCGGCGGCCTGGACGTCCGCCGCCGCGAGCAAAGCGAGGTCGCGCCGGACCAGCGGCAGCTTGGAAAAAGGCCGCGCCCGCCGCCGCCGCGGCTGCGCGCGCAGCTGGTCCAGGTCGAGCTCGAACAGCGCCGGCGCGCCCGCCAGCTCGCACAGGCCCTTGCGCAGCAGGCCCGGATGCAGCATGCCGACGCAGCCGACGCAGCGGCCGGCGAGCAGCACCCGCGCGCTGCAGCCCGGGTGCAGCGCCGCCGGCAGCGGCCCGCCGGGGACGAACGCGAGCTCCAGGCCCGGCAGCAGCGCCTCGACCGCGGCGCGGGCGTCGTAATAGTCCGGCGGCCGCGCCTCGCCGCGCCAGCTCGGCGCCGCGCCCCAGCACAGCCCGGCGAGGTAGACCGGCTGGCCGCCGCCGGCCGGGAAGCAGCGGCCGGCCTCGAACAGGCGCAGGCTGTCCTGGCGGTGGTGGAAGTTGTGGTTGGCGCGGTCGAGCAGGCCGCCGAACAGCCCCGAGCGCATGACGCTGTGCTCGGGCCCGAGCGGGTTGGCCAGCCGCAGCGGCTTGGTATTGCCGTAGCAGGCCTCCTCCCACTGCGGGTTGACGAAGGCGAAGGTGATCGCCTCGCTGTAGCCGGCCGCGGTCAGCACGTCGCGGGCGCGGCCCTCGTCGAGCAGCGGCTCGGCCTGCGGGGTCAGGCCGCCCTCCATGCGCGGCAGCGTCACCGGCACCGCGTCGTAGCCGCCGAGGCGGATGATCTCCTCGGCGAGGTCCTGCCAGCGCTCGACGTCGAAGCGCCACGACGGCGCCGCCGCCGCCAGTTTTCTGCCGCGCGCGGCGACCTTGAAGCCCAGCGCGCCGAGGCGCTTGCGCGCGAGCGCCGCGGTGACCGACACCCCGGTGATGCGCGCCACCGCCGCCGGCTCGAAGGCGACCGGCTTGGCCGCCGCCGGCGTCTTGCCCGCGACCGTCAGCGGCCCGGGCCGGCCGCCGCAGTGTTCGATGATCAGGCTTGCGGCGCGGGCGAGCGCGAGCTCGGGCAGCGCCGGGTCGACGCCGCGCTCGAAGCGGTAGGCGGCGTCCGAGCTGACCTTGAGCTCCTGGCTGCGGCCGCGGACCACCGCCGGGGCGAAATGGGCGGCCTCGAGCAGCACCTCGGTGGTGGCTTCGGTGACGCCCGAGCCGGCGCCGCCCATCACGCCGGCGACCGCCTTGGCTTCCTTGGAGTCCGCGACCACCAGCATGCGCTTGTTCAGCTTGGCCTTGGTGCCGTCGAGCAGCTCGAGGGGCTCGGCCGGCCGCGCGAAGCGCACCACGATGCCGCCGGCGAGCCGGGCCCGGTCGAAGGCGTGCAGCGGCTGGCCGTACTCGAGCATGACGTAGTTGGTGATGTCGACCACCGCCGACACCGGCCGCAGGCCGCAGCGCTGCAGCCGCGTCCGGATGAAGGCCGGCGTCGGCCGGGCGGCGTCGACTCCTTCAAGCGGCAGGCAGGCGAACTTCGGGCAGGCCGCGCGGGCGGCGGCGGCGATCTTGACCGCCTGGCGCGCGACGCCGCGGACCGGCGCCGGCCGCTTCGGTTTGGGCGGGAGCAGCCGCAGGCCGGTCTTGGCGGCGAGCTCGCGGGCGACGCCGAGCACCGACAGCCAGTCGCCGCGGTTCGGGGTCACGCCGAGATCGTAGATCCGGTCGGCGGCGTCGACCAGCTCGGCCAATGGGACACCCGGCGCCGCGCCGTCGCCGAGCTCGAGCAGGCCGGCGGCGTCCTCGCCGAGGCCGAGCTCGGCCTCGGAACACAGCACCGCCGCCGATTCGATCCCGCCCACGCTCCGGCGGGCGACCTTGACGCCGTTGACCACCGCGCCGGGCAGCGCCGCGGCGACCGTCATGCCGGCGCGCAGGTTCGGCGCCGCGCAGGCGGCCGA
>MEIE01000065.1 GCA_001750625.1 Candidatus Amphirhobacter heronislandensis
GCTCGACCACCGGCGAGGAGATCGCGTACGGAATGTTGCCGGCGAGCCGCCAGGGATCGGCGGCCGGCGCGGGCCAGGGCTTGGCCGCGTCGCCATGGACGACCTGCAGGCGCGCCGCGGCCGCCCCGGCCCGCTTGGGCAGGCCGCGCGCGAGCGCCGCGTCGAGCTCGACCGCGGTCACCCGCGCGCCGGCGGCGAGCAGCGGCAGCGTCAAGGCGCCCTGCCCCGGGCCGATCTCGAGGAAGGAGTCCTCCGGCCGCGGGCCGATCATCTCGACGAGGCGCGCGAGGACGTCCTCGTCCGCCAAGAAGTGCTGGCCGAGGCGGGGCCGGCTCATCGGCTTTGCAGGTTGCGGCTCATCCGGGCCGCCAGCGTCAGGGCCGCGAGCAGCGGCGCGTGGTCCGCGTCGCCGGCGCGGGCCTTGGCGAAGGCGGTGCCGTGGCCGACGCTGGCGCGGATGAACGGCAGGCCGAGGGTCACGTTGACGGCGCCGGCGAAGTCCTCGCGCTTGATCACTGGCAGCGCCTGGTCGTGGTACATCGCGACCACGCAGTCGGCGGGGCCGAGGTTCTGCGGCAAAAAGGCGGTGTCGGCCGGCAGCGGGCCGTCGACCGGCAGGCGGGCGCGGCGCAGCCTGGCGATCACCGGCTTGATGACTTTGATCTCCTCGTCGCCGAGCAGGCCGTTTTCCCCGGCGTGCGGATTGAGGCCGCAGACGCGCAGCCGCAGCTTGGGCAGATCCAGCAGGCAGCGCAGATCGTGGCAGCTGACCCGCAGGACCTGCTCGAGCCGCGCCTGCGTCAGCGCCTTGGGGACCGCGGCGAGCGGCAGATGGCCGGTCGCGAGCACCAGCCGCAGCCGTGGGCTGAGCATCGCCATCACCGGCGCCTCGACCCGCGCCTGCTGGCCGAGCAGCTCGGTCTGGCCGCGGAAGCCGGGCTCGTGCGTCGCGAGGACGTCCTTGGCCACCGGGCCGGTGACGACGCCGTCGACCTGCCCCGCCAGCGCCATCGCCCCCGCCCGCCGCAGGCTTTTGAGGACCGCCGGGGCGTGGGTGGCGTCGGGGCGGCCCGGCACGGGGCGCTTCGGGCCGGCGAAGCCAGGCTCGTCGACCAGGCTCAGCCGCCGGCGCCGGTCCGGATTCCAGTCTGGCAGCGGCTCGGGCAGCCAGCGCTCCAGCGCCCGGCGGTCGCCGAGCAGCACCACGTCGGCCGGCAGCCGGCCGCGCGCGGCCTTCGCCCAGACCAGGGGGCCGACCCCCGCCGGATCGCCGATGGTGCCGGCGAACAGCGGCCGGCTAGGGCTCGGCACGGATGATCTCGATCGCGCTTATCGAGCGCAGGTGCTCGATCCACTTCCGCCTGAGGGTCGCGCGGTTGGTGGCGAAGACCTCGTTGAGCGCGAGGTCGCGGTAGCGCTCGCTGCCGATGACCATCTGGTCGATGGCGGTGATCCGCAGGATGACCTTGGTGCTGCCGATGACGAAGGGGCCGGCGAGCTCGCCGAGCCGCAGCGTGAGGTTGTTGCGGATCTCCTGGGGCATGTTCTCCGGCAGGCGCTCGAAGGTGACGATCTCGCCGTCGAACTCCTCCGCCAGCTCCTCGAAGCCGACCAGGCCCAGCTTGAGGAAGCTGACCGCCTCGACGAGGTCCTCGTCGTCGACGTCGGCCGGGACCCGCAGCATCTTGGCGGTGACCTTGCCCGGCCGCACCTGGCCCTGGACCACCGGCCGCCGCGCCAGCATGTGGATGACGTGCAGGCCGTTGGAGAACTCCATCACCGGCGAGACGTCGCCGGGCTGCATGCGCTCGAGCTGCTCGAGGTAGGCCGCCGGCATCTGCCGCTCGTGCAGCCAGCCGAGGTTGACCGGGTTGGTGCTGACGCTCTCCTGCAGGGCCGCGTCGTAGAAGTCCTCGCTCGCGAGCAGGCTGAGGGCCTCGGCGTGCGGCCGCTTGTCGGCGGTGAGGATCGCGTGCTCGATGAGGTACTCGCGCAGGCGCTCGTTCTCGAGCCGCAGCCGCAGCCTTTGGTTGACCTCGTCGGGCGCGACGGCCAGCTCGCGGCGGTTGTCGCGGATGAAGGCGTTCTCGATCAAAAGGTCCTTGCGGACCTCCGCGCGCAGCCGCTCCTCGTCGACGCCGTTGGCCTCGAGCAGCTGCTCGAGCGTCATCTGCCGCTGCTGCAAAAGGCGCTCGACCGCCTGGGTGACCTGGATCTCGTTGACCTGGGAGCCGAGGTCGCGGGCGCGCTGCAGCACCAGCCGCTCCTCGATCATGATCTCCAGGACGCGGGGGTAGAGGTCGGCGTAGGCCACCTGCCGGCCTTCGGCGCGCTCGATGTTCCCCTGGACGTAGGCGATGCGCTCGTCGAGCTCGTGGGTGAGGATGGGATCGCCGTTGACCGAGGCCGCCAGGCGGAAGCTGTCCGCCTCCTGGCCGCGGGCCGCCGCGGCCGAGGCCAGTAGTAGAATAAACGCCGAGAGCCGGCGGCGGTTGCTGCGCACGGCGCGAGATTCTAAAACAGGAAGCCGCATGGACGTTCAAGAAAGCATTCGCAGGCAGATCGCCGAGCATCCGGTCCTGCTGTACATGAAGGGGACGCCGCAGTTCCCGCAGTGCGGCTTCTCGGCCCTCGCGGTCGAGGCCCTGCACCGCAACCTCGGCGACGCCAAGGACCGGCTGCACACCGTCAACGTCCTCGAGGACCCCGACGTCCGCCAGGGGATCAAGGAGTTCTCCGACTGGCCCACCATCCCCCAGCTGTACATCAAGGGGGAGTTCATCGGCGGCGCCGACATCATCAAGCAGCTGCACGAGGACGGCGAGCTCGCGAAAAAGCTCGCGGACGTCGCCGCCTAGGCGGCCAGCAGCTTCTCCACCCGCCGCAGTTCCCGCGCGGCGGCGCGCGCCACCTGCTTCGGCTGCGGACTGCCCGGGCTGCGGCGGCCGGCGAGCACCCTGTCGATCGTCAGCGCCGCGCGCAGCTCGGCCGCGGTAAGGCCGGTCGCCCTCCGCGCCTCGGCCGCCGGCAGCTCGGCGAGGGCGAGGCCGCGGCTTTCGGCGAGCCGCACCAGCCGCGCGACCCGCGCGTGCGCGCTGCGGAAGGAGACGCCCTTCCGCACCAGGGCGTCGGCGAGCTCGGTCGCGGCCGCGTAGCCCTGCTCCGCCGCCGCCCGCATCCGGCCGGCGTCGAATTCGAGGCTCGCGACCATCGGCGCGGCGACCTGCAGGCAGGAAGCCGCGGTCGCGGCGCTGTCGAACAGCGCCTCCTTGTCCTCTTGGTTGTCCTTGTTGTAGGTCAGCGGCTGGCCTTTGACCATCGTCATCAGCGCCTGCAGCGCGCCCAGCGCCCGGCCGGCCTTGCCGCGCAGCAGCTCGGCGGCGTCCGGGTTGCGCTTCTGCGGCATGATCGACGAGCCGGTGCTGAAGGCGTCGGCGACGCGGACGAAGCCGAAGGGCTGCGAGGCCCAGATCACGATCTCCTCGCCCAGCCGCGACAGGTGCAAAAGCAGCTGCGCCGCGCAGTGGGCGTACTCGATGGCGTAGTCGCGGTCGGCGACCGCGTCCATGCTGTTGGCGAAGATCGAATCGAAGCCCAGCTCCTTGGCTACCATGCGCGGGTCGATGGCGAAGCCGGTCCCCGCCAGCGCCGCCGCGCCCAGCGGCAGGACGTTGACCCGCCGCCGGCAGTCCGCGAGCCGGGCGGCGTCGCGCGCCAGCATGCAGTCGTAGGCGTGCAGATGATGGCCCAGCGTCGTCGGCTGCGCGACCTGCAGGTGGGTGTAGCCCGGCATGACGGTGGCCGCGTGCGCCTGGGCCTGGCGCAGCAGCGCGCGGCGCAGCAGCAGGATGAGCCGCTGCTGGGCGTCGATGGCGTCCCGCAGCCACAGCCGGGTGACGGCGTTGACCTGGTCGTTGCGCGAGCGCGCGGTGTGCAGCTTCTTGCCCGCCGCGCCGATGCGCCGGGTCAGCTCCTTTTCGACCAGGGTGTGGATGTCCTCCTCGGGGACGTCGAGCCGCAGGCGGCCGGCCGCGCGCAGCCGCTCGAGCAGCCGCAGGCCGGCGACGATCTTCGCGGCGTCCTTTTTGGGGATGATCCCCTGCCGGCCCAGCATCCGCGCGTGCGCGATCGAGGCGCGCAGCTCATGGGCGGCCAGCCGCTGGTCGTAGGACAGCGAGGAGTTGAACTGGAACATCAGCTCGCTGGTCGCGCCGGCGAAGCGCTCGGACCATTTGCCGGCGCCGGCGCCTGGGGTGCGGGGACTCATCGCAAGGCGGGGATTCTAAGCATCGAGCCCGTGGAGCCAGTCGAGCATCTGCTGGATGGCGCGGCGCGCGTTCGCGGTGCTGCGGGTCTCGATCATCACCACCAGCAGCGCGTCGCCGCCCGGATTGTGGACGACGCCCGCCGCCGCCCGGACGTTCGACAGCGTGCCGGTTTTCAGCCGCGCCCGCCCGGCCGTGGGCTTGCCGCGGTTCCAGGTCCGGACGGTGCCGTCGCGGCCGAGCACGGCGAGCGAGGCGTACAGCTCGTGCCGGTAGGGCTTGGCGTGGTACAGACGCAGCGCCTCGCCGAACTGCCGCGCGGTGATGCGGACCGTCCGCGACAGCCCCGAGCCGTTGTCGATCGCCATGCCCGCGGCGTCGATGCCCTGCCTTCGAGGCTGCGGGGCCCGTCGTCGCTTTCATCGAGCGCCAGGAACAGGTTGCGCGCCATGACGTTGTTCGAGTACTTGTTGACGCCGCGGATGATCTCGGCCAGCGGCGGCGATTCGTTCGCGGTCAGCAGCCGCGCCTTCGCCGGCAGCTCGCCGCGCCGCCAGCCGCCGGCGAAGGTCCCGCCGGCGTCGATGAACTGCTGGATGACGCCGCCGGCCGCGTGGGCGCCGGCGTCCGGCTGCGCCAGCAGATGGAAGGAGCGCGCGCCGCAGCCGGTGTAGTAGCGCCCGGCTAAGGTGAGTTCGGCGGAGCCGTCGTCGCGGCGGACCAGCCGTTCCTGCAGGCGCTGGCGCCAGTTGCCCGGGCAGCGGCCGCGGACCATGCGGACCTTGGAAGTGACCTTGAAGGTCGCCGACGGCGGCTCCGCGAACACCGTCAGCGCGCCGTCCATGTAGTGCAGGTGGACGAAGCTGGCGCCGAAGTTGACCAGCGCCGCGCCCGGCGAGGCGTTGTACGAGCGGCTGCCGGCGCCGTCGAAGGATTCGGTGTCGGGCGGCGGCAGCGCGAACAGGCTGTCGTCGAGGACCAGGTCGCCGGCGACGTCGTCGACGCCGCGCCGCCGCAGGCCGCCGACCAGCCAGGCCAGGCGCTCGTTGGTCAAGAAGGGGTCGCCGCCGCCCTTGAAGTACAGGTCGCCGCGCAGGCTGCCGCTGGCGACCTCGGCCGCGGCGTACAGCCCCGACTCCCAGGTGTGCTCCGGCCCGAGCAGGTCCAGCGCCGCCATGCTCGTCACCAGCTTGATCGCCGAGGCCGGGTTGAAGGGCCGGTCGAGGTTGTGCAGCGCGATGGGCTCGCCGTCGCCCCAGGCCATGTAGATTCCCGCCTGGGCGAGCGGGATGCCGTTGCGGCTGAGGATGCGCTTGAGGCCGTCCGGAAGCAGGGCTTCCTCTTCGGCGTGGGCCGCGGGCAGCGCCAGCAGCAGCACCAGCAGCAGCGTCCTCATCATGCCCGGCGCCGCTATTTTAAGGCAGGGGCGGCCGCACCTGCTAGAATCAAGGCTCGAAGAAAGATGGCGCAGTTTTCCCTATCCGCCCGGATCGAGCGCATCGAGCCCTCGGCGACGATCGCGATGAGCGCGCGTTCGGCCGAGCTGCAGGCCGCCGGCAAGGACGTCGTCAACCTGACGACCGGCGAGCCGGACTTCGACACGCCCGAGCACATCAAGGAGGCCGCCCGCAAGGCGCTGGCCAACGGCGAGACCAAGTACACCGCGGTCGCCGGCACCGTGAGGCTGCGCGAGGCCATCTGCCGCAAGCTCGGCCGCGACAGCGGCCTGGACTACGGTCCCGACGACGTCGTCGCGACCTGCGGCGCCAAGCACGCGATCATGAACCTGTTCCTGGTCGCCGCCGACCACGGCGACGAGGTGGTCATTCCGACGCCGTGCTGGGTGACCTACCCGGACGTCGCGCAGTTCTGCGGCGCCAAGCCGGTCTACGTCGACGCCAGCATCGAGGACGGCTTCAAGATCAATCCCGAGCAGCTCGAGGAGGCCCTGACCGACCGGAGCCGGATCTTCGTCATCAACACCCCGTCCAACCCGACCGGCGCCGTCTACAGCGCCGCCGAGTTGAAAGCCCTGGGCGAGGTTCTTGCGAAATACCCGAAGGTGATCATCGCAAGTGACGAAATCTACGAGCATATCACCTACGGCGACGCCAAGCACGTCTCGTTCCCGGAGGCCTGTCCGGAGCTCAAGGACCGGACGGTGATCTTCAACGGCGTCTCCAAGGCCTACGCGATGACCGGCTGGCGGATGGGCTTCAGCGCCTCGCACCCGGAGCTCGCCAAGGCCATGCGCAAGATCCAGTCGCAGACGACGACCAACATCTGCTCCATCGCCCAGGCCGCGGCCGCGGCCGCCCTCGACAGCGAGCTGGACAACCTCAAGCCGATGCTCGAGGCCTTCGCGGCGCGGCGGGCCAAGGTGCTGCAGGCCTTCGACGATCTCGAAGGGGTCGAGATCGCCGCCATCGACGGGGCCTTCTACGGCTTCATCGAGGTCGGCGGCGCGGCGCGGCAGCTGGCGGCCGACGGCGTGATCCCCGAGCCCAGCGACAAGGCGCTGGCCGAGCACCTGCTGAGCGAAAAGCTGGTGTCGACCGTCTACGGGGCGGCGTTCAAGTCCAAGGACCCGGCGCTGCGCCTGTCCTTCGCCACCAACGACGAGCTGCTCGCCAAGGGTCTGGAGCGCCTGCGCGCCGCGCTGGGCTAGTCAAGCAACACCGCGACGACATGCCTGCCTTCGGCGGCGAGGACGTTGAACGTCCGGCAGGCGGCCGCAATGTCCATCGCCTCGAGTCCCACGCCGGCGGCGTTGAACTGGCCGATCAGCCGCACCGGCGGCGTCCCGCCGCCTGGCATGCCCAGCAGCAGGACCGCGGGCTTGCGTTCGGCGGCCTGGCGCAGCGCCGGGCTGGCGATGTCCAGCTGCTCGCCGGCGCCGGCCGGCAGCGGCGTGATGGCCTCGGGCTCGACCATGACCGGCAGCTGATGGCGCTCGCCGCTGACCTTGACCCAGCCGTCGCCGGCCGCGGTGATGTGGTTGGGGGCGTCAGCCTCGCGGTGCAGTTCCATGGCCAGGAGTGGCGGACGTGAAGAGGATCGGCATAGCTCTGCTGGGCGTGGGCAACGTCGGCGGCGGCGTCCACGACCTGCTCGCCTCGAACAATGTTATGGCAAAACGGGCTCGAATCAAAATCGAGATCGTCGCGGCCAGCGCCCGCAACCTGCGGCGGGCCCGCAAGAGGCTGGGCCCCGGCGTCCCGGTGCACGCCGACTGGCGGGAGGCGGTGGCGGCCGACGGCGTCGACGCGGTGGTCGAGCTGATCGGCGGCCTCGACGACGCGCTGGCCTGCGCGCGGGAGGTCCTCGGCGCCGGCAAGCCGCTCATCACCGCGAACAAGGCGCTGCTGGCGACGCACGGCGGCGAGCTGCTGGCGCTGGCGCGCGAGCGCGGCGCCGGCCTGTACTACGAGGCGGCGGTCGCCGGCTGCGTGCCGGCGATCCGGACCATCCGCGACGCGCTCGCGGGCGACGAGATCGAGTCGATCGTGGGCATCCTCAACGGCACCTGCAACTACATCATGACGCAGCTTGCGCGCGAGGGCAAGGGCTTCGAGGAGGCGCTGGCGCTGGCGAGCGAGCTCGGCTACGCCGAGGCCGACCCCAGCCTCGACGTCGACGGCTGGGACGCGGCGCACAAGGCGGTGATCCTGGCCTGGCTCGCCTACGGCCTGCCGCTGGCGATGGACCGCATCGCGGTCGAGGGCATCCGCGGCGCCGCGGTCGCCGACCGCGACTGCGCCGCCGAGTTCGGCTACGTCATCAAGCTGCTCGCGCACGTCAAGGACCATGGCCGGCGCGGCGTCGAGACCCAGGTCGCCCCGGCGCTGATCGCGCGCAGCCATCCGCTGGCGGCGGTCAACGACAACCTCAACGGCCTGCTGGTGCGGACCCGCTACGCCGGCGAGCTGCTTTTGGTCGGCGCCGGCGCTGGCGCCCTGCCGACCGCCTCGGCGGTGGTCGCCGACATCATCGCGGCGGCCCGCGACGGCGCGCCGCCCGCCCTGCCCTTCGGCGGCAAGGCGAGCGCGCGGCACTGCGCGCGGATCAACCTCGGCAGCCAGGCCTACCTGCGGGTGCGGGTCATCGACGCCAAGGGCGTGCTCGCGCGCATCTCGCAGACGCTGTCGGCGGCCGGCCTGTCGATCGAGGCGATCCACCAGCAGGAGTCGCACTCGGGCGCCGAGGTCGACATCGCGATCCTGCTGCACGAGCTCGACTGGGCGGCGCTGCGCCGGACCATGGCGCGGCTGGCGAAGATGAAGCAGGTGGTGGCGCCGCCGGTGGCGATGCCGATCATCATCCCCCACATCAAGGATGAGTGAGCCGCGCTTCCAGGAGGGCGTGATCGCGAGCCACGCCCCCTACCTGCCGAAGGAGGCCAAGAAGCGGCCGCTGAGCCTCGGCGAGGGCAACACCCCGCTGCTGCATCTCAAGCGCCTGCCGGCGATGCACGGCATCGAGTTCGAGGTCTACGTCAAGTACGAGGGCCTCAACCCGACCGGCTCGTTCAAGGACCGCGGCATGGCGGTCGCGGTCTCCTGCGCCCTGGCGCGCGGCGCCGCGGCGGTGGCCTGCGCCTCGACCGGCAACACTTCGGCGTCCGCGGCGGCCTACGCCGCGCGGGCCGGGCTCAAGTGCGTGGTGCTGCTGCCGAAGGGCAAGGTCGCCGCCGGCAAGCTGGCCCAGGCGCACGCGCACGGCGCCCAGGTGATCACCGTCCGGGGCGACTTCGACCACGCCATGCGCGCGGTCAAGGAGCTCGGCGACGAGATCGAGATCGTCAACTCGGTCAACCCGATGCGCATCCAGGGCCAGAAGACCATCGCCTTCGAGACCGTCGCCCAGCTCGGCGGCGCGCCCGACCTCCACGCCCTGCCGGTCGGCAACGCCGGCAACATCACCGCGCACTGGATCGGCTACAGCGAATGGGCGGCCGAGCCGACCCCCGGCGCCTGCGCGTGGTGCGGCGGCTCCTGCGACTTCCTGCACGAGCGGCCGGCCGACGAGCAGCGCGCGCGGCCGCGGCTGCTCGGCGTCCAGGCGGCCGGCGCGGCGCCGTTCATCGCCGGCGCCCCGGTGGAGGGGGCCGAGACGGTCGCGACGGCGATCCGCATCGGCGCGCCGCAGTCGTGGGACCAGGCGCAGGCGGCGGTCGCCGAATCCAAAGGCTGGTTCACCAGCGTCACCGACGAGGAAATCCTCGCGATGCAGCGCGACCTCGCCGCCGTCGAGGGAATCTTCTGCGAGCCGGCCTCGGCCGCGAGCGTCGCGGGCCTGGCCAAGCACGCCAAGGCAGGCAAGCTCGCCGGCGTCAAGACCGCGGTGTGCACGCTGACCGGCCACGGCCTCAAGGACCCGGACGCGGTCGCCGCGCAGCCGGCGGCCGAAGCCGACAGCGACCCGGCGGCTATCGCCGCGGCGATCAAGGCGCTGTAGCGCGCGCCAAAAAAAAAGCGGCCCCGAGGCCGCCCGCGCGCGCGGAATCCTTTTTACTTGAACGGCAGGCCGTAGAAGAAGCCGTCGCTGCGGACCCGGCGGCCCAGCGGCGCCGGCTTGAGATTGGCGACCAGGCCGGCGGCCTCGTCCTCGTCGTACTGCCGCAGCGGGGCGATGCAGTTCAGGCGGCGCATCGCGGCCTCGAGCTCGGCCACGTCGCCGCTGAAATTGGCCTGGCCGCCATCGGGAAGGTGACGACCCGCAGGATGGTGATCCAGGCGCCCTCGCGGGGGATGCCGTCGGCGTTGGCCTGCTTGATCCGCTCGTACTCGACGCCGAGGAACTCGCAGTTGATGCTGCGCGAGGAGTAGTCGATGGTCCGCTGGGCCTCGCTGGCGGGCGCGAGGGCCAGGCCGAAGGCCGCGAGCGCAACGGCGGCGGCGGCGCGGGCGGCGAGATTCCTCGACATGGCGTCTTTATTTTACGCCACAAACGGGGGCGAAGGCGAATCGGGGCCCGGCGCGGGCGCGGTCAGCGCCGCCGCAGCCCCTGCAGCCGGGCGAGCGCGGCGCGGCCGACGGGGTCGCCTTCCTTCAGGCCGTGGGCGGCGGCCCAGCCGGCCGGCAGCTCGATCACCCACAGCACCGGGGCGTTGGCGCAGTGGGACTGCAGCGACAGCGGCTCCATGGTCGCGATGCGGTCGATGAGGCCGAGGCGGGTGATGAACAGCGCGTCCAGCGGCACGAAGGTGTCCTTCATCCAAAAGCAGGTCGCCCGCGGCGCCGGGAAGACGAAGACCATGCCGCTGTCGGGCGCGAGCTCCTCGCGCTTGGACAGGCCCTTGGCCATCTCCTCGTCGCTGCGGGCGATCTCGAGCGTGATCTCGGTGCCGGCGAGCTCGAGCTCGATGGTCGGGACCCGCTGCGCGCAGGAGGCGAGCGGGATAAGTGATAATATTGCGATGCCGAGCGGCAGCCCCGCGAGGAGTTTGGACATGGTCAAGGGCGCGGTGGAACCATTTGCGATCGTCATCTTCGGCGCCGGCGGCGATCTGAGCACCGGCAAGCTGATGCCCGCCCTGCTCGAGCTTGGCCGCGACGGCTGGCTGCCCGAGGACTATCGTATCATAGTGACTTCCCGCCGGGAAGCCGACGGCGCCGCCTTCGTCGAACAGGTCCTCGCCGACGTCAAGGACGCCGAGAGCCGCGCCGAATTCGCCAAGCGGGTGACGCCGCTGACCGGCTTCGATCCGGCGCAGGGCGCGGCCGCCCTCAAGGAAATCCTGGCGCCGCTGCCCTACCGGCGGAGGGTCTACTACGCGGCGACCCCGCCGCAGCAGTTCGCCAGCCGCTGGGCACCGACCTCGCGAGCTACCGCGCCATCAACGAGGCGGTCGCCGCCCACGTCCCCGAGCACCTCATCTACCGCATCGACCACTACCTGGGCAAGGAGACGGTCCAGAACCTGCTGTGCATCCGCTTCGGCAACCTGATCTTCGAATCGGTCTGGAACCGGGCGCACGTCGACCACGTCCAGATCACGGTCGCCGAGACCGTCGGGGTCGCCAACCGCGCCGGCTACTACGACGCCAGCGGCGCGATCCGCGACATGGTCCAGAACCACCTCGCCCAGCTGCTGTGCCTGGTGGCGATGGAGCCGCCGCGCAGCTACGACGCCGACTGCGTCCGCGACGAGAAGCTCAAGGTGCTGCAGTCGCTGCGGCCGCTGGCCGAGGAGGACGTGGTGCGCGGCCAGTACGGCGCCGGCCTGGTCGACGGCGAGAAGGCCGCCTCCTACGGCGAGGACGTCGGCAGGCCGGACAGCGGCCGCGAGTCCTTCGTCGCGCTCAAGGCGCAGATAGACAACTGGCGCTGGGCCGGCGTGCCCTTTTACCTGCGCACCGGCAAGCGCATGCCGGTGAAGAGCTCGCACATCATCGTCGCCTTCAAGAAGACCCCGCACGTCATCTTCCCGGACGCGCAGCCGAAGGCGAACCGCATCGTCATCCGCCTGCAGCCGAACGAGGGCATGGAGCTGCGGGTCAACAACAAGATCCCCGGCCCCGGGACGCTGCGCCTCGAGCCCAAGCTGCTCAACCTCGACCTGCGGTCGCGCGACGGCGGCCGGCTGCCGGACGCCTACGAGCGCCTGCTGCTCGACGCGCTGCGCCTGAACCCGACGCTGTACATGCGCCACGACGAGGTCGAGCAGTCCTGGCGCTGGATCGAGGGCGTGCTCGGCGACGGCGCCGAGCCGCCCGAAGGCTACGCCGCCGGGACCTGGGGGCCGGACAGCGCGCAGCTGCTGCTGGCGCGCGACGGCCGGCGCTGGAGCAACCTGGACTAGGCCGCGCCGATGCATCCGCAGCTCAAGGAAGTCACCGCGCGCATCGCCAAGCGCTCGGCGCAGGGCCGCGCCGCCTACCTCAAGCAGCTCGACGCCGCCCGGGCCAAGGGCCGGGTGCGGACCGCGCTGTCGTGCAGCAACCTCGCGCACGGCTTCGCCGCCTGCGGCGCGACCGCCAAGCAGCGCCTCAGCGGCGACGAGGCGCTCAACATCGGCGTGATCACGGCCTACAACGACATGCTGTCGGCGCACCAGCCCTACGAGCGCTTCCCGGCGGTGATCCGGGCGGCGGCCGAGGAATGCGGCGCGACCGCCCAGGTCGCGGGCGCGACGCCGGCGATGTGCGACGGCGTCACCCAGGGCCAGGACGGCATGCAGCTGTCGCTGTTCTCGCGCGACGTGATCGCGCTCGCGACCGCGGTGGGCCTGTCGCACGCGATGTTCGACGCTGCGCTGGTGCTGGGCATCTGCGACAAGATCGTCCCCGGCCAATTGATCGGCGCGCTGCGCTTCGGGCACCTGCCGACGCTGTTCGTCCCCGGCGGGCCGATGCGCTCGGGCCTCGACAACAAGTCCAAGGCCGAGGTCAGGATGCGCTTCGCGGCCAAGCAGGCGACCCGCATCGAGCTGCTCGCGGCCGAATCGGCCTCGTACCACTCGCCGGGGACCTGCACCTTCTACGGGACCGCGAACTCCAACCAGATGTTCATGGAGCTGATGGGCCTGCACGTCCCGGCCTCGACCTTCGTCAACCCGGACGACCCGCTGCGCGACGAGCTGACCCGGCACGCGGTCCGGCACCTCGCGGCGGTCGCCGGCGACGAGGCCTGCGCGCTGGGCCGCCTCATCGACGAGCGCGCGGTCGTCAACGCCGTCTGCGGCCTGCTGGCGACCGGCGGCTCGACCAACCACACCATCCACCTGGTCGCGATCGCGCGGGCGGCGGGCGTCATCATCGACTGGCGCGACTTCGACGAGCTGTCGGCCTGCGTGCCGCTGCTGACGCGGGTCTACCCGAACGGCGTCGCCGACGTCAACCATTTCCGCGACGCCGGCGGCCTGGCCTGGGTGATCAAGGAGCTCGCCGGCGCCGGCCTGCTGCACGACGACGTCCAGACCATGTTCGGCCGCGGCCTGAGCGCGTCCTACGTCAAGGACGTCAAGATGGCGGACGGCGGCCTTGAGTTCAGTCCGGCGGCCTTCGCGAGCGTGGACAATGAAATCGTCCGGCCGGCGGCGGAGCCGTTCGCGCCGACCGGCGGCATCCGGCTGATGACCGGCAACCTCGGGCGCAGCGTCTGCAAGGTCTCGGCGGTCGCGCCCGAGCATCAGATCGTCGAGGCGCCGGCGCGGATCTTCGCCGACCAGGGCGAGCTGCTCGCCGCCCTCGGCGAGGGCCTCGACGAGGACTTCGTCGCGGTGGTCCGCTTCCAGGGCGTCCGCGCCAACGGCATGCCCGAGCTGCACAAGCTGACGCCGGGGCTCGCGGTGCTGCAGAAAAAAGGCCGCAAGGTCGCGCTGGTCACCGACGGCCGCATGTCCGGCGCCTCGGGCACGGTGCCCGCGGCGATCCATCTTTCCCCCGAGGCCCTGCTCGGCGGCGCCATCGCCAAGCTGCGCGACGGCGACGTCATCGTCTTCGACTGCGAGCAGCGGCGCCTCGACGCCAAGGTCGCCGACGAGGAGCTGGCGCAGCGGGAGCCGGCGGCGGCGCCCGGCGGCGTCAGCCACGGCTGCGGCCGCGAGCTGTTCGAAGGGATGCGGGCGATCGCGACCGAGCCCGAGGCGGGCGCGACCGCGTTCGGGCAGTTCATATAATGCGGCGATGCTGACCAACCTGGCCAATTTCTTCGGCGGCACCCGGCTGTTGCCGGTGGTCGAGATCGACGCCGCCGAGGACGCGCCCGCGCTCGCGGCGGCGCTGGCGCGGGCCGGCATCCGGGTGATCGAGATCACGCTGCGGACCGACGCGGCGCTGGTCGCGGTCGAGCGCATCCTCGAGCGCGAGGACGTCATCGTCGGCCTCGGCAGCCTGCTCGAGGCCGACCAGTTCCGCTACGCCCGCCAGGTCGGCGCCCGCTTCGTCGCCTCGCCCGGCCTCAACCTCGACCTGCTCTCGGTCGCCGAGGTCGAGAAGATGCCCTACCTGCCCGGGGTCTACAGCGCCAGCGAGATCATGCAGGCGCGCGACCTCGAGTGCCGCTTCATCAAGTTCTTCCCGGCCTACACCAGCGGGCGGCTGTCGCACTTCAGCCAGCTGACGCCGATCTTCAAGGACCTGCGCTTTTGCCTCACCGGCGGGATCGACGCCTCCAACCTGGCCGAGGCGCTCGCCCTGCCCCACGTCGAGGCGGTCGGCGGCTCCTGGCTCGCGCCGCGCAAGCTGATCAAAGAAAAGAACTGGGAGGCGATCGAGGCGACCGCCAAAGAAGCGATGAAGATCGCCGGCGCCGAGCGCGCCGAAGCGGCCGCCTAGCCGGCGAAAGAAGGCTCGGGCAGGCCGGCGACGGCCGCGGCCGCCAGCAGCACCCGTCCCGCCAAGGGGTTTTTCGCGAGCTCGGCCTCGGGGTCGTTGCCGAGGGCCGAGGTGACGGCCAGCTGGCCGAGGCCGGGGCCGGCGAAGCACGGCATGGTCGGAAAGCCCACCGGCAACGCCTGCTCGAAGACGATCTCGGCGCTGGCGCCGTCGAGGCGGGCGATGCCGGCGCCCTCGAACAGCGCGGTCCAGTAGCAGCCGTCGGTGTCGAAGGCGGCGCCGTCGGGCCGCGCCGGGCTCTGCTCCTTGGGCCATTCGCGCAGCAGCTCGCGCGGGCCGATGCTCCCCTGCTCCAGGTCGAAGCTGGAGCGGTACAGGCTGTACTGCCGCGAGTCGGTGTACCAGGCCTCGCGGCCGTTGGGATGGAAGGCGAGGCCGTTGAAGGTGTTGAAGCCCTCTTGCATGGTTTCCATCTTCATGTCCTTGGGATCGAGGCGGTGCAGGGCCGCCTGGTTCTTGCGCTCGGGATCCATGGTGCCGACCCACAGGCGGCCGCGCGCGTCGCAGCGCCCGTCGTTGAACCTCCCGCCTTTGGCAGCGAAGGCCGGATCGGGATGCGGACACAGCTGCTCGAGCTTGCCGCCGCCGAAGGGATCGCCGGCGTAGACGCCGTCCTCCATCGCCAGCACCAGCCCTCCCTGCTCCCGCAGGACGATGCAGCCGGCCTTTTGCTCGAGCTCGGCGCTTTCGGCCGCGCCGCCGTCGAGCCGGACGCGCCACAGCTTCTTGCCGTCGATGTCGGTCCAGTACAGCCTTTCTTCGCCCGCGTGCCAGCGCGGGCTCTCGCCCAGCCGGCAGGCGGCGTGGTCCAGGGGCTTAAAATTGAGTTCTTCCATGAGTCACGAAACCTTCGAAAAGCTGCGGACGCTCGCGGCGCAGGTCCGGGCCAGGCCGCAGGCGGGCGGCGAGCTGCGAATCTGCGAAGCGGCGGGCATTGAGCTCGATTATTCTAAATCCTTTCTGACCGCCGAAGCCGCCGCCCTGCTTGAAAAGCTGGCCAAGGACACCGCCCTGGCGGGCCAGTTCAAGGCCATGGCGGCCGGCGAGAAGATCAACACCACCGAAGGCCGCGCCGTCGAGCACGTCAAGCTGCGGCCCTCGTCGCCGGAAACCGCCGCGATGCTGCCCTTCGCCGAGCAATTGCGCGCCGGCGAAATCAAGGGCTGCACCGGCGAAAGCCTCAATCACGTCCTGCACATCGGCATCGGCGGCTCCTACCTGGGCCCGCGGCTGCTGTACGAGGCCCTCGGCGACGGCAAGATCAGCTGCGACTTCGTCGCCAACGCCGACCCCGCCGCCATCGACCAGGCCCTGGCCGCCTGCGATCCGGCGCGGACGCTCATCGTCGCGGTGTCCAAATCCGGCACGACGCCCGAGACCATCCAAAACGCCCAGGTGGCGCTGGAGCATTTCCGCACGGCGCTGGGCCAGGAGCCCGCCGGCCACCTGGCCTACGTCAGCACCAAGGAAGAGGCGATGAAGGGCGCGCTGGGCGAAGGCCGCTACCTGGCGATGGACGAGAGCATCGGCGGCCGCTATTCGGTGTGGTCGGCGGTGTCGCTGGCGGCGGCGGCGGCCTGCGGCGCCAAGCGCTTCGAGGAGTTTTTGGCCGGCGCGCACGAGATGGACGAGCACGTGCTGGCGGCCAGCGGCTGGGAGAACATCGCGGTGGCCAAGGCGCTGGTCCATCTGTGGCAGCAGCTGGTCTGGGAGGCGCAGACCCACTGCGTCGTGGTCTACGCCAACCGGCTGCGCTCGCTGCCGGCCTACCTGCAGCAGCTGGTGATGGAAAGCAACGGCAAGAGCGTGACCAAGGCGGGCGAGCCCGTCCCGCTGCCGAGCTCGCCGATCTGGTGGGGCGGCGAAGGGACGAACGAGCAGCACTCGTACTTCCAGCTGCTGCTGCAGGGCAGCCACCGGATCCCGCTTGACTTCGTCTACGCCCGCCAGCCCGAGGACCCCGCGCAGCTGGCGCGGCACCGCGAGCTGGTCGCGCACTGCCTGGGCCAGAGCAACGCCATGCACTATGGCTTCGATCTCGATGCCTGCAAGGCGGCACTCAAGGAGAACGAGCCGGCCGAACTGGCGCCGCACAAGGTGGTCCCCGGCCTGCAGCCGGTCAACCTGCTGGCCTGCGAGCGGCTGGACGCCCGCCGCCTCGGGGCGCTGATCGCGCTGTACGAGCACGCGGTGGCGGCGCTGGGCTGGATCTGGGGGATCAACTCCTTCGACCAGTGGGGCGTGGAGTTCGGCAAGTCCAACTACAAGAAGGTGCTGGCGGC
>MEIE01000066.1 GCA_001750625.1 Candidatus Amphirhobacter heronislandensis
CCGGCTCCTGTCCTCGAATTCCCGGGTCGGCTTCAGCCCGAAATGCTTCCGGGCCGCTTCTTGGACTTTTTTGACGTGCTCTTTGGGACAGCACAGCAGCGGGCGCTCGAGAAAGCCCCGCAGCAGGTCGCCGTCCCGCTTGACGTTCATGAGGTCGCCCAGCCTCCGCGGCTCCTCGTCTTGGATGATGCGCATCTCGTGCGCTTCCTTGTAGCTTCTCGAAGTGACCGGATCGAGCGCCACTAGATGCGGCGGCACGCCCGCCTTCGCGGCGATTTCCTCCGCCAGCTTCACGCCGTCTTCGGCTTTGATGCGCTGCATCGTCGTTTTGCGCGAACGCCGCACGCTTATCTCCAGCGCCCTTTTGAACATGCGCCGGTCGCGCAGGCGGCCGAGCAGATCCCTCGCGGCCGCGGACGCAACCGCATCCTGCGCCAGCAGCGCCTCGTCGTCCAGCGTGAGGAATCCAACCGCCGTGTCCAGGTCCCATTTGCCTATCGAAGCCCCTTCTTTGCGCGCGTAGCGCAGCGCGTTGAGGAACATGAGCTTGAAGATGCGCGCGACGTGGTGCCGGTAGACGACGGCGAACATGTGCTGCCGGTGGTGCACGAGCTGGATCAGCGCCGCCGCCGCCCGCGGCTTGCCGGCCAGCCGCACTTTGTGCCTGTCGCTGAACGTGGTGAGCGAGCGATGGATCTGCTGCGTGTCGATCTTGATCGGCATCCCGCAGTACAGGCCGTCGGATCTTGTCCGCGTCGAAGGGCCCATGGATTATTTCGCCCAGGTATTTCTGGCGGGCAGGCAGGTCCCCGGTGATGGCGGCGGCGATGAACCGCGGATTGAGCTTGACGCCATGCATCCTGCCGACCGCGCGGCAGAAGTCGCCGAAGGGCTCGGAGGTGACGATGAGCGCCGACAGCTCTTCGGCGTTTTTCGGCTCGCCCTTCTTGCGGTGCGCCGGCAGCTGCGGATAGAACATCTCTGAATAGTGCGAGAACGGGCCATGGCCCAGGTCATGGCACAGCGCGGCGAAGCGCAGATTGATGCGCTGCTCCGCGGTCACGAGCCTGGCGCGGCCGCGGCGGCCTTCGTTGAGGCCGTCGCACATGCGGCTGGCCTGCTCGAGCACCCCGAGGCTGTGCTCGAAGCGGGTGTGCGTCGCGCCCGGAAAGACCAGATGGCCGCTGCCGAGCTGCTTGATGCGCCGCAGCCGCTGCAGCAGCGGCGTGTTGATCAGCGACGCCTCGTGGGGCTCCAGCTCGATTTCGCCCCAGATCGAATCATGGATGCGGATCGGCGTTTTGAAGCGGTCGGGCTTGGCGGGCAGCAGCCCTTTGACGATGTGCTCGAGGCGGCTGACCCGTCTGATCTCCGGCAGCAGCCTGTTCTTAAGCGCCATGGCTCAACTCCCTCAGCACGGCCCCGGCCGGATGGTCAACGGCGGCAATTCCCCCGCCTCGCGGCCGAAGCTCGCCGCCACCTCGACGTTGAACACCGCCGCCCCCGCGTCGGTCACCGTCGGGCAGTTGTCGACGCTGACGCTGTCGACGCGCAGCTCGCCGAGCGCCGCCGGCAGCTGCGGCCGGATCCGCTCGTCGAGCATCTCCGCGACCAGCGGCCGCAGCGCGCCGCTGTCCGCCGACAGCCGCGCCAGCGCCGCGCCGGCCCGTTCGGTGACGATGTCCTCGACCAGGTCGGCGAGGTAGTCGCCGCGGCCGAACTCGTTGAACCACGCCGCCCGGGTGTCGTCCGACAGCCTGACCCGGACGCTGCGCTCGTCCAGCGCCAGCTGCCAGTCCGGGCTGAAGCTGACCTTGGTGAACACCGCCGCCACCGTCCCCTCGAAGGGCAGCTGCGCGCCGGCGCCGGGCTGCTCCTCGTCGCGGCGGTAGTCCTGCCGCGGCCGGACGTAGAACTCGCCGGCGACCCCGGCCTCGACGCTGACCTCGCCCTCGGCGGCCGCCAGCACCACCGGCTCCTGGGTGAACTCGATCCGCCCCAGCAGCGAGACGATGCTCGGGCTGTCGACCTCGCCGGCGAGGATGCTGTAGGACTTCAGCGGCAGCAGGTCGGCGACGTCGGCGGCGTGCACCGCGATCCGCGCCTCGGCGGCGAAGGCCAGCTCCAGCGGCGCGAAGCGCGCCGCGAGCTCCAGGTCCACCGGCGCGTGGCCGCCGATCTCGGCCGGCAGCGGCACCGCGATGCGCTCGCGGATGGTGACCAGGCTCGCCGCCGCGTACAGCAGCAGCGGCACCGCGAGCAGCAGGGCCAGGAGCGTCCCCAGGCCCAGCAGCAGGCGCCTAGCCCACATGCAGCCTGCGGTCCGCCGCCGCCAGCTCTCGCGCCGCCGCCGTGATCGCCGCCGGGGTAAGGCCGGCCTCCTCGCGCTGCTCGGCCGGCGTGCCGTGGTTGATGAAGCGGTCCGGCAGGCCGAGGTGCTTGAGCGCCGGCCGGCGCTTGAGCCGCTGCATCGCCTCGGCCACGCCGCTGCCGGCGCCGCCGGCGACGGCGTTCTCCTCGACGGTCAAGAAGTGGCTGTGGGTCAGCGCGAGCTCGCGCAGCAGCTCGAGGTCCAGGGGCTTCGCGAAGCGCATGTTCACCAAGGTCGCGTTCAGCTCTTCGGCCGCCGGCGCCGCGGCCTCGACCATCGGCCCGAAGGCCAGGATCGCCAGCGCCTCGCCGGTGCGGCGCACCTCGGCCTTGCCGACCTCGAGGGTCTCTTTCACGTCCGCCGGCGGCTCGGTCCCGGGGCCGCTGCCGCGCGGGTAGCGCACCAGCGCCGGGCCGTCCAGCGCCAAGCCGGTGTTCAGCATCAGCCAGCATTCGCGCTCGTCGGCCGGGACCATCACCGTCAGGTTCGGGACGCAGCGCGCGTAGCTGAGGTCGAAGGCGCCCTGGTGGGTGGCGCCGTCGGCGCCGACCAGCCCGGCGCGGTCGACCGCGAACAGCACCGGCAGCTTCTGGATCGCGACGTCGTGGATCAGCTGGTCGTAGCCGCGCTGCAAGAAGGTCGAGTAGATCGCCAGCACCGGCTTTTGGCCGGCGCAGGCCAGCCCGGCGCTGAAGGTCACCGCGTGCTGCTCGGCGATGCCGCAGTCGAAGTAGCGTTCCGGGAAGCGCGCCGCGAACTCGACCAGGCCCGAGCCCTCCCGCATCGCCGGCGTCACCGCGTGCACCCGCTTGTCGGCGGCGGCCGCGGCGCAGATCCACTCGCCGAAGACCGCCGAGTAGGTCGGCCGCGCCGGCGGCGGCGCCTTTTCGACCTTGTTGGGCGCCTTGGCGCCGGCGGCGGCGTGGTGCTTGACCGGGTCGCGCTCGGCGGCGGCGAAGCCCTTGCCCTTGACGGTCGCGACGTGCAGCAGCCGCGGCCCGCCGCGGTCCTTGAGGGCCGTCAGCGTCGTCGTCAGCGCGTCGACGTCGTGGCCGTCGATCGGGCCGAAGTAGCTGAAGCCCAGCTCCTCGAACAGCGTCCCGGGCATCACCATGCCGCGCAGGCGGCCCTCGGCGCGGGACAGGAACTCGCGGATGCCCGGCGGCATCACCTGGTCGGAGCCGCGCTTGACCTCGCTGTAGAAGTTGGACGCCAGGATGCGCGCCAGGCTCTGCCGCAGCGCCCCGACCGCCGGCGAGATCGACATGTCGTTGTCGTTGAGGACCACCAGCAGGTCGATGTCCGGGCGGGCGCCGGCGCAGTTGAGGGCCTCGAAGGCCATGCCGCCGGACAGCGCGCCGTCGCCGATCACCGCGACCGCCCGGCCCGGACAGCCGCCGGCCGCCATGCCGAAGGCCGCCGAGATCGAGGTCGAGGCGTGGGCGGTGCCGAAGGCGTCGTGCGCGCTTTCGTCACGCTGCGGGAAGCCCGAGATGCCGCCGCGGCGCCGCACCCGCGGCAGCTGGTCGCGGCGGCCGGTCAGGACCTTGTGGGCGTAGGCCTGGTGGCCGACGTCCCACACGATCGGATCGCGCGGCGTGTCCAGGACGTAGTGCAGCGCCACCGCCAGCTCCACCGTCCCCAGGTTGCTGGACAGGTGGCCGCCGTGGGTCGTGACGGTGTCGAGGATGTAGGCGCGCAGCTCGGCCGCCAGCTGCGGCAGCTGGCCGGCGTCGAGCTGCCGCAGGTCGGCGGGCGAGTCGATGGTCTTGAGCAGTTCCATGGCGGGCGGCTGGAAGGAGCGGTGGAGCCAAGGGGATTCGAACCCCTCACCTTCTGGATGCAAACCAGATGCTCTACCAAAATGAGCTATGGCCCCCAGGCGGGCTCCTTCGGGTCAGCGGCTTTTATTTTAAGCGGGGGCCGCGCCCTCAGGTCCCGAACGCCGCCCACAGCTCGAAGGCGAGCCATGGCAGGCAGCAGAAGAACAGCCAGAACAAGGCCATCTGCTCCTCCCGGTTCTTGACGAACGACGCAATGACTAGGAACGCCAGCAGGTACCCGAGGACCGCGGCCAGGATCGCGACGGCTTGCATGCTTGGGTTGGGCGATTTGGGGATAAGATGGTTATATTATGCCAAAATATGTAGGTTCTGTCAAATGTTAGGAAACCTGCTGCTCGTCCTTGTGGCGCTCACCCTCGCCGCCCCGCTGCTGCTGGAGATGGTCGGACTGCTAGTGGCCGCCCCCGGGGAGCCGGCCGAAGCGAAGCCGGAAGCCAAAAACGGATTCGATGGAGTCCTAAGCAGGGCACTGCAAGTCGCGGCGGCGGCTTATGTCGCTTTCTGGCTCGGCAGCTCGATTAATCTGCTTGATGGGCTGCTCGAAGATCCGGACCTGCCGGTCGAGCAAATCATCCAAATCCAGGAACAGCAGGCGTCGCTGATGGGCTCCGGCATCTGTTTCCTTCTTGCGATTGTGATGGTCCTGGGGATTGTCAGGGCGCTGGAGCGGCATCTCATCTCACAGAGATAGGGCTGCGACATAAGGTCGGCATGGGAAGCTGACTTATGTGACGGAGTGCCGCGCGCTCGGAGCGGCGGTCATGAGCCGAACGCCAGCCGAAGCAGCCAGATCGACAGCCACAGCGGAATCGTCAGCAGCGGAATGACGACGAGGAAGCCAAAGACCGCCGCCGCCACGACTTCCATCTCTCCCGACAACAAAGACAAAGTCAATGCGGCGAGAAACGCCAGCAGGTACAGGACAAGCAGGATCGTTATGAACATGTTCATCGTGCTTCAGCCTGCGCCGCCCTTCGTTTATTTCTTCCCGGCTTTGACGTAATCGAACAGCGACGGGATGCCCGGCCGCACCTCGTCGTAGACGGTCCAGACGAAGCTCTCCTCGTGCAGGCCGTCGCAGACCTCCTCGACCTTGCCATCGCCCTTGGGGCGCGGCTTGGCCTTGGCGACCGCTTCCTCCAATTCCTCCGCGCTCGCCTTGCCGCCATTGCCGTCGAGCAGCTCCATCACCGGCTGCGCGTACGGCAGCAGGCCCCTCGCCTCCAGCCGCTTGTGGCATGAGGCGAAGAAGTCCTCTTTCGCCTTGCGAATGTCGCCTTCGCACTTCTTCACTAGCTTGACATCGATTTCTTTGATATCAGCGGATGCCGCCGCTTCCCAGACCACCGATCCCGCCAGCTGGATGAACAGCCAGTGGTTTTCCGTCAACGGGAGCAGCGCATCGCGCGCTTTGAATCCGATCCAGGGCTTCGACGCCGAGAACTGCTCCCGCAGAACCTTCTTTGCCTCCTCGTCGCTCAGCGCGCCGAGGTAGATGCGGTCGCATTCCGCAACCGAGTCCACCCTTCTCCTGGCCAGGCAGGCGTCCAGCAACGGCGTGCCGGTCAACACTAGAGACAGTGGATAATTCTCGCGGATTGGCATCCGGCTGGCAAACAGAAAGTCATCAATCTCCTTGCGCTCGCAGCACTCGACGCCATCCATGATCAGCAGCAGCCGTTCGCGCTGCGGCAGTTCGTGCATCAGATGCTTGGCCACCTCCGCATGCTCTTTCTTCGCCTGGTGGAGTCTGATGTCCGCATAGCCGAAGTGGTTCCGCAGCAAGCCTCGGGCCTTTTTGCCCATCCAGCCGTTTTCCTCGGCCGCCATTGCCGCCAGCAGCGGGCCATAGAGGCCGCCGCCCGCTTCTTTGGCTTTTGGAAAGGAGCAGTGGGCGACGAGGATGTCTTTCCGCCACGCGCTTTTCGCGACCCATGACAGCAG
>MEIE01000067.1 GCA_001750625.1 Candidatus Amphirhobacter heronislandensis
CCGCGGCACCCGCGTCGGCGGCGAGGTGTTGTGCCTGGTCGGCGCGTTCGCCGTCAGCGTGAAGCTCGCCGTCGCCTGCCCGCCGCCCTGGTCCCTGGCGACCACCGTGATCACGTAAGGCCAAGCGGAGATCGTCACATTGACGAAGCGGATCGGATTGGCGTTGTAGTCGATGATCCGCTCCCCTTCAAGCGGCACATCGTAGTCCAGGCTCGCCCGCAGCACGCCGCCGGCGACCTGCTTGTAGCCGACCGTCGGGGTGAAGGACACCTCGTAGCTCACGTCGCCGCGGCCGCCGGTGAACAGCTGCCCGAGCCGCAGCATGAACAGGTCGTCCTCGTAATACCGCCCCGGGACGTACGGCGGCCCCGCCCTGAGCTCGGGACTTGTGGCCGCGACCGGCAGCCGCAGCACGCTTTGGCCAATCTGGGCGCCGCCGCCCTGCCGGTGCGACACGGTCACCACCGCCTCGCCCTCGCCGGCCGCGATCGTCGCGCCCGCCTTGAGCATGATCCGCCGGGTCGCGCCGCTGCCGCTTTCCAGCGTGAAGCGGCTGTCGGTGAAGGAGGCCTCGACGTCCGACGCCAGGCAGTCGAGCTCGTAGCCGGTCGGCGCCGTCACCGCCGCGATCCCCGCGCTCAGGGTCGCGGCCGCCCGGCCCCGCAGCCGCGCCGGTCCCGGCGTGATCCGGATCGACGCCACCGCCGCGTTCGACCGCACGTTCTCGATCTCCGCATGCAGCGTCACCGGCAGCGCCAGCGCGCCGCAGTGGTCGCGCGTCAGCGCTTCGGAGGCGGCGGCAAGCCCCGCGTCCATCAGGATCGGCACCCGGCGCTGCCCGGTGTAGCCGTCCGGCAGCACGATCGCCGGCGAGCTGCTGACGAAACGCAGCTCGTCGCTGCGGGTCTCGTCGGCGTAGTTGCGCGCCACCAGCGTCAGGCCCGTGTCCACGATGCCGGCCTGCGCGCCGAGCGCCGCCTGCGCGCCCTCGATCGCGACGCCGGGCGCGAACAGCGTCAGCGTCAGCTCGATCTTGGAATGCTGGGCCACCGATCGAAAGCGCAGGTTTGGATAGTGCGAATAGGCGTTGCGCGGGTTTGGCACCAAAAAGTTCGACAGCTTGAGCGTGAACAGCATGTGCTCGTCGAGGAACATGCGCGGCGGCACCCCGCTGCGGACCTGCACCGTGATCGGCAGCGGCTTGCCGTCGAAGACCGCGCCGGGCTTGGCGTAGATGCCGCGGAAGCGCTGCTCCGTGCCGGCGCCCAGCAGGTCGCCGTAGTCGACCTCGAAGCGGTCGTCGCTGACGACGTTCATCAGATGCTGGTTGTACAGCCCCCGCGGGATCTGGACGGTGACGCCGTCCTTGTCGGTGCCGACCAGCGCGTCGCCCTCCGCGATCACCTGGCCCATGCCGTGCCAGCTCACCGCGTCCCGGTCGAACAGGTACGTCGGCTCGGTGATCGTCAGCGGCAGCCGGCCCGGCCCGCCCCGGAAGGTCGCCGACGGCCGCGGCAGGTCGTTCACGTGGGTCGTCCCCAGCATCCGGACCGGCCCCTCGACTATGATCGTGCCGTGCTTGTGCTCGTAGAACAGGGTGTACCGCCGGTCCCGTATGTTAGGGCCGAAGTTGAAGGCGAAGACTTTCAGGTAGGGCTTGGAAAAGGACGAGAAGTCGACGACGACGTTGCCGGGGAACCGCGTGTTGCGCAGCTTCAGGTCTTCCCCGACGGCGAAGGCCGTGTGCGGGAAGCTGACGGTCTGGCTGTCCTGGACTTCAATCACCGGCGGGTTCTTCACGACGCGGATCGCGCCTTCGTTCGCCGCCTTCAGGCTCAGCGCGATCACGGCGGTCGCCGCCGCCCGGTCGCCGGCGGCGTTGTACGCCTGCCGGTCGCGCACGACCATGGTCACGATCCGGTGGCCGGCCTCGTAGTCGAGCGCGCCGGGCCCGGTCGCCAGCAGCCGGCCGCCCTCGAGCGTCAGCGCCGGCACGCTGAAGCTGTACTCCTCGTGGCCGAAATCTGGCGCGTCGGCGTCGGTCACCGTGATCCGGTAGCCGGTGTCGATGTACTCGCCGACGCCGATGTAGCCCTCGTTGAACTCAAGCGCCCGGCCCGAGACCATGATCCGCGCCGGCTCGTCGCTGACGTTGGTGACCGACAGCGTGACCGTCCCGACCGCGTAGGTGTTGGCCTGGGCGTTGATCAGGGCCTGGATCGTCAGCGTGTAGGCGGGGTTGGTTTCGTAGTCGACGCTGACCGGCCCCGTGGACGTCGCGACGACCGTCCCGGTGACGACGACCGCCGGCCCCTGCTTGATTTTCAGGGTGTAGGCGCTGCCGTCCCTGGCCACCGTGAACGGCAGCCGGTCGCCGCCGATGACCCTGACCCCGCCGGTGAACTTGGACGGGAAGCCGATGCCGACCCCCTCGCCGCCGATGTCGACGCCCTCGCGGATCTCCAGCGTCTGCCGGCCGCTCATCTCAAAAGCGATCAGCTCCGGCGCGGTGTTGTTGACCGTGACCGTGAACCGGAACGCCTCGGCCGCGGTGTCGGTGCCGTCGCTCGCCCACAGGTCGAAGACGTAGGTGCCCGCCGCCGGCGGGTCGCCCGACAGCGACCGGGTGCCGCCCGCCAGCCAGCTAGCGCCGCCGGCCGGCGACACCACGCTCGCCGCGTAGCTCAGCGTCGTGCCCTCGATGTCGTCGAACAGGACATGGTCGGTGGGCGCCGGCAGCACGAAGGTGTTGCCGCTGCGGGCCACGTAGGCGCTCGTCCACAGCGTTTCGGGCCGGTCGCGCAGCAGCGGCGGCTGGTTCACCAGCTCCATGAACATGACGAAGTCGCGCAGCCGCGCGCCGCCGCTGTACTGCGCCACCGTGATCGAGTACCGCCGCGTGCCGTGGTAGTTGTAGGTCCGGTCGCGCCGGACGCGGATTCCCGGCGCCAGCGTCGAGACGAAGCTGCTCACCAGGGTGCGGCCGCCGCCGGCGAAGCTGAACAGGTCGGTCTGGTTGACGATGCTCAGCGTCACCTGCCGGTCCGTCGGCAGCGCCAGCTTCTCGGCCACCTGGGTCGTGAAGGTGACGTTGGTGCCGTTGATGACGCTCATCACCACCGTCGAGACGTTGCGGTAGGTCCGCACCGGCCGCGTCCGGCAGTTGGTCTCCCGGGCGATGCCCTGGCGGACGGTCTGCCTGGTGACGGTGATCACCGCGGTGCTGTTGATGACCGTCACCGTCGAGGCTTCGATCGTCTCGACCAGCGTGATCGTCGGCGCGTTGGCGTCGTGCTCGGTGTAGGTGCAGTTGTAGTCCACCCCGATGGTCACCGTGCCGCTGACGACGTTGCGGAAGAAATTGGCCTCGAAATCGTTGATGTAGTCGTAGACCGTCACCGGCAGCTCGTCCTGCCGGCCGAGCAGGCCGCCCTCGAGCAGCGAGGCGATGGTCAGGGTGTGGACGCCGACGTTGAAGGTCGCGTCGGCCATGGCCTGGAAGGATGCGCCGGCCGGGCCGGGGATCAGCAGCAGGTCGGTGCGGGTCGGGAAGGCCAGCGGCGCCGCGATCGTCCCGGTCACGGCGGCCGCGTCCGGGGTGTTGGTCAGGATGCGGAAGCCGCAGCCGTCGATGGCGTTGCCCGCCTCGTAGGTCCCGGCGTTGATGCCGCCTTCGCAGTCGAGCTCGGGCAGCAGCCCGGTGCGCAGGACGGTCATCTCGACGTCGGTGGTGACGGTCGCGAAGTGCTGCTTGAAGGTGACGAGGTAGAAGTTGTTGGTGAGGGTGCTGGCCGAGCCGCCGTCGAGCGCGATCGAGGCCAGCGGCCGGGTGTACAGCCGGTACCGGGAGTTGCCGGCGTTGTTGCGCTCGGCGAAGGTCGTCGCGGTCACCGGCGCCGTGGTCGGCGTGGCGGAGTTGTTGAGCTGGAACAGGCCGCTGTCGTCGATGAGCTCGATGGTCACCGCCGCGGTGTGGTTGACCTCGGCGCCGCAGTTGGCGAGCTCCTTCGAGCCGGTGTAGACCCCTTCGAAAACCTGGCAAAGCTGGGCGGAGGAGGGCGCCGGGGCCGCCGCGAAACCGGCACAGGCCAGGACGAAGGCGGCGATGCGGGCGGCGGTCCTTTTCATAAGCGCAATAGCCTTCCCCTCCCCTGCGGGCGAAGAAGGCGGCGGCCTAATTATATAATGCCCGCCTGCGAAATGTCAAAACAAAGCGCCGCCCTCGCTCCGAGCTACGATCCGGCGGCCATCGAGCGGGAGGTCTACGCCGCCTGGGAGAAGGCCGGCCTGTTCGCCTCGGCGCCCGAGGAAGGGCGCGAGGCCTTCTGCATCCTGCTGCCGCCGCCGAACGTCACCGGCACCCTGCACATGGGCCACGCCTTCCAGCACGCGGTGATGGACGCCTACGCCCGCGCCGAGCGCATGCGCGGCAAGAACGTCCTGTGGCAGCCCGGCACCGACCACGCCGGGGTCGGCACCCACATCGTCGTCTCGCGGGCGCTGCGCCGCGAGGGCCTCGACCCCGAAACCATGGACCGCGGCGAGTTCCTGGCCCGGGTGCGCGAGTGGAAGGAGGGCTCGGCGTCGGCGATCGGCGTCCAGATGCGCCGCCTCGGCGACTCCTGCGACTGGGCGCGCGACTGCTTCACGCTGGACCCCGGCCCGTCGGCGGTGGTCCGCGAGGCCTTCGTCCGCCTGCATGAGGAGGGCCTGGTCTACCGCGGCAAGCGCCTGGTCAACTGGGACCCGAAGCTGCTCACCGCACTCGCCGACCTCGAGGTGACGAGCGCCGAGGAGGAGGGGGTCATGCACCACGTCCGCTACCCCTTCGCCGACGGCGACGGCGACGGCGTGGTCATCGCCACCACCCGCCCCGAGACCATCCTGGTCGACGGCGCGGTCGCGGTCGCGCCGGACGACCCGCGCCACCAAAAGCTCGTCGGCCGCATGGTGCGGGTGCCCTGCACCGAGCGGACCATCCCGGTGATCGCCGACGAGCACGTCGACGCCTCCTTCGGCTCGGGCTGCGTCAAGATCACCCCGGCGCACGACTTCAACGACTACGAGGTCGCCCAGCGCCACCCCGAGATCCCGGTCATCGAGCTGATGACGCCCGCCGCGGTCCTCAACGACAACGCCCCGGCGGCCTACCGCGGCCTCGACCGCTACGCGGCGCGGGAAAAAATCATCGCCGACCTCAAGGATCAAGGGCTGCTGGTCAAGTCCGAGCCGCACCGCTACCAGCTGCCGCGCGGCGAGCGCTCGGGGGTGGTGGTCGAGCCGATGCTCAGCGACCAGTGGTTCCTGCGGATGGCGCCGCTGGCCGAGCGCGCCCTCGCCGCCCGCCGCGGCGGCCGGGTCGAGTTCGTCCCGCCGCTGTGGGGCGGGGTCTACGACCGCTGGCTGGAGAACATCAAGGACTGGTGCATCTCGCGGCAGATCGACTGGGGCCATCCCATCCCCGCCTGGCGGGACGA
>MEIE01000068.1 GCA_001750625.1 Candidatus Amphirhobacter heronislandensis
GACGAGGTCATCGCCGACCCGCCCTACAACATCGGCAAGGACTTCGGCGTCGTCAAGGACCGGCTGCCGCTCGGCCGCTACCTGGAGTGGACCCAGGCGTGGCTGGGCGAGTGCCGCCGCCTGCTGGCCGCGGACGGCGTGATCTACGTCTACGGCTATCCGGAGATCCTCGCGCGGGTCGCGGCCCGCTATCCGGTCGAGGAGCAGCGCTGGCTGGTGTGGCACTACACCAACAAGGCGGCGCCGGCGAGCTCGTTCTGGCAGCGCTCGCACGAGTCCATCCTGTGCCTGTGGCGCGCCGGCGCCCCGCGGCCGGCGCTCGAGGTCGAGCAGATCAGGGAGCCGTACACCAGCGGCTACCGCAGCAGCCTCGGCCAGCGGCGGGCCGCGACCGCGGGGCGTTTCGGCGGCGCCCGCGGCGCCGCGACCCGCTACCGCGACCACGGCGGCGCGCTGCCCCGCGACGTGATCAAGATTCCGGCGCTGGCGGGCGGCGCCGGCGCCAAGGAGCGGTGGTTCATCTGCCATGACTGCGGCGGCCGGGCACTGCCGCCGGCGGCGCTGGCCGCGCACCGCGGCCACCGCATCCTCAAGCATCCCACCCAAAAGCCGCTCGCGCTCGCCCGCCGGCTGCTGCGCTCGCGGATCAGGGGCGCCGGCGGCAGGGTGCTGGTGCCCTTCGCCGGCTCGGGCTCCGAGTGCGTCGCGGCCCAGCAGCTCGGGATCGGCTACCTGGGCGTCGAGGTCAACCGGGACTACCTGAAGCTCGCGCGCAAATGGCTCGCGCACGCCGCGGCCGGCGGCTTATAATCAACTCCGAGGCGTCCGCAGGGCGCCAGGGAGGCAAATCATGAGCGGCATCGTCTACATTCTCACCAATCCAGCCATGCCCGACCTGGCGATGCTGGGCTCGGCCGCCGACGAGGCAGGGCTGCGCGCCCGGGTCACAGGCTTTTCCGCCCAGGATGCCGTGCCGATGCCGTTCTCAATCCATTACGCCCGCGCGGTCGCCGACGCCGACGACACGCGGCAGAAGCTGGAGGCGGGGATCAGCGACGTCCGCCTCAGCTCCGACAAGGACTTCTTCCGCATCGCGCCCGAAAAGGCGACCTTGCTGCTGCAGGTCGCGGATGGCGAGGACGTGTTCATAAGCGACGCCTCGGCCGACGATCTCGAAGAACAGCAGGTCCAGCGCCAGGTGCTGCGGCTGCGCGGCCGGTTCCTGTTCTCGATGGTCGGCATCAAGCCGGGGGCCGAGCTGGAGTTCTCCCGCGACCGCAGCCTCAAGGCGACGGTCGTCGACGACCGGACGATTGAATTCGAAGGCCGCAAAACCTCGCTGTCGGCCGCCGCCCGGCAGATCATGAAGCGCACGGCGAACGTCAGCTACAGCCTGCGCGGCCCGGACTTTTGGATGTACGGAGGCGAAATCCTCACCGGCCGCCGCCTGCGCATGGAGGACGAGCTGCAGGACGACGAGGAGCGCATGCAGGCGGGCTGAGGCACGCCGCCTTAAAATAGCGTTCCGCCTAGGCGGAAGAGGGAGGAAGCTTCGATGAGCGACAAACACGTCATCGCCTACGTCGGCCTGGGCATCATGGGCCGGCCGGCCGCCAGCCATCTGCTGCGCGCCGGCCACGAGCTGCGGGTCTACGCGCGCCGGCCCGAGGCCATGGAGCCGCTGGCCGAGCTGGGGGCGACGCCCTGCAAGAGCGCGGCCGAGGCGGCCGAGGGCGCGCGCTTCGCCTTCACCAACGTCTCGGACACGCCGGACGTCGAGGAGGTGGTGCTGGGGCCGGGCGGCTACGCCGAGAGCCTCGCGGCCGGCAGCGTCGTCGTCGACATGAGCACGATCGCGCCGCAGGCGGCCCGGGACATCGCCGCGGCGCTGGCGGCCAAGGACGTCGCCTTCATCGACGCGCCGGTCTCCGGCGGCCAGGCGGGCGCCGAGGCCGGCACCCTGGCCTTCATGTGCGGCGGCGCCGAGGAGGCCTTCGCGGCGGCTTCGCCGCTGTTCGAGATCATGGGCTCAAGCCACGTCCTCGTCGGCGGCAGCGGCGCGGGCCAGGTCGCCAAGTGCGTCAACCAGATCCTGATCGGCGCGACCGTCGACGCGGTGGCCGAATCCTTCAAGATGGCGCGGCGGCTGGGCGTCGAGCCGGCCAAGGTCCGCGAGGCGATCGCCGGCGGCTTTGCCGGCAGCAAGGTGCTCGAGGTCCACGCCAAGCGCATCATCGAGGACGACTACGTCCCGGGCTTCAAGGCGCGGCTGCACCTCAAGGACATCAAGATCGCGATCGAGGCCGCGCGCGGCTGCGGGGTCGAGGTCCCGAGCGCCGAGGAGTTCCGGGCGCGGCTTGAGAAGGTCATCGGCCAGGGCCACGGCGAGGACGACTCCTCGGTCGCGGCCAAGGCCCTCGACGACTGAGCGCGCCGGAGCCGGCCGCCGTGACCGCCGCGCTGTACCGCGACGATCCTTATCTGAAGACCTGCCAGGCCAAGGTCCTGCAGGCCGACGCCGACGGCGTCGTTCTCGACCGGACGGTGTTTTTCGCCGCGAGCGGTGGCCAGGCCGGCGACCGCGGCCGGCTGCTGTGCGGCGAAGACGAGGTCGAGGTCAGCGACACCGTCCACGCCAGCGGCGGCATCCGCCACCTCGCCGCCGCCGCGCTGCCGGTCGGGGCGGACGTCATCGCCTCGCTGGACTGGGAGCGGCGGCACCTGCTGATGCGCACCCACACCGCGCTGCACCTGCTGTGCGCGGCGGTCGGCCTGCCGGTGACCGGCGGCCGGGTCGACGCCGGTTCCGGCCGCCTGGACTTCGACATGCCCGAGCCGCCGGACCGCGAGGCGGTCGCGGCGCGGCTGGCGGAGTTCGTCGCGGCCGACGCGCCGGTCCGGACGCGCTGGATCGCGGCCGCCGAGCTCGCCGAACGCCCCGAGCTGGTCCGGACGCTGGCGGCGCCGCCGCCGGCGGACGCGGCCAAGGTCTCGCTGGTGGAGATCGAGGGCATCGACCTGCAGGCCTGCGGCGGCACCCACGTCCGCTCGACCGCCGAGATCGGCCGCGTCGAGCTGGGCAAGGTGGAGAAGAAGGGGCGCCGCAACCGCCGCTTCGCGATCCGGCTGGCCGATGGCTGAGCGGCCGCCGCGGGCGGCCTTTTTGATCATCGGCAACGAGATCCTGTCGGGGCGGACCCGCGACCGCAACCTGGCGGTCCTGGCCGAGGCGCTGCGCGGCCGCGGCATCAGGGTGGCCGAGGCCCGCGTGGTCCGCGACGAGCGCGACGAGGTGGTCGCGGGGCTCGACGCGCTGCGGGCGCGGTACGAGCTGGTGTTCACCTCCGGCGGCATCGGCCCGACCCACGACGACATCACCACCGCCTGCGTCGCGGCGGCCTTCGGGGTGCCGGTGGTCCGGCACCCGGAGGCCGAGCGGCGGATGCGGGAGCACTACGAGGCGAGCGGCAGGGAGGCGACGGCGTCGCGGCTGACGATGGCCGACGTCCCCGAGGGCGCCGAGCTGGTGTTCTGCGCCGGCACGCCGGCCCCGGGCTACCGCATCGGCAACGTTTACGTCTTCGCCGGGGTGCCGCGGATCTTCGCCGGCATGGTGGCGACGGCGCTGGACAGCCTGCCCCAGGGGCCGCGGCTGCGATCGCGGACCATCACGGTCCATGTCGGCGAGAGCGAGGTCGCGGCCGACCTCGCCGCCGTCCAGGACCGGCACCCCGGGCTCGAGCTCGGCAGCTACCCGCAGGAGCGGGACGGCAGCTATTTCAGCGAGCTGGTCTGCAGCGGCGCCGACGAGGCCGCGGTGGCAGCGGCGGTGGCTGACCTGACCGGGACGCTGGACCAGCGCGCGATCCCCTGGAGCGCCAAGGACTAGGGCCGCGCCGGGCTCTGTGACAGGAACGGCGGGCGGGCAGCAAGGAATAAATTGTAATTGTGGCGGATCTCTAGTAGGCCTAAACAGGAGGATAAACATGAGCGAACAGAAACAGGGACCGAAGGAGACTCCTCCTCCCCCTCCCGAATTCAGCATATCTCCGATAGTGGGCCTGTTCCTGTCGGGGATGGAGAACCTGAAGCTGGCAATCAGGGGCCCGGAGAAGAAGAAGAAGCCCAAACAGTAAAGCGCCGCTTCGCAATGCTCCTTACGGGCGTGTCGGACATTTTCCTAGTCCTTCTAGGAATTGTCTTCGTTCCCTCCCTGCTGTTTCTTATCGGCCATGAGGCCAGAATGGCTTTTGGTGCGCCAAATGCAGCTGGACTCATGAAATCAAATGCGATAGGGAACATAGGGCTGCTTGCCCTCGAGTATGATAAACTTGGTTTCATGTGCCAGGCTCCGAAACCGAGAGTGTCCCCAATCGTGGGACTCATTCGCAAAGGGATGGCCTGCTGGCCGAAGAAGCCGCCAGCCCCAGCAAAGGAAAAGCCCCAGAAGCAGAAGTAGGGGATGTTGCGGGCTAGGCCTGGCCCAGCCCTCTGGACAGCGAATTGCGCACAAGACGCAAAGTTGTAATAAAATCACCCCAATCCCATAAACTGGGGACGGACGATGAAAGAGAGGGGCAGAAGAACCTACAGGGAGACTCCCGCCGAAGCGATTGCCCGCAGCGTGACGACGCTGGGCATCAGCCCCCTGATCGGCATTGTCCAGTCCGCAATCGCAGACTTCAAAATCCTGATCGGGAAGAAGCCGGCCCAGAGAGACAGGAAGGACCGATGACCAAACGGCAAAGGAGGCTGGTGAGGTCGTTCTTGGAAGGGGCGATTTCGCTGGGCAGAATCCCCGCGAAGAGGCTGTGGCGGCTCATGATGAGAGGCCCGAAAGCCTCGCTGGGCCGGCGCGCTGGCTTGCGGTAGGGGCTTGTGGGCGAGGCGGAGCTTGCAGGCAGGCATGATGAACGAGCGTGCGGGAAGGCAAGAAGACCGGGAAGGAAGGGGTCCTTCGCCGGAACCGGAGCTCGAGCTCCATCCGCTGATAATCCTGTTCCAGACGGGCATGGCGAACATGCGGAACGCCCTGGCCGAGCTGCGGGGGCTGCCGGGCGGCAGGAAGGACAGGCAGGAGGACTGATCATGGCGCCGAAGTTCGAGCCGCACCCGATCGTGGAACTATTCCGTACAGGCGTGGCGGAGATGAAGTGGGCGCTGTCCGGATCGAAGAAGCCGCTCCGGGCGCACGCGGACAAGGCGGGCGGCAGGACAAGCGCGTCGTCTCCGGCGCCAGCGTTCGAGCCGCACCCGATCATAGTCCTGCTCCGTACAGGCATCGCCCAGATGAAGAGGGCCCTAGCCGGCCCGAAGAAGCCTCAATGAAGGCAAAGCAAAAACCGGCGCGCCGCGGCGCCCAGTCCCGTCCTGCG
>MEIE01000069.1 GCA_001750625.1 Candidatus Amphirhobacter heronislandensis
ACTTTGGATAGATAGATCAGATATTGCTCGACCAAGGGTTTGTCGAGGTGATAGTGGGCTTCGAGATTTTCCTTGATGGTGGGCGGCAAGGGTCGTTCGCCGTCGAAGGGGCCGCCGGGGGCCAAGCGCAGGATGAAAAAACAGGCGGTGATGGCAATCCACAATACCGGGATTGTCGACGCCAAACGCCTTAGGGCATAACGCAACATGGGCCGGCTGCGGGTTGCCGCGCACCGCCGAGGGGGTGCGCGGCATTCCCGATGCTCGTGTGGCTAATGGCTATTATGGCTATTCAACGAGTTCCAACCAGCGCGTGCGGTGGATGTCGAAGGCGTTGTTCTCGAAGCCTTTGACTTTGGGGGAAACCACATTGCGCGAAAGATAATAGTAGATGGGTATCGAAGCCGAATCATCCATCGCCACTCTTTCGGCTTGTTTGAGCAGGGCTTCTCGGGCCTTGGTATCGGTGGTGGCGTTGGCCTCATTCAGCAATCGATCGAATTCGGGGTTGCTATAACGGCCGTAGTTATAGGGCACCCCGCTCTTCAACAGATTGAGGAAATTATCGGCATCGTTGTAGTCGGCGAGCCAACCGGCGCGGGCGACATCGAGGATTCCCTCTTGCAGTTCGTCATAATGAACCTTGGTTTCGGTGTTGTACAGTTCCACCTCCACTCCCAGAGGTTTCCACATGGCGGCCACCGCAACGGCGATCCGCTTGTGGTTTTCGTTGGTGTTGTAGCGTAGCTGCAACTTCAAGGGGTTGTCGCTCGAAAAGCCGGCTTTGGCCAGCAGTTCTTTCGCCTGCGCCACTTTTTCTTTATAGGGCAGGTCTTTCCAAGTGACCTCTTCGGGCGATCCGTAATTCGCCATGCCCGGAGGAACCCACGAATACGCGGGCAGTTCGCCGGTGCCCAGTATCTGCGGCCCGATGACCTCTCGGTTGATGGACATCGAAAGCGCCTGCCGGACATCGGCGTTATCGAAAGGCGCTTTGGTGTTGTTGATGCTGTAGTAATACAAACCGGCGAAGGGGGCGACCTGTGCCTGACCGGGCAGGTTTTCCTGCATCCATTCATATTGGTCGGTGGGGAATTCGGTCAGGATATGAAACTCGCCGGATCGATAGCGTTTGAGGGCCGCCGATTGATCTTCGAGAACGAAAAACTTCACGTTCTCGATCTTGACATTGTCGGCATCGTAATAACGGGGGTTTTTCTTCGTCGTTACATGAGAGCCCGGCACCCAGTCGACGGGTTGATAAGGTCCGTTGGTGACGATATTTTCGATCTTGACCCAATCATTGCCCTTGGCTTCGACCACGTGCTCCGGGATCGGAAAGCCCGTGTAGTGGGTCAATGCGCCGATGAAATAGGGCGTCGGCTGCTCCAAGGTGATTTCCAAGGTGCGGTCATCGATGGCCTTGGCGCCTAGCTGATCGAGATCGGTGATCTCGCCGGAGTTGATGGCCTCGGCATTTTTGATGGGGTATTGCAAGTAGGCGTATTTGGCGGCCTCGGCCGGATCCATCAGACGCTGGAAGGCGAAGACGAAGTCGTTTGCGGTGACCGGCTTGCCGTCGGTCCACTGGATCCCGTCTCGCAACTTGAAGGTATAGACCAAGCCGTCATCGGATATCGTCCACGATTCCGCCTGACCCGGGATCGGCTCGGCGCCCCTGTCTTCCGTCACCAGCCCCTCGAAGATGTCGCCGGCGATGCGGTTTTCCCAATCGCCGCCGAGTTTATGGGGGTCCAAAGAGGTGGGATCGGCGCCGTTGTGGATATTCAAGGTCGCCGCCAAAGCGCTTGTCGCCAGCAGGCTGCCGGCAAGCCAAGCAAGCACCGTCAATGCTGTCTTTTTCATCGGTATACCTCCTTCGATGGGGATACGAGAACGATCTTGCGGGGTGAGTCGGGAAGTCGATATGCTGACTCTATCCCCCTTCCGCCGCTCGTACAAGGGCGGCGGGGGATGCGTTGCGCCTTTTCGCGCGCGCCTTTGCGAATGGCGGGGCTTGCCCGGGCGAGCCTTTTGCGAAGGATCGGGGGGACGCAATCATGCGGGCCAAGTGCCGATGATACTCGGGATATCGGGCGAATGGCGATGGCCTACGAACGGAGGTCGTGGTTTTTGCGCGCAGGTCCCGGTGCTTCGATGATGAGCGGGTCGACCGCCTTGATTGGCGACCGGCACCGATTCGAAGGGCGACAAGGCCTGCGTTTGTTGCCGAAGGGCACCGCATCCATGCGTGGATCATACGAGGTCATATCGGGCTATCCGCAAGAAACGGGACAATCGGCGTGATCGCGGCGTGGCGGACATCGACTCCAAAGGCCGGTAGCGCCGATGCATCGGCGGATTGTGGCGCATCTCGGTGCACGGGGGGTTGGGCATGCTCACCGGCATCGGTGGTTTTTACGCAAGCGGCCAATATCTTCGGCGGACTGTGAGCCGATCGCTTTGCTTGGTCCCTTGGTGTCGGTTCGCTCGACGAAAGATGGGCTATTGCCTAGCTCAGGCCTGTCCAGCGGCTTCAGTCGCCGGCGGCGACTGCCTCGTCCCCCCATGGCGACCGCTCCTGCCGCCCTTTGATCGGATCGATGACGGTTCCATCGCATAACTGCGATAATAATAGCGTCCATTGCAATGCCCTGCACGAGCATCGGTGCGCTCCTGCACTGTACGGCATATTGCGCCAACCTCGGCTTGATGCGTGTCCGTGGGCGGGTTATCGCCATAGATGCACTGTTGACTTTCAGACAACACGCGCTTTTTCCTTCTCTCTTGGAGTTATTGCCATACCGGAGCCCTTTACTACGTGATTCGGTGGTCGATGCTCTCGGTCGTTTGGTTGGTAGGTTAGGTACCGGATTGATGACTTGCTCGGTTTCTTGGCATGCGCCGGAATCCACCGTCCCCGGTACATGCCATTTTGTATCTTCGTTCGGCAGGATAATCCTGTTTCCGCCGGTACCGATCTGATGGAAGCCGTTCATGGTGTCGTTGAGGCTTGACGCAAATTCGAGATCGAATCGCACGATCAACTCCGTTTTGATCATATCCATTTCTTGGAAACTGATTTCAGCGTTATCGAAGTTCGCTTACGGATGAGTGAAGATTTTTTTGCTTTCGATGATGTGATGCTGCACTCTGAAAGACTCATGGATCACTTCCGGGGCTGCGTGTAGCGAGCCTATATCCAAAAAAGGAGTACATCATGATTTATCGTATCTACCTGCACGGAAAGATTTTCGGCTTCTCCTCCACCCTTTGGCATGTGCACATCTTTTATGAAGAAAACGCGCCATAGTCTGATCGTGTTTCCTTTCGGATATTCTCCCATCGCATTGCTCGGGATGGGTACAATGACGATTGTTTCGTAATCAAGGGCTGGGACGATGCATAGCGAGCGTGTATCCGACGGCGTGCTACAGTGCTACTGAACCGATGCACCCTCGGCGCGCGCTCTTACGCTTCGGTGCTATCCGGCGATCATTTCTACGTTTTGGGTTTTCGATTCTGACTTTCAAGGAGTGTCCATCATGGCACGGAACATTTTGCTGTTTCTGGTTCTCTCGTTCACTGTCAGTGCGTTCGCTGCTACTAAGGGCGAGTTGCTCGAGCTCTTGATAGGCTCACCATGCGAGGCATGCAGGGTCTTCATTCATCAGATGGCAATTGACGTTTGCGCTGATATGAACGCCCCCGCATCATGCATCGGTGAGAATTTCGATCGGCTCTCTTTTGTCTACTGCGCTGACGAGTGCAAAGAATTCCAATCATGCGATTAATGACGATCTGCGCAATGATACTCTGGTTTGCTGGATATGGTGTAGCGCACTGGGGCTACTGAGACAGATCTATGGGTTAAGCGGCGATCGAGATTTCATCCATCGCATCGTGCGTGAATTGGCTCGGTGCGCGATATCCGTGACACTCGACCAACCAATGTTTGTCGTGCTCGTCCTTGAACCGCAGGCACGCTCGTTGCAGATACTCAATGCACGAATAGGTCTTCAGCCACAGCAGGTTTTCCTTGATGGTGCGGATGAATCGATCGGCACAACTGTTGCCTTGACATAAGCGAACGAGGGGCTGCGACGAGTCGATTTCCGACCAACAGATCTCGCCAAAGAAAAGTATGGCGACAGACTGCGACCCTTTGGCGAACGGGCAAGGCTCACAGCGATGTCCTTGCCGATGGCTTGAAAAGCGCATCCACACCACTTGGCGGATCGGCTCCAACGCCTCGATGCGCGTGCCCGGCTCGGCGGCGTGCAGCCCCATGCAGGCGGCCGAAAGATGGTCGATGTCCACAAAGACGTTCCGGTGCTCGAAGCGGTCGTGGTCATGTCAGTGCCCCATATCTCATCGACTTCTCGACGAGGATGATGGTTCCATCGTGAGAAGGTAGGGCGCAGGATCGGCTCCCGACAAGAATTGGCGATCATGCCGTTGTTTGGCGCATGATCAGCAAGACCCGCACCCTCGATGGGCGGAATGCCTTTGTTTGTGCCAAGCGCGCCCCGCACCTTGCGATATCCCTCGCTATGGAACGGACTCTCCCGACACATGTTCGACCTGCTCGATGGCATCGATCAAAGCTGCATCGTGTATCGCGCCGTTCGGTCTCGGGCGCCAGCACGAAGAACGACCGGCAGTGGCCGATCCGGATGACTATAGACGCCTATACGGTTGATTCCCCACACCCGACAGACCGGCAGAACACCCCAAAGATTTTTCGTGGAGAAACGATCTTCTCGGATGCGCGAAGAGCGGACTCGATTTCTTGGCCGCACGGCGAGCCCGATGAGACGAAATTCAGGACATTCTTCCAGTGCAGCGCCGTCCGATAATCCGAAAAGCGCATAGAGAGGAACGGAAGTGGCTTCCTCCGTTTGCGGATAGAGTCGGATTGCACGCACGTTGCCGCGCAGGACTGTTTTTTGGCAAGAAACCACCGATATCCCCGGAAGACGAGCCAACTGCCACTGTCTTGGCCTTCCGGTTCGGACAAGCCTCAGATGTGCCTTACGCAGCAGGCATGCGACTCCGGCACGAAGCCCAAGGAACAATCCGAGCCGCTGCGATATAAGGAGCGAAGATGAAAAAGGTGACGCTGGAAAAAGACGGCCGCTTGGCGCGCATCGTTCTCAATCGCCCCGAAGTCATGAACGCCATCGATGACGACATGCCGGGCGAACTCGCCGATACCGTGCGGCATGCCGACTCGGACCGAGGCATCCACGTGATGGTGCTTTCCGGCGCCGGCAAAGCCTTTTGTGCCGGCTACGACTTGAAGCGCTACGCCGCAGGCGACGGACCCAACCAAGCGG
>MEIE01000007.1 GCA_001750625.1 Candidatus Amphirhobacter heronislandensis
CGCGCCCGGGCGGCCCGGGCCGCGATCCGCGGCCTGCATCCGGCCGGCGTCGGCGCCCGCGACCTCGCCGACTGCCTTTTGCTGCAGCTCGCCGCCCTGCCGGCGACGCCCCTTACCAAGGCGGCGGCCAAGGCGGTCCGCGACCACTTCGGCCTGCTGGCGCGCAACCGCTTCGACCTGCTGCCGAAATCCTGCCCGCCGGAGGTCGCCGGCGTCATCCGCCAGCTCAAGCCGAACGTCGCCAACGATTACGCCGCGGCGGCCGCCTACGCCGCCCCCGACCTGGTCGCGGCGGCCGAGCGCGGCTACTGGCGGGCGCGGCTGCGCGCCGCCCCCGAAGTGAGCCTCAACGAGGACTACCGCGCCGCCGCCCGCGCCGCCGGCGACCGGCGCTGGCTGCGGCTGGCGCGCGAGGCCGGCGCGCTGGTCAGCGGCCTGCGCTTCCGGCAGCAGACGCTGCTGGCGGTGGCCCAGGCGCTGGTCGACGGCCAGCGCGGCTATTTCAGCGAGGGCCCCGCCGCGCTGCGGCCGCTGCGGCTGCGCGACCTGGCGCCGGCGACCGGCCTGGCGCTGAGCACCCTGTCGACGGTGATCAAGGACAAGAGCATCGCCGGGCCCTGGGGGACCATCCCGCTGCGCGCCCTGCTGCAGCGCGCGACCGGCGGCGGCGGCGCGGCCGGCGCCCTGCAGGAGAGCATCCGCGCCCTGGCGCGGGCCGAGGATCCGGCCGCGCCGCTGAGCGACGCGGCCCTCGCCGAACGCCTGCATGCGGCCGGCGTCAAGGTCAGCCGCCGCACCGCCGCCAAGCACCGCGAGCGCGCCGGCCTGCTGCCGGCCCGGCTGCGGCGCGCCAGGCAATAGAATCACCGCCCCATGCAGATCGTCGTATCGGGCAGGCACATGTCGGTGACGCCGGCGCTGCGCGAGCGCGCCGCCGCGCGCGCGCGCAAGGCCTGCGACCACCTCGCGGAGCCGCCGCCGCGCTGCGCGGTGCTGCTGAGCACCGAGTCCCGCCGCCACTACGCGGAGTTCAGCTGCCACTACGGCGGCCGCGACTTCGTCGCCAAGGCGGCCAGCCAGCGCGACATGTACCGCGCCATCGACGCCGCGGCCGGCAAGCTGCGGCGCCAGCTCGAGACTTTCCGCGGCATGAAGGCCAGCGTCCGATGAGCGCGCCGCGGCTGATCCTGCCCTCGCAGCTGCTGGTCGAGAGCCTGGTGCTGCTCGACGTCGCCGCCGAGAGCAAGAAGCGGGTCTTCGAGGAGATCAGCCTGGCGGTGGAGAACGCCGACGGCCCGAACCGCGGCAAGGTCTTCAGCAGCCTGCTCGACCGCGAGCGCCTCGGCTCGACCATGATCCAGCGCGGCGTCGCGATCCCGCACGCCAAGGTCGACGACCTCGCGGCCCCGATCGTCGCCTACCTGCGGGCGAAGGAGCCCTTCCAGTACGACGGCCCCGAGGACCGGGTCAAGCACCTGTTCGTGCTGCTCGCGCCCGACAAGGCCAGCGACATCCACCTCAAGATCCTGTCGATCATGTCGCGCATCCTGTCGGACGGCGTCTTCATCGAGGCCGCCGACGCCTGCGCCGACCGCCGCGGCATGCTGCGGCTGATCGCCGACTGGGAGCGCCGCAGCCTGCCGCCGAACATCCTCGACGGCAGCGCCGCGGCCGGCTAGCGGAGGCGGCGCATGCCGCGCGGGCGGCCAGCTTCGCCGCGGGTGCTGGTGGTCGGCGGCGGCCACGCCGGCGTCGAGGCGGCGGCCGCGGCGGCGCGGCTCGGGCTGCCGGTGCTGCTGGCGACCCACAGCCTGGACTCCATCGGCCAGATGTCCTGCAACCCGGCGATCGGCGGCATCGGCAAGAGCCACCTGGTCCGCGAGATCGACGCCCTCGACGGCGTCATGGCCAAGGCCGCCGACCGCGCCGGCATCCACTACCGCATCCTCAACACCCGCAAGGGCCCGGCGGTGCGCGCCACCCGCGCCCAGGCCGACCGCAGCCTGTACCGGACCGCGGTGCGGCAGCTGGTCGAGGCCGAGCCGCTGATCGAGCTGGTCCAGGACGAGGTCGAGGAGCTCGTCGTCAAGAACAACAAGGTGGCCGGCGCCCGCCTCAAGGCCGCGGGCCTGGTGTCCTGCGCCGCGCTGGTGCTGACCGCCGGGACCTTCCTCGCCGGCGTCATGCACACCGGCAAGAGCTCGGCGGCCGGCGGCCGCGCCGGCCACGCGCCGGCGACCAGGCTGGCGGCCTGCCTGCGCGAGCTGAACCTGCCCGTGGGCCGGCTCAAGACCGGGACGCCGCCGCGCCTCGACGGCCGCAGCATCGACTACGGCCGGCTCGAGAGCCAGCCGACCGCGCGGCCGCTGCCGAGCTTCTGCCTGCTGGGGCCGCCGCCGCGCCGGCCGCGGCAGGTCGCCTGCCACCTGACCGCGACCAACGAGCGCAGCCACGCCATCGTCCGCCGCCACCTCAAGGACTCGCCGGTGTACAGCGGCGCGATCAGCGGCGCCGGACCGCGCTACTGCCCCTCGATCGAGGACAAGGTGACGCGCTTCGCCGACCGCGACGCCCACCGCATCTTCCTCGAGCCCGAGGGCCTGCACACCGCCGAGGTCTACCCCAACGGCATCTCCACCGCGCTGCCGGCGGCGGCGCAGGAGGCGCTGGTGCGCTCGATCGCAGGGCTCGAAGAAGCGCGGCTGACGCGGCTGGGCTACGCGGTCGAGTACGACTACTACGACCCGCGGGCGCTGGACCCGAGCCTGGCGGTGCGGCAGATCGAGGGCCTGTACTTCGCCGGCCAGATCAACGGCACCACCGGCTACGAGGAGGCCGCCGCCCAGGGCCTGGTCGCCGGCGCCAACGCCGCGCTGCGGCTCGCCGGCCGCGAAGCCTGGGTGCCCGGCCGCGCCGAGTCCTACCTCGGCGTGCTGGTCGACGACCTCACCGCCCAGGGCGTCACCGAGCCCTACCGGATGTTCACCAGCCGCGCCGAGCACCGCCTCAGCCTGCGCGAGGACAACGCCGACCTGCGCCTCACCGCACAAGGCGCCGAGCTGGGGCTGGTGTCCGAGGAGCGGCGGGACGCCGCCTTGCGCCACCAGGAGGAGGTCGAGGCCGAGATGGCGCGGCTCGCCAAGGTGACGGTCCCGGCGGCCGGCAGCCGGCCGCCGCAGCCGGCGCTCAAGTGGCTGGCCCGGCCGCAGGCGCGCTACGGCCGCCTGCCGGGCCGGGCCAAGCTCAGCCGCCGCGCCGCCGCCGAGATCGAGGCGCGCTGCAAGTACGGCCCCCTGATCGAGCGCCAGCGGCACAGCCTCCAGCGCGAACGCGAGCTCGAGGACCTGATCCTGCCGGCGGACCTGGACTTCGCCGGCGTCCACGGCCTGTCGAACGAGGCGCGCGAGAAGCTGCGGCTGCACCGGCCGGCGACCCTCGGCCAGGCCGCGCGCCTCAGCGGGCTGACGCCGGCGGCGGTGTCGCTGCTGCGGCTGCACCTCGACAGGCGCCGGCGTGCCTGAGCAGGCGCCAGGCGCCACCCTCTCGCAGAGCTTCCCGCAGGCCTCCGCCGCCGCCATCGCGCGGCTCGAGGCCTACGTCGCGCTGCTTGCGAAGTGGGCCAAGGTCCACAACCTGGTCGGCGCCCGCGGCCCCGCCGCCATCCTTAATCTAGTGCGCGACTGCCGCCCCTTGCTGCAGCGGGCGCGCGAGCTGCCGGGGCCGGCCTGCGACCTGGGCGCCGGCGCCGGCCTGCCGGGCCTGCCGCTGGCGCTGCTGCAGCCGCGGCGGCCGGTGGCGCTGGTCGAGGCCGAGGCTTCCAAGTGCGCTTTTTTGCAGCAGGCGGTGATCGAGCTCGGCGTCCGCAACGCGGCCGTCGTCCATGCCCGCGTCGAGCAGTGGCGGCCAGCAAAGCCGCCGCGGCTTTTATGCGTCCGCGGCCTCGCGCGGCTGGCGGCGGTCGCGCGGCTGGCGCGGCGGTTCACCGCGCCCGGCGTCCGGCTGCTGGCGCTCAAGGCCCGCGAACCGGCGGCCGAGATCGCCGAGCTCGAACAGCTCGGCGGCTGGCGGCTGGTCGCCTGCGGCCCGGCCGACGGCCGCCCCTCGCGGCACCTCGTCGAGGCCGAGGCGACGTGAAGACGGTCGCGGTCGCCAACCGCAAGGGCGGCACCGGCAAGACCACGACGGCGGTCAACCTCGCCGCCTGCCTCGCGGCGCGCGGCCGTTCGGTCCTGCTGATCGACGCCGACCCGCAGGCGAACGCCACCGTCTCGGTCGGCCTGCCGCTGGCGGCGGACGGGACCGGGACCGCGGCGCTGCTCGCGGCCGACGCGGACCTCGCCGCCGCGGCGGCGCCGACCCCCTTTCCCCGGCTCGCGGCGGTGCCGGCCGGCCCGGCGCTGGCGGCCGCCGAGTTCGGCTTCGAGGAGCGCGGCGACGGCTGGCAGCGCGTCCTGCGGGATAAACTTACCCAAGCGCGCCATGACCATGTCATCATCGACACGCCGCCGGCGATGGGCTTTCTGGCCTACAACTGCCTGGCGGCGGCCGACGGCCTGCTCGTCCCTTTGCAGTGCGACTACTTCTCCCTTGAAGGCCTGCGCGAGTTCGCCGCCAACCTCGCCCGCATCCGCCAGGCCCACAACCCCGGCCTGCGCCTCGCCGGCCTGCTGAGGACCATGCACGACCCGCGCACGCTGCTCGCGCGGCAGGTCAGCGAGGGCCTGCGGCGGCAGTTCGGCTCGCTGCTGTTCGAGACCTCGATCCCGCGCAACGTGCGGCTCGCCGAGGCGCCGAGCCACGGCAAGCCGGTGATTCACTTCGACCGCGGCTGCAGCGGCGCCCGGGCCTACGAGGCGCTCGCCGACGAGTTCGAGCGCAAGTGCCGATGAGCGCCAAGGCCAAGGGCCTCGGCCGCAGCCTCGGCGAGATCTTCAGCGCCGGCGCCGGCGACGCCGCCGGCCGCGCCCTCGAGGTCGCGCCGAAGCGGCTGCGGCCCAGCCCCTTCCAGCCGCGGACCCGGATGGACCCCAAGGCCCTCGACGAGCTCGCCCAGACCGTCGCGGCGCGCGGCGTCCTGCAGCCCATCCTAGTCCGGCCGCGCGGCGAGGACTACGAGATCATCGCCGGCGAGCGGCGCTGGCGCGCCGCGCAGCGCGCCGGCCTCGCCAGCGTCCCGGTGGTGGTGAAAGAATGCAGCGACCGCGACGCGATGCTCGCCGCCTTGGTCGAGAACATCCAGCGCCAGGACCTCAGCGCCCTCGAGCAGGCCGCCGCCGCCCGCAACCTGATCAAGGAGCTGGGCTCCTCGGTCAGCGACATGGCCGCCGCGCTGGGCATGTCGCGGCCGGCGCTGTCCAACCTGCTGCGGCTGCTCAAGCTCGCGCCCGGCGTCCGCAAGCTGCTGGCCGACGAAAGCATCAGCGCCGGCCACGCCCGCGCGATCGCCTCAGCCCCGGCGGCGCGGCAGCTGGCGCTGGCCAAGGAGGTCGCGGCGCGCGGCCTGACCGTCCGCCAAACCGAGGCGCTGGCGCAAAAAGAAACCGGCCCCAAGCGGCCGCCGAAAAAACAAACGGCCGTCGACGCCGACACCGCGCGGCTGTGCGAGGAGCTGTCGACGCGGCTCGGCATGCGGGTGAGCATCTCCCGGCGCGGCAAGGGCGGGCAGCTGACGGTGCGCTACCGCAGCCACGAGAGCCTCGACGCGCTGCTCGCGCTGCTGCGGCGCTGAGCGAAAACAAAAGGGTGGGTCTGGATGGACTCGAACCATCGACCTCTCGCTTATCAAGCGAGTGCTCTAACCGGCTGAGCTACAGACCCGTGAACGCCGCCGGAGCGGACCGCCTATTTTATTGCAGGGGGCGGCTGTGAGCGAGGCCGCCGCGCCGGACGTCTCCTTCGTGGTCCCGACCTACCGCGAAGAAGAAAACCTGCCGCACCTGGTCGAGCACGTCCGTACCGGCCTCGCCGCCAGCGGCCTGAGCTGGGAGCTGATCATCGCCAACGACGAGTCCGGCGACGGCACCGAACGGGTCTGCGCCGAGCTCGCGAAAAACGATCCGGTCCGGCTGCTCAACCGCACCCGCGACCGCGGCCTGGCGCTGGCGGTGATCGACGGCGCCAAGCTCGCGCGCGGGACCTACGTCGTGGTGATGGACGGCGACCTGTCGCATCCGAGCACCGCGGTGCCGCAGATGGCCGAGATCCTCAAGCGCGACGCGGCGGTCAAGATGGTGGTGGGCTCGCGCAACGTCGCCGACGCGAGCACCGACGCCGGCTGGCCGATCGTGCGGCACCTCGCGACCTTCGTCGCGACCTCGCTCGCGCGGCCGCTGACGAGCATGCGCGATCCGATGTCGGGGTTTTTCATGCTGCGGCGCGCCGACTGGCCCGCCGGCGAGCTGCGGCCGATCGGCTACAAGATCGGGCTGGAAATCGCGGTCCGCTGCGGCTTCGGCCGCGGCGCGATCGCCGAGGTCCCGATCCACTTCACCGACCGCCAGCACGGCAAGAGCAAGATGAGCCTGCGCGAGCTGCACAACTACGGCCGCCACGTCCTCAACCTCTACCGCTTCCGCTGGCCGGCCTTCCGCATCCTGATGCAGGGCGGCATCGGCGCGATCGGCTACTTCGTCGACCTCGCCGGCTTTTTCCTGCTGCAGGCCGGCGGCCTCGGCCACCTCGCCGCGCGGCTGGTCTCCTACTGGCCCGCGAACCTGTGCACCTGGTGGCTCAACCGCGTCTACACCTACGACGACCGGCCGCGGCGGCGCGCCGGGCCGCAGTTCGCGCTGTTCGCCGCCCTGACCCTGGCGGGCTTCGGGATCAACGCCCTGGTCTACTACCTGCTCACCGCCCACGTCGCCTTCTTCGACGCCCACAAGCCGCTCGCGATCCTCGCCGGCGTCCTCGCCGGCTTCGCGCTCAACTACGTCTGCAGCAACCGGCTGATCTTCCGCCGGCTATGAGCGGGCGAAGTCGTCCTCGTAGCGGACGATGTCGTCTTCGGCGAGGACTTCCCCGAACTGCACCTCGACCAGCTCGGCGAGCTCGGCCCCCGGGTTGGCCATGCGGTGCTTCGCGCCCTGCGGAATGAAGCAGCTGTCGCCTGGCCCCAGCTCGGTGACTTCCTCGCCCACGGTCGCCTCGATGCGGCCGCGGACCACGGTCCAGCGCTCGCTGCGGTGTGCGTGCGACTGCAGCGACAGGCGGCGGCCGGGCTCGACCTCGATGCTCTTCGCCTGCCAGCCGGGCCCGCGGCCCAGCAGCCGGTAGCGCCCCCACGGCCGCTCCTCCCGCGCCGGCGAGTCCACCGCCGGATGCTTTTGTTCCGCCAGTCCGGCGTGGACGTCGCGCACCGCGTTCGCCGCGCCGCGGCCGGTGACCAGCACCGCGTCCGGCGCGTCGACGACGACGACGTCGCGCACCCCCGCGACCGCGACCAGCCGGCCGCCGACGCTCAGCGCCCCGACGTTTTCCGCGTCCGCCAGCGCCACCTCGCCGGCGACGCGGTTGCCTTTTTCATCGGCCGGCAGCGTCGCCAGCCAGTCGTCCCAGGTCCCTAGGTCGCTCCAGCCGCAGGCGGCCGGGACCGCCGCGAGCCGGTCGCTGCGCTCGGAGACCGCGTATTCGATGCTGATCGACGGATAGGCGCCGTAGGCCTCGGCGGCCGGCTCCCAGTCGCCCTGCGCCGGCGGGGTCCCGAGGCCCGCGGCCACCGCCGCGACCTGTGGCGCGTGCGCGGCGATCTGCTCTTCGATCACCGCGGCGGTCGCGACGTAGACGCCGGCGTTCCACAGGTAGCCGCCGGCGGCGAGCAGCCGCTCGGCCTCGGCGCGGTCGGGTTTTTCCTTGAAGCCGGCGATCTCGCGCCAGCCGTCCCGCGCCTCCCCGAGCTGCAGGTAGCCGTAGCCGGTCGCCGGCCGGTCCGGCTCGATGCCGAGCAGCACGAGGCGGCGCTCGGCGCGGGCGACTTTTTCAGCCTGCCGCAGGGCCTTGCCGAAGGCAGCCCGGTCGGCGATGTGATGGTCGGCGGGCAGCAGCAGCAGACAGACCTCGTCGCCATGCCGGGCGCGCAGCAGCTTCGCGGCGGTCGCGATCGCCGGCGCGGTGCCGCGCCCGGCTGGCTCGACCACCACCGTCGCCGGCGGCGATTGCTTGGACCGCGCCGCCGCCGCCGCCCGGCAGTGCGCCGCCTGCGCGGCGCTGGTGACCAGCACCGCCGCGTCGGCGCCGAGACCGGGCAGCGAATCCAGCAGCTCGCCGAGCAGGGTGCCGCCGCTCGGCAGGGTGACGAAGGGCTTGGCGAGCTGGGCGCGCGACAGCGGCCACAGCCGCGCGCCCGCGCCGCCGCACAGCGCGACCGCCGCGAGTCCGCCCTTGCCCTCTGCCATTAAACTCTTGGGCGCAGATTCTACCGACCGGGCCCCTGTGCGGATGATCGAAACCAGCATGCGGCGGCTGTGGCGCCGGCGGACTTGGCGCAGCGCCCTGCTGCTGCCGGCGGCCGGACTGTTTTGGCTGGCCGCCGCGCTGCGGCGCGCCGCCTACCGCCGCGGCCTGCTGCGCTCGTGGCGCTGCCCGCTGCCGGTGGTCGTCGTCGGCTGCCTCACCGCCGGCGGCGGCGGCAAGACCCCGACCGTCCTCGCCCTCGCCCGGCAGCTGCGCGCGCGCGGCCGCAGGCCCGGCGTCGTCAGCCGCGGCTACGGCCGTGCCGGCCGCGTCCCAATGCTGGTCACCGAGGCGAGCGCGCCGGCGGAAGTCGGCGACGAGCCGCTGCTGCTGCACGCGGCGGGACTGCCGGCCGCGGTCGGCGCCGACCGCCCCGCCGCCGCCCGCCTGCTGCTTGCAAACAATCCCGGCATCGATGTCGTCATCAGCGACGACGGCCTGCAGCACTACGCCCTGCAACGCGACGTCGAGATCGTCGTGCTCAGCGCCGGCTACGGCCTCGGCAACCGCTGGCCGCTGCCGGCCGGGCCGCTGCGCGAGCCGGCCTCCCGGCTGGCGGCGGTCGACTGGGTGGTGCGGCGCGGCGGCCCCGCCGGCGAGGGCGAGCAGGAGCTCAAGCTCGAGTCCGAGGAGCTGCGCGACCGTACCGGCGCGCCCATCGACCCGGCCGAGCTTGCAAAGGAAAAGATCGCCGCCTGCGCGGGGATCGCCGAGCCCGAAGCCTTCTTCGCGGCGCTGCGCCGCCTCGGCATTGAGCCGGTCCGCGAGCTCGCCTTTGCCGACCATCACCGCTACCAAGCGGCCGACCTCGCCGGCGTCGACGCGCCCTGGCTCGCGACCACCGCCAAGGACGCAATAAAATTGCCGCCGGACGGCCCCGATCGGCGCGTCGCGGTGCTCGAACAGCGCCACGTCCTGCCGGCGCCCATGGTAGAAGAGATTGACCGACGCACCCGGCAAGCCTGACCTGCTCGACATCCTCGCCTGTCCCGAGTGCAAGGGCCCGCTCAAGCGCATCGACGGCGGCAAGAAACTGCTGTGCCCCGCCTGCCATTTGGCTTATCCGGTGACCGCAGACGGCGTCCCGGTGCTGCTGAGCGAGGAGGCCGAAAACCATGAGCCCGGCGCCGCCTGAGTTCAGCGCCGTCGTCCCCGCGCGGCTGGAATCGACCCGGCTGCCGCGCAAGGCGCTCGCGGCCATCGGCGGCGTCCCGCTGGTGGTCCGGGTCCTGCGCCAGGTCGCCAAGGCCAAGCCCGCGACGCTGGTCGCCGCGACCGACTCGCCCCTGATCAAGGACGCGGTCGAGGCGGCCGGCTTCGACGCCCTGCTGACGCCGCCCTGCCCGAACGGCACCGCCCGCGTCGCCCACGCCGCCAAGAAACTGCGGCTGCGCGGCGTCGTCCTCAACGTCCAGGGCGACATGCCCGAGATCGGCCCGGCCCTGCTGCGCCGGACCGCGGCCGCCGCCGCGGCCGGCGGCTGCGACGTCGCCACCGCCGCGGCGCCGATCACCGCGGCCCAGGCGCGGGACCCGGCGGTGGTCAAGGCGGTCGCGGCCGCCGACGGCCGCGCGCTGTACTTCTCGCGCGCCGCGGTCCCGCACGGCGCCCGCCGCCACCTCGGCCACATCGGCGTCTACGCCTTCGCGCCCGGCCGCCTGGCCAGGGCCGCCGCCCTGCCTGCCGCCGCGCTCGCGAAAGAAGAGGGCCTCGAGCAGCTGTCCTGGCTCGCGGCCGGCTGGCGGCTGCGGCTGCTGCGGGCCGCCTCCTTCGTCGCCGGCGTCGACACCCCCGCGGACCTGGCGCGCTGCCGGCGGCGCCTCGGCGGCGCGTGAGCCCGCTCCCCGCCGGCCGCGGCTGGCTGCCCGGCGTCCTCCGCGTCCCGTCGCCCAACTGCGACGCGCGGCCGGCCGGCTGCGGGGTCGAGCTGGTGGTCCTGCACGGCATCGCGGTCCCGCCCGGCGACTTCGACCCCGCCGGCGTCGCCGCGCTGTTTGCCAACCGGCCGCCCCTGCCGGCGCTGCGCGGCCTGCGGGTCTCGGCCCATTTTTTGATCGACCGCGCCGGCGGCGTGGTCCAGTTCGTCAGCTGCGCGCGGCGCGCCTGGCACGCCGGCGAGTCGAGCTGGCGGCGGCGGCCGGCCTGCAACGACTACTCGCTCGGCATCGAGCTCAGCGGCAGCGACCGCCGCCCCTACGCCCCGGCGCAGTACCGCGCGCTCGGCCGGCTGCTGGACCGGCTCACCGCCGCCTACCCGAGCATCCGCGCGGTGGTCGGCCACTGCCACGTCGCGCCCGGCCGCAAGACCGATCCCGGGCCGCGCTTCGACTGGGACGCGCTGTACGCGCGCATCGGCGCCGGCTACGACGGCCGCCCGGCCGATGCTTGAGATCGCGCCCGCGACGCCGCCGGCGGCGCGCTGCGTCGTCGCGCTGCACGGCCTTGGCGCCTCGGGCGCCGACCTCGCCCCGCTGGCGCCGCTGCTGGCGCCGGACGCGCGCTGGCTGCTGCCGGACGCGCCGGTGCGCCCGGTCAGCATCAACATGGGGATGCGCATGCCGGCCTGGTACGACATCCGCGAGCCGGACCTCGAGGCCGCCGAGGACGCCGCCGGCCTCGAAGCCAGCGCCGCGACCGTCACGGCTCTCATCGCCGAGCAGCGCCAGGCCATGGGCCTTGCGGCCGCGGATTTCATCCTGGTGGGCTTTTCGCAGGGGGCGGCGCTGGCGCTGCTCACCGCCCTGCGGGCCCCCGAGCCGCTGGGCGCGGTGGTCGCCCTGTCCGGCTACCTGCCGCTGAAAGAGCGGCTGCAAAAAGAGGAGCCATGGCCCGCCGCGACCCGCTTTTTCCTCGGCGCCGGCGCCGAGGACCAGGTGATTCCGCCCGGCCGCTCCGAAGCCAGCGCGGCGCTGCTGCGCGCCCGCGGCTGCGAGGCCGAGTTCCGCCGCTACGCCGGCCTCGGCCACGGCATCGCCGAGCAGGAGATCGCCGACGCCCGCGCCTTCCTCGCCGGCGGCTAGAATCATATAATTATTCGCTGCGATGCGCTTTGTCCCGCCCCGTTCCGCGCGCCTTGGCCGCGCCCTGCTCGCAGCCCTGCTGGCGGCGGCGGCGGCTGGATTCGCCCGCGGCGAGGGCGACCCCGCCCGCGGCGAGGTCAAGGCCCACATGTGCATGGGCTGCCACAACATCGAGGGCTACCGGATCACCTTCCCCGAGGCCTACCTGGTCCCCCGCATCCAGGGCCAGACGGCGGAATACATCGAGTACGCGCTGCGCGAGTACGCCAGCGGCAACCGCTACCACGGCGGCATGAACAAGATGGCGAGCATGCCGGCGATCGCCGCCAGCCTGACCGACGAGGACATCGCCGACCTCGCCGCCTACTACAGCGGCCTGGGCCAGTGAAGCGCCTGCTGCTGCTGCTCGCCCTCGCGCCGGCCGCCGCCGGCGCCGGCGACCCCGAACGCGGCGCCGAGCTCGCCGCCGAATGCGCCGCCTGCCACGGCCCGACCGGCGCCGAGCCGATCGCGGCCAACCCCATCATCGCCGGCCAGCACGAGGACTACCTGCTGCGCAGCCTGCGGGTCTACCGCAGCCAGGAGCGCGCCAACCAGGTGATGTACCCGCTGGTCAAGGACCTGAGCGACCAGGACCTGCAGGACCTCGCGGCCTACTACGCCGCCCAGCCCTCGGCGCTGCGCTGACGGTGATGGCCAACCGCCGGCGGCTGACCGCCGCCCTGCTGCTCCTGCCGGCGCTGCTCGGCGGCGGCGGCGCGGCCGCGAACCAAGGCGAGTTCCCGGTCGAGGCGATGCGCGAGTTCTCCGAGATCTACTCGCTGATCCGCGAGAACTACGTCGACGACATCGACGACTCCGAGCTGCTGCGCCACGCCATCCGCGGCATGCTCGAGAACCTCGACCCGCACTCGAGCTACCTCGGCCGCGAGACCCTCGAGAAGTTCAACCGCTCGCTCAAGGGCCTGTACGGCGGCGTCGGCCTGTACATCGACCAGGACCGCGGCCTGATCCGGGTGGTGTCGCCCATCGACGACTCGCCGGCCTCGCGCGCCGGCCTGCGGGCCAACGACTACATCGTCGAGATCGACGGCGAGTCGACCGAGGACATGGCGGTCAGCGCCGCCGCCGAGCGGATGCGCGGCGTCGCGGGGACCCCGGTGACCCTGTCGATCGTCCGCCTCAGCGACGAGGACCGCGAGGACTTCGAGGTGACGCTCAACCGCGCCGAGATCAACTCGCCCTCGGTGCGCGCCGAGCTCGCCCCCGACGGCATCGGCTACCTGCGCATCAGCCAGTTCCTGCGTTCCAACCGCACCTCGGGCGAGCTCGCCGACGCCGTCGACGGGCTGTACGACGAGTACGGCGCGCCGCTGCGCGGCCTGATCGTCGATCTGCGCAACAACCCCGGCGGCGACCTGCAGGCGAGCATCTGCGTCGCCTCGGTCTTCCTCGAGCGCGGCCTGACCGTGGTCTCCGACCGCGGCCGCCGCCACGACAACGAGCACCGCTCCGACCTGTCGAGCTGCCAGGCGCCGCACCACGTCGCCGAGCTGCGCGAAGTCAACATCGCGGTGCTGGTCAACAACGGCTCGGCCTCGGCCTCGGAAATCGTCGCCGGCGCGCTGCAGGACAACGGCCGCGGCACGGTGGTCGGCTCCTCGACCTTCGGCAAGGCCTCGGTGCAGCGAGTGTTCAACATCCAGGCGACCAGCTACGAGTCGGCCATCAAGCTGACCTCGGCGCGCTACTACACGCCGACCGGCAAGTCCATCCACAAGGTCGGCATCCAGCCCGACCACGAGGTCGAGTTCGTCCCGCCCCCGAGCGCCGAGGCCGAGGACGAGCAGGACAGCATCAAGGCCGGCGACCTCACCAACCTCAAGGAAGTGACCCAAAAGCGCACCTCGGTGCTGCCGCGCGCCGACGACAACCAGTACGCCAAGGCCCTCGAGCTGCTGCAGGCCAAGGCCTCCTGAGGGTAGCCGCTCAGCGGCTGCGGCCGAAAGCGGCGATGCCGGCGCAGCAGCCGGCGATCGCGGCGACCTCGATGCCGGCGAGCCGCTCGCCGAGGAACAGCCAGCCGAGCACCGCGGTCAGCGCCGGGACCGCGCCGTAGAGCACCGAGGTCGACACCGAGCCGATGCGGCTGATCGTGAAACTGATCAGCCACACCACCAGCAGCTGGTTGACCAGGCCCTGGAAGACCGCCTGCAGCGCGATCGCGCCGGCCGAGGCCTGCCCCAGGCCGCTGGCCATGAACGGCCACAGCGGCAGAAACAGCAGCAGGTTGCCCAGCGACATCGCCGGCAGCAGGATGCGGATGTCGACCGGCTGGCGGCGGGTCACCGTCATGTAGGCGGCGAGCAGGCCGGTCGCGGCGACGATCCACAGCAGCGCCCACGACAGCTTGCCGTCGGCGAGGCCGGCGTGGAACATCAGCAGGTTGGCGGCCAGCAGCACCGCGATCGCCGCCAGCTTGCCGCGGCCGACCCCCTGGCCAAAGGCCAGCCAGGCGCCGAGCGCGGCGGCCGCCGGCAGCAGGCCGTTGAGCAGCACGCCGGCGTTCGCCGCCGGCGTGTCACGCAGGCCGAAGAACAGCGCCAGCGCGTATAAAAAGCCGTAGCTCGGCACCAGCACGGCCAGCGTCCGCCACGGGACGCCGCGGCGCCAGACGCCGCGCCACCGCCACAGCAGCGGCAGCACCAGCGCCGAGCCGGTGGCGTAGCGGATGAAGGTGATGTCGGCGGGGGTCAGGCTGCCGAGCAGGCCGGCGCGCGAGACGATGTACCAGGCGCTCCACAGCACGACGATCGCGAGCCCGGCGAGCAGCCCCAGCGGCTCGCGGGCGTAGCGCGACCGCCGCCCGAACAGCAGCGGCGGCAGGCGGCGCAGCGGCACGCCGCCCCTTAGTCGGCCCGCAGCAGGACGCCGTCGGCGCCCGGCGCGCCGCCCAGCTCGGCCCAGGGCCCTGGCAGCACGCAGCTCCAGCATTCGCAGAGCGCGAGCCCCAGCGGCGGCGCGCCCACGCGCATCGCCAGCCCCGCCATCGCCGGCTCATGGCCGACGACCAGCGTGGTCGCCACCGCTTCGTCGACTGCGCGCAGCCGTTCCAGCCAGACGTCCAGCTGGCAGTTGTGGAAGCGGCGGTCGAGCTCGAGGACCGGCGCCGGCGGCCCGAGGCCATCGAGCACGGCGGCCGCGGTCGCCTCGGCCCGGCGCGCCGCCGAGACGATCGCCAGCTCCGGCCGCAGGCCGCGGCCGGCCAGCAGCTCCCCGAAGCGCCGCGCGCGCGCCTGCCCGGCCGGCGTCAGCGCCCGGGCGAAGTCGCCGCCGGTCCCGCCGTCGGCCTCGGCTGCGGCGTGCCGCAGGACCAGCAGCCGGGGCATGCGCCTAGCCCAGCTCCGTGCGCAGCGCGTGCAGGTCCTCGTCGTAGATGAAGCGCTTGGAGTCGGCCCGCTCCTTGAACAGGGCGAAGAAGCGGTCCATCGCGCCGTCGTCGAGCTCGTGGCCGAGGGCCGCGAGGCGCTGGCGGACGGCGCTGCGGCCCGACAGCTTGCCCAGCGGCAGCGAGTTCGAGTCCCAGCCGACGTCCTCGGCGCGCATGATCTCGTAGGTCGAGCGGTCCTTGAGGACGCCGTCCTGGTGGATGCCGGACTCGTGCGCGAAGGCGTTGACGCCGACGACCGCCTTGTTGCGCTGGACCGCCATGCCGGTCGTCGCCGCGACCAGCCGCGACAGCGCGAGGATGCGGGTGGCGTCGACCTCGACCCGGCAGGGGAAGGCCTCGCCGCGGGTCTTGACCGCCATCACCAGCTCCTCGAGCGCGGCGTTGCCGGCGCGCTCGCCGATGCCGTTGATGGTGCACTCGACCTGGCGGGCGCCGGCCTGGACCGCGGCCAGGCTGTTGGCGACCGCCATGCCGAGGTCGTCGTGGCAGTGCACCGAGAACACCGCCTTGTCCGCGTTCGGCACCCGTTCCATCATGTCGCGCACCAGCGCGGCGAACTCCTCGGGCAGCCGGTAGCCGACCGTGTCGGGGATGTTGATGGTGGTCGCGCCCGCGCCTATCGCGGCCTCGATGATGCGGCACAGGAAGTCCGGCTCGCTGCGGCCGGCGTCCTCGGGCGAGAACTCGACGTCGGCGACGCCGTCCCGCGCCCGCTTGACCGCGGCCTTCGCGCGCTCGAGCACCTCCTCGGGCGGCAGCCGCAGCTTTTTCGCCATGTGCAGCGGCGAGGAGGCGATGAAGGTGTGGACGCGCGGCCGCGCCGCATCGCGGACCGCCTCGATGGCCTTGTCGACGTCGCCGTCCGAGGCGCGCGCCAGGCCGCAGACCGCGCTGTCCTTGACGCGGCCGGCGATCGCCTTGACCGCGGCGAGGTCGCCGGGGCTCGAGGCCGGGAAGCCGGCTTCGATGACGTCGACGCCGAGGCGCTCGAGCTCGAGCGCGATCTCCATCTTCTCGGCCGCCGTCATCGCGGCGCCGGGGCTCTGTTCGCCGTCGCGCAGGGTCGTGTCGAAGATCACGAGCTTCGGCTTGGCGTGGTGCTGGTCGTTCATTTTTTTATGTCGGTGGCGGAGGGGCTGCGAAACAAGCGCAGGCCGCGCGTCGCCAGGACGCGGCGGAAAAAAAAGGCGGGGTGGGGGCTGGGGGTGTGAGTGGACTGCGCTGCTAGCGCAGCAGCAGCAGCGCGCCGCCAAGGGCGGGCGCGGCGAAGATGGGGCTCACGGTGCTCATCACGGCGTCAATTATACGCCATCGCCCTCCTGCAGGGCAAGCAGGGCGGGCGCGGCGTCGAAGGTGAACTCGCGGTCGGCGGCGCTGACGCGGACCCCGCCGCCGGCGCGCAGCTCGCCGGCGACGATGCGCTGCGCCAGCGGGTTTTCGATGGCACGCTGCATCTCGCGCTTGAGCGGCCGGGCGCCGTACTCGCTGCCGCTGCCGCGCGCGGCCAGCAGCCGGGCGGCGCGCTCGTCGTAGGCGAAGTCGATCTTCTCGGCGACGAGGCGCTCCTTGAGCTCCTCGAGCTGCAGCCGCGCGATCGCCACGCCGGCCTCGGCGTCGAGCGGGTTGAAGACGATGAGGTCGTCCAAGCGGTTGAGGAACTCGGGCGGAAAGCGGTCGCGGGCCTGGGCGCGGACCGCCTCCACAGCCTCCTCCCGGTCCGCCGCCTCGGCCAGCGCGCGGGCGCCGACGTTCGAGGTCATGATGATCACCGTGTTGCGGAAATCGACCTGCCGGCCGCGGCCGTCGGTCAGGCGGCCGTCGTCGAGCACCTGCAAAAGGATGTTGACCACCTCCGGGTGCGCTTTTTCGATCTCGTCGAACAGCGCCACGCAGTAGGGCCGGCGCCGCACCGCCTCGGTGAGCTGGCCGCCCTCGTCGTGGCCGATGTAACCCGGCGGCGCGCCGATCATGCGCGCGACCGAATGGCTCTCCATGTACTCGGACATGTCGAAGCGCAGCAGGTGCTTCTCGCCGCCGAACAGGTAGCGGGCGAGCTCCTTGGACAGCTCGGTCTTGCCGACGCCGGTCGAGCCGAGGAACATGAAGCAGCCCAGCGGCCGGCTGCGGTCGGCCATGCCGGCGTAGGCGCGCGTGACCGCCGCCGCCACCGCCGCCGCCGCCTCGTCCTGGGCGATGACGCGGGAGCGCAGGTGCTTTTCGAGGCCGAGCACCCGCTGCTTGTGCGAGTCGAGCATCTGGCTCACCGGGATGCCGGTGGCGCGCGCGACCACCTCGGCGACCTCGCGCTCGCCGACCTCGTCGGCCAGCAGCCGGCGGCCGCCCCGCGGCCGCGGCGCGGCGATGGTTTCCTCGAGGCGGGGGATTTCCTCGTTCTTGATCTTGGCCGCTCCCTCCCAGTCGGACTTCTTCCACAGCTCGTCGAATTCCTTGCGCAGCTTGGCGATCTTCTCCTTGGCGTCCTTGATCTTTTCGAAATAGGCCTTCTCCGCGCGCCACTCCTCGTGCAGCGCGGCGAGCTCGCGCTCGGCCGCCGCGACCTTTTTGCCGTGCTCGTCCAGGCGCTTGGCGGCGTCGGCGCCCTCCGCCCGCCGCAAGGCCGCCTCGTCCATCTTCAGCTGCGCGAGGCGGCGCTCGAGGCGGTCGACCTCCTCGGGCTTGGAGTCCTGCTCGATCTTGAGCTTGGCCGCGGCCTCGTCCATCAGGTCGAGGGCCTTGTCCGGCAGGCGGCCGTCGCTGACGTAGCGCTGCGACATCTCCACCGCCGCCACCACCGCCGCGTCGGTGATGCGGACGCCGTGGTGCAGCGCGTAGCGGTCGGCCAGGCCCCGCAGGATGGAGATCGCCGCCTCGGCGTCCGGCTCCTCGACCGCCAGGCGCTGGAAGCGGCGCACCAGCGCCGCGTCGCGCTCGATGTGCTTGCGGTATTCGTCGATGGTGGTCGCGCCGACGCAGTGCAGCTCGCCGCGCGCGAGCGCCGGCTTGAGCATGTTCGCGGCGTCCATCATGCCGCCGGCGTCCATCAGGGTGTGGATCTCGTCGATGAAGATGATGTAGCGCTCCGGCGCGGCGGTCACCGCCTCGATCACGCCCTTGAAGCGCTTTTCGAACTGCCCGAGCATCGAGGCGCCCGCCTGCATGCTGCCGAGGTCGAGGGAAAGCAGCCGCCGGCCGCGCAGGCCTTCGGGGACCTCGCCGGCGACGATGCGCTGCGCGAGGCCCTCGACCACCGCGGTCTTGCCCACGCCCGGCTCGCCGATCAGCAGCGGGTTGTTCTTGGTGCGACGCTGCAGGATCTGCATCGCGCGGCGGATCTCGTCGTCGCGGCCGATCACCGGATCGAGCAGGCCCTCCTCGGCCTGGGCGGTCAAATCGACGGTGTACTTGCGCAGCTTCTTGGCCGGCGCCTCGGCGGCCTCCTCGCCGGCGGCGGTCCCGGCGCGGGCGCGCTCGTGCAGCGCGGCGAAGCGCTTCGGCTCGAGGCCGAGGCCCTTGAAGACCTTGCCGACCGCCGGGTCCTTCGCCACGCACAGCCCCAGCAGGGTGTCGGTGTCCAGCGCGCCGCCGCCGGCTTTCTCCACCTCCTTGAAGCCGAGGTTCATGACTTTGCGCAGCGCCGGCGCCAGGCCCAGCTCCTCCTCGTTGGCGGCGACCTTCGGCAGGCGGCCGATCGCGTCCGCCAGCCCCTGGCGCAGCGCGGCGATCCGGACCTCGCCCATCGCGGCGACGCTGGCGAGGACGCCGTCGTCGTCCGCGGCGAGCGCGGCGACCAGATGCAAGGGCTCGATGCCGCCGCTGTCGGCGGCGAGCGCCTTGCGGTAGGCGGCGTGCAGGCTTTCCTGCAGCTGGGGAGTGAAGCGGTCTTTCATGGGGAGCCGGGAGTATATTTAAGCCCGGCGCGGCCCGTTTTCAAGCGGGGGAGCTCCGCCGCTACTTCATCAGCACGTAGGCGGGGCAGTCGTCGTAGACCGGCGGCCGCGACCCCGCGGGGCGCCAGTACAGCTCCTGCTGGCCGTGGGGGTTCGACGAGATGGGCCCCAAGCCGGCAGGGTTGCCATCGGCCCTAGTGTTCACGCAGTTGCCATAATTCGTAGCCACGGAGCTGGGGGTGGAGAAGTCAGAGCCTAGCCACGCGTAGCGGACGCGGCCCCTGTGCGGGACGCCGTCATCGGTCTTGAGGTCGAATTCAGCCATCAGGTTCGAGGGGACTTCGGAGCCCATGTTGAGCAGCGGCGTCGCGTCATTGCGGGTCTCGCCCGCAGCGAGCGCGTAATACTGCTGGGTTGTGTAGTTGTTGAAGAAAAACATCACCCCGCCATGGCCATTGGGAGGCGAGTTTGCGTGGCTGGGTTGGCGCCTGCCCCGCTCGGTGCACACATCGCATTTCAAAAATCCGGCGGCCGTCAGGTGGGTGCTTATCGCCGGCCCATCGCCAAGCCAGATGTACTGGTCGACGAGCCTGCCGCTGCCGGTGTGGATCGTCCGCCGGTGCCCATGGTGCGGGAGGCGTTCGCGGATAAGCTCGACCTTGGAGGGCCAGGCGCCGTAGCGGTCGATGAAGGAGTACCAGGCGTACTCCATCGAATGCCGGCGCTCGATCAGGGCCTTGACCTTGGCGGAGTCGATCATCTCCGTGGTCTTGAGGACGCCGCCGAGCAGCAGGCCGAAGACGACCAGCACCAGGATCATTTCGATCATGGTGAAGCCGCGGCTGGAACGGGAACGGGACATCGCTGATGCGTGGCAATAGCGTGGAATCGCTATTTTATCGCATCCGCGCCGCGGCGGCGCGCCACCGCGGCCAGGCAGACGCCGCAGGCGACCGCGACGTTGAGGCTCGCCATGCCGGCGCCGGCCGGCGCCGCGATCCGCAGCAGCCCGTCGCAGCCCTCCCGCGTCAGCCGCCGCAGGCCGCGGCTTTCGCCGCCGAGGACCAGCGCCAGCGGCCCCGGCGGCAGGGAGGCCGCGAAGACCTCCTCCACCCCCGGGCCCTCCTCGGCCACCGTGCCGTACACCGCCACCCCCGCGTCACGCATCGCCCGCAGCTCGCGGCTGAGGTTGCCGACCGGCGCCACCGGGACCGTCGCCGCCGCGCCGCTGGCGACCTTGCGCGCCGCCGGCGACAGGCTGGCGCTGCGACGCTTGGGATGCAGCAGCAGCGCCACGCCGAAAAAAGCCGCCGCCCGCAGGCAGGCGCCGAGGTTGCGCGGATCCTCCACGCCGTCCAGGACCAAGAACAGCGGCGCGCCGCCGCCGTCCAGCAGCTGCCGCCAGTCCGCCACGACCGACGCCGGCGCGAGCTCGGCCGCCACGCCCTGGTTCTTGTCGAGGCCGGCGAGGACGCGCAGGCGGGCGCGGCCGACCTCCTCGACCGGTACCCCCGCCGCCGCCGCCGCCGCGACGATGTCGCGGTTGCTGCCGGCCGCGACCGCCACCCGCCGCGCCTGCCCCGCCTCGATCGCGGCCTTGACGGCGTGCCGGCCGGCCGCCAGCCGCGCCGGGTCCCAGCCGGCCACCGCCGGCCCTAGTCGGCCAGCGCCAGCCGGCAGCGGCCGGTGGCCTCGTCGACCGCCGCGACCTGCACCGGGACGGGCATGCCGACGGCGAAGGCGCGGCCGCTGCGCCGGCCCCGCGCCCGGGTCCGGTGCTGGTTGAGGACGTAGTAGTCGTCCATATCGGCGAAGCGCAGCATGCCCTCGTGCTGGCCGCCGAAGACCACGAACATGCCGCCCTTGCTCATGCCGGAGACCACCCCCTCGGCCCGCATGCCCAGCTGCGAGCGCAGCCGCCGGCCCAGCTGGCGGGCGATGTAGTCCAGGACCGCGCGCTCGGCGTGCATCTCCTTCATGCTGCAGTGCGCGCCCAGCTCGCGCAGCTCGGCCAGGCGTTTCGCGCTGGCGGCCGGCCGACGCTCCTGCCGCAGGGCCTCCTTGATGGCCCGGTGGACCGTCAGGTCCGGATAGCGGCGGATCGGCGAGGTGAAGTGGGCGTACTCGTCGAAGCCCAGGCCGAAGTGCCCCTCGTTGTCCGGCGTGTAGCTCGCGCGGCCGAGGGCCTGCAGCAGGTTCTGGACCAGGACCCGGCGCAGCTGCGCGTCCTCGATCCCGCTGATCGCCGCCGCCGCCTCGATGACCAGCCGGGCCGGATCGCGCGCGCCGCATTTCAGGCCGGCGCCGGCGAGGACGTCGCGCAGCCGCGCCGCCTTTTCCTCCTGCGGCCGGCCATGGACGCGGTACAGGAACTGCTGGCCGCGCGTGCGTAAAAAGCCCGCCGCGCAGCGGTTGGCGGCCAGCATGCACTCCTCGATCAGCTTTTCGGCGAACAGCCGCTCGGGGACGGCGGGCGCGGCGTCCTCGTCCAGGGCCGCCTCGGCCGGCGGCGTCGCCAGCACGAAGGCGCCGTCCCGCTCGCGGCGCTCGAGCAGGATCCGCGCCAGCGCCGCGAGATCGGCGAGCGAGGCTTCGACCGCGTCTTTGCCCGGCGGCCGCGCCAGCATCTCCTCGGCCTCGGGGTAGGTCAGGCGCGCCGCCGAGCGGATCAGGCATTCGCGGAAGCGGAACTTCACCACCTTCCCGGCGCCGTCGATCGCCATCTCGCAGGCCAGCGCGCGCCGCTCCTCCTTGGGCCGCAGCGAGCAGCGGTCCTCGGACAGCTCCGGCGGCAGCATCGGCAGCACCCGGCCGGGGAAGTACACCGAGGTCGCCCGCGCCCGCGCGTCGTCGTCGAGGGCCGAGCCCGCCACGACGTAACTCGCCGCGTCCGCGACCGCGACCGTCAGCTGGAAAACCCCGCCCTCGCGGCGGCAGTGGACGGCGTCGTCGAAGTCCTTGGCGTCGGCGCCGTCGATGGTTACCAGCGGCAGCTGCCGCAGGTCGACGCGCCCCTTGGCGTCGTCCGCGGCGGCGATGGCCCGCTGCGCCTCGGCTATGGCCGGCGACGGCGGGGGCCCGATGTCGATGCCGTACTCGTCCGCGAGCTCGGCGACATCGTCATTCTGGCCGCCCTGGGCGGACACGCTGCGCTACTTTTCCTGCTTGCCGCTTTGATTAAAAAAGAAAGGGGAGCCGCAGCTCCCCTTTCCCGGTCTGGGACCGTGGTCTATATGAAGACCGACGCGCCGCAGTTCTGGTACACCGGCGGCTGCGAGTTGGCCGGCCGCCAGAAGTTGGCTTTGCCGGCAAGAGTGCCGTCGGTGCCGCCACCCGAGACTTCCTTCGTGCAGTCGCCCACCGGCGGAGCGCCCGCCCTTCGTGCAGTCGCCCACCGGCGGAGCGCCCGCCTCGTCTTCAATCAGTGACTCGCCGGGTTTGACGATGCAGAAGTCCACGGGCTCGGTATCGCAACTCAATTCCGTATCGGACTTGCGTACGACGGTGTAGCGACTCGACTCGAGTTCGCCCGTATCCGGAAAGTCCTCTCGGTAGTGCGCACCGCGCGAGTTTTCGCGCGCGAGCGCGGCACGGGCGATGGTCTTGGAGATCAGGATCTGGGAGTCCAGATTCATCCAGTCGTGCCACGTGAGATTGAAGGCCCGTCCCGCACCCGCAATACCGGTTCGCTCGAGCGTCTCACCAAGCGCGTCAAGCTCCGAGATGGCCGCCGTCAGCGTCGTTTCGTCGCGCAAAATGCCGACCTTGTCCCACATGAGGTCCTGCAGTTCGAGCCGGAGTTCGTTCAGGTTCCCACCGCTTGCATCGAAGGGTCGCAAACAGTCGGCGGCGGCTTCGGCGGCAACGCGGTCGAGCATATGATCACGAAAAATGTCGAGGGGGTCGATTTCGTTTGCGCGAATACCGATTCCCAGGCCCTGAAAAAATCG
>MEIE01000070.1 GCA_001750625.1 Candidatus Amphirhobacter heronislandensis
CTTAGTCGGCGCGCCGGGGGTGGGCAAGACCGCCATCGTCCACTCGCTGGCGCACCGGGTCGCCGCCGGCGAGGTGCCCGCCGCGCTGCGCGACGCCGAAATCCACGAGGTCAGCATCGGCGGCCTGGTGGCCGGCACCAAGTACCGCGGCGACTTCGAGCAGCGCCTCAAGCGCCTGGTCGACTTCATCGCCGCCCGCCGCGGCGCGCTGGTCTTCCTCGACGAGATGCACTCGCTCGTCGGCGCCGGCGCGGTCGCCGGCGGCGCCCTGGACGCGGCGAGCATCCTCAAGCCGCATCTGGCCAGCGGCGCGCTGCGCTGCGTCGGCGCGACCACCCACGCCGAGTTCGCACGCCACCTCGCCAAGGACGCCGGCCTGCTGCGGCGCTTCCAGCGCATCGAGGTCCCCGAGCCCGGCGCGGCCGAGGCCGAGCAGATCCTCGCCGGCTTCGTCGACCGGCTCGAGCGCCACCACGGCCTGCCGATCGCCGCCGAGGCGGTGCCGGTCGCGGTGCGGCTGTCCAGCCGCTTTTTGCCGCAGCGCCATCTGCCGGACAAGGCCATCGACCTGCTCGACGAGGCCGCGGCCGCCGCCGCGCTCGCCAACGAAGCGGGGCCGGTCGGCGCCGCCGAGCTGCACGAGACCGTCGCCCGCATCTCCGGCAAGCCGCGCGCCGCGATCGAGCGCGGCGACCGGCGGCGGCTGGCGCGCCTCGGCCGCGAAATGAGCCGGCGCATCTTCGGCCAGGACCAGGCGGTGACGGCCCTCGCCAAAGCGGTGCGCCGCGCGAGCCTGGGCGTCGGCCCGGCCGGCAAGCCGATCGGCTCGTTCATCTTCGCCGGCCCGACCGGCGTCGGCAAGACCGAGACCGCGCGGGCGCTCGCCGACGCGCTGGGCTACGACCTCGAGCGCTTCGACATGTCCGAATACATGGAGATGCACTCGGTCGCGCGGCTGATCGGCGCGCCGCCGGGCTACGTCGGCCACGAGCAGCGCGGCCAGCTCACCGAGCGGGTCAGCCGCCACCCGCACTGCGTGCTGCTGCTCGACGAGATCGAAAAGGCGCACCCGGACGTCTTCAACGTGCTTTTGCAGGTCATGGACTACGGCCGCCTCACCGACGGCGCCGGCCTCGCGACCGACTTCCGCCACGCGGTGCTGATCATGACCACCAACGCCGGCGCCGAGGCCTGGGACCGGGCGCCGCTGGGCTTCGCCGACGGCGAGCCGGCCGGCGACGAGGAGCGGGCGGTGCAGCGCCTGTTCGCGCCCGAGTTCCGCAACCGCCTCACCGACGTCATCCGCTTTTCCCCGCTGGAGCCGGGCATCGCCCGCCGCATCCTCGACCTCGAGCTGCGGCGGCTGGCGGCCTCCCTGCTCGCCGAGCACGGCGTCCGCCTGACGGCGCGGCCGGCGCTGCGGCGGATGCTGCTGCGCGACGGCTTCTCGAAGTCATTCGGCGCGCGGCCGCTGCAGCGGCTGCTCGCGGCCACCGTGGTCGACGCGGTCGCCGACGCGCACCTGCGCGGCGAGCTGCGCCCCGGCGGCGAGGTGGCGGTCGACGTCGACGCGGATGGAGCGGCGACGGTCAGCTGCGCGCCGCCCGCGGCCGAGGCGCGGCCAGCGAAAGCGACGCGCAAGAAAGCGCCGGCGAAAGCGGCCGGCTGAGGCCGGCCCAGGAACCTGCCCCGCTCAGGGGTGGGTGTCGTGGAACTCCTTGGCGAGGGCCGCGATCTGCAGGATCGAGTCCGTGAACCACTTCGCGGTGCGCGGGTCCATGTGCGCGCCGCGGCCCATCAGGCGGACCACCGCGTCGAGGCGGCGGCGGGCGTCCATGGTGTTGCGGAACTGGTCGGTGAACTTCTCGGCGCGCATCTTGGCGGACTTGTCCTTGGTCTCGACCGCCTCCCACAGCATGCCGATGACCTCCTTGCGGCGGTCGACCAGGCGCTTGAGGGTGTTGGTCGCGAGGTTGGTGTCCCAGCGCTTCTTCGCGAACTTGTCGAGCGCGGCGAGCAGGCGGGTGCGGACCTCCTCGTGGTCGTCGCCGGCGGCGGCGGGCGCGGCCGGCGCGTCCTTCTCGGCGGCCTTCTCGGCCTTGGCTTCCTTGGCGGCGGCCGCGGCGGCGGCGGCGGCCTCGATCTGCGACTGCTTGGCGAGGCGCTGCGCCTCGGCGGCGGCGGCGGCGCGGGCCTCGACGTCCTTGGAGGCCTCGTCGCGGGCGCCGCGGAAGGCGTGCTCGATCGAGGCGAACAGCTCGGCGGCCTCCTTGTCGTTGGCGTCGACCTTCGGCTGCGAGCTGATGTACTTGGCGACCTCGATCGCGTGGCGGCAGGCGTCCTTGGCGACCTCGTTGGCCTCGAGGAAGCCCTTCTCCATCTTCTTGGCGTCGGCGAGGTTCTTGACCACCACCTTGGCGGCCTCGTCCGCGAGGCTCGAGGCCTTGATCGCGACCTCGCGCAGGTCCTTGGCCTTGAGGCGGGCCTCGCAGGCCTCCTGGCGGCCGATGAGGTGGTGCTTGCAGGCGTCGGCGGTCTTCTTGGCGTCGGCGGCGAGCGCCATCAGGTCCTTGTCCTCGGCGCCCTCGAGGTGCTCCTCGACGATCTGCACCGACTCGCGCAGCACCGCGACCGCGGTGTCGGTGCCCAGCGGGGCGGAGGAAATCTGCATGTGGGCGGCCGAGGCGCGCGCGGCGTCCGCGAGCGCGGCGGCGACGTCCTTGAGGGCGCTGACCGGGTCCTCGGCGGCGTCGACCGCGCGGTCGGCGACGTTGCGCAGGCGGGCGACGGCGTAGGCGTTGGCGATCTGGGCCGCGGCCTCGCCCTCGGCCTCGGCGTCCTCGAGGCCCTCGTCGATGAGGGCGGCGGCCATGCCGGTCTGCTCGGCGGACCGCGCCATCTTGATGTAGGCGGCGTAGGGCTTGAGGTGCTGGACCTCCTGCGCGAGGGCGAAGGCGTCCTCGGCGATCGCGCCGTACTCGATGATCTCAAGCGCGGCGAGCGCGACCGCGTCGTCGTGCTTGCCGCGCTCGGCGGCGGCGCGGGCGCAGGCGGCGAAGTGGCCGAGGGCCTTCTTCGCCGAGGTGTCGGCGGCGAGCTTCGGGACCTCGGCGTCCTGCGGCAGCTTGCACAGCGGCGGCGCGCCCTTGCCGCGGGCGCGGCGGCAGTCGGCGCCGACCCCCGGGTCGAGCTCGTGGCAGGAGAGGTAGACCTCGGCGAAGGTCTTGCGGTCGCGGACCGCGTCCCACTCGGGGTTGTCGCGGCCGAGGATGGCGCCGATCTTGGCGGCGTCCTGGTCGCTTATCGCGAGGCGCTCGGCGAGCCAGGCGGCGGTGAGGAACTTGGGGTAGACGACTCCTTCGCTCATGGCTTGGGCTGCGGGCTGCGGACGGCGTAGGATTTTAGCCTAGCCCCGCCGGCCGGCGGCGCGGCTCAGACGCTGGGCGTGCTGTCGCGGTCCTCCTGCATCATGTCGCGGATCTCGCGCAGGGTCTTGGCGATGTCGATCATCGCCAGCGCGTTCGCGTGCCGCGAGACCTCGTCGGCGGAGGTCGCGACCGCCTCGAGCTCGCGGTGGACGCCGACCGCGAGGCGGTCCTCGGCGATCTTGAGGGCGTCGCGGCTGTCGCTTTCTTTCGGGTTTTTCATCGCTGGCCTCCGGAAGGACTGTGGGATCGAATGCGCGGGGCTCGCGGGCCTGCGGGGCAGGCTGCGGGCAGGCGGGAATTTTAGCCTACGCCGCCGCGGCGATGGCGCCGCCGCCGAGGCAGCGGACCCCGTCGTAGACAACCGCGGCCTGCCCCGGCGCGACCGCCCACTGCGGCGCGGCGAACTCCACCGTCGCGGTTCCGTCCGGCCCCGCCGCGACCGTGCACGGCGCCGGCTCCATGCGGTGGCGGTGGCGGCAGGTGTAGACCCATTCGGGCCGCGGCGGCTCGGCCAGCCAGTGGCAGTCGACGAGGCGCGCCTTGCCCGTCAGCAGCGCCGGGTGGCCGCGGCCGCGGACCGCGGTGACGGTGTTCGCGGCGACGTCCTTGGCGGCGACGTACCAGGGCTCGCCGGGGCCGCCGAGGCCGAGGCCGTGGCGCTGGCCGACGGTGTACAGCAGCGCGCCGGCGTGCTCGCCGATCGTGTGGCCGTCGGCGTCGAGCACCGCCCCCGGCCGCAGCTCGACGTAGTCGGCGAGGAAGTCGCGCAGGCGGCGCTTGCCGATGAAGCAGATGCCCATGCTCTCGGGGCGCTCGGCGTTCGGCAGGCCGGCCTCCTTCGCCAGCCGGCGGACCTCGGCCTTGGGCAGGCCGCCGAGCGGGAACAGCACCTGGGCGAGGCGCGCCGGCGGCATGCGGAACAAAAAGTAGCTCTGGTCCTTGTCCTCGTCCTCGGCCTTGAGCAGGCCGCGGCCCTCGGGCTCGGCGCGGGCGTAGTGGCCGGTCGCGAAGCGTTCGGCGCCGAGCGGCCCGAGCGCGTGGTCGGCGAAGGCGTCGAACTTGATCGCGGCGTTGCACCACACGTCGGGGTTCGGCGTCAGGCCGCGGCGCAGCTCGGCGAGGAAGGACTCGAAGACCCGCTCGCGGTAATCAGCGGTGAAGTCGACCGCCTCGAGCGGGACGCCGATGCGGTCGGCGGCGGCCGCCGCGGCGGCGGCGTCCTCGTTCGCCGGGCAGGAGCCGTCGGCGTCCTCCCAGCTGCGGATGAAGACGCCGGTGACCTCGTGGCCGGCGCGCTTGAGCAGCAGCGCCGCGACCGAGGAGTCGACGCCGCCGGACATGCCGACGGCGACCGGACCGGGAGTTGCCGCGCTCATGCGATGTGGTAGATATCAGCTCAGGGTTAGAGTTAATTAAATGATAGTCCAGGCCGCCGCTCCCGCCGCCCGCAAGGCGGCGCTGCGGACCGAGATGAGGCGCCGGCTCGCGGCCCTCGCGCCGGCGGAGAAGGCGGCGCGCTCGGCGGCGATCGCGGCGCGAATCGAAGAGCTGCTGGCCGCGGAAAAAACCGACGGCGTCCTCGCGGCGTACTGGCCGCGGCCGGGCGAGCCGGACACGCGCCATCTGCTGGTGCGGGCGGGATTGGGCGGCCGGTCAGTGGTCCTGCCCCGCGTCCGCGCGCCCGGCGCGGCTTTGACGTGGCACAAGATGTCGCGGCGCGGCTTTCGTCTGACGGCGGGATATCGGGGTCTGCTCGAGCCGGGCCTTGAAAACCCGGGCTTTGCCGCCGCGCGAATCGCGCTGATGCTAGTGCCTTCTATATCCGTCGACCGCGCCGGCCGCCGGCTTGGATCGGGGCTCGGTTTCTATGATATAACTTTCGCAGCCGCCCG
>MEIE01000071.1 GCA_001750625.1 Candidatus Amphirhobacter heronislandensis
CAAAAGCGCGGCTGGATCCGCAACCACGACACCATCCTGTACTACGTGAAGACGGCGGCGGCGGCCAAGCGCTTCAACAAAAAGTACATTCCCTATCCGGCGGATTACGTGCGGCGGGACGGCAAGAAGCCGACCGGCAAGGGCGTGCCGCTCGAGGACACCTGGAACTGCTCGGCCGCCGACGTGCTCAATTCGCTGGCCATCCAGAGCTTCGCGAAGAAAACGGGCTTCCCCACCGAAAAGCCCCTGCCGCTGTACGAGCGGATCATCGAAGCCTCGACCAATGAAGGCGAAATGGTGCTCGATCCCTTCGCCGGCTGCGCCACGACCTGCGTCGCGGCCGAAAGGCTCAACCGCCAGTGGGCGGGAATGGATTTTTGGGAGAAGACGTCGCGGATCATCCGCAGCCGGGCCAAGAAGGAAAAGCTGCCGATGCTAATGGACGAGGCGGTCTTCACCTCCGCGTTGCCCGCGCAGGCCGACGATGGCGGCGGGCGCCGGCGCGTCCCTTCAGGCAGGAAACGCAAAGACCGGCTCATCAAGACCCATGGCCTGCAGTGCCAGGGCTGCGACCGGACCTTCCCGCATGCAGCCTACCTGCAGGTCGACCACATCGTCCCCCGCTCGCATGACGGCTCCGACCGGCTTGAGAACCTGACGCTGCTGTGCGGTCCGTGCAACGTCAAAAAATCGGACCGGCACCTTTTGGACGGCCTGCGGTACGGCTTCATGGCCGATCAGGAGAAGCCCAAGTGAAGCCGCGCGGGCCGGGCGCGTAGCGAGGAAGCGGCCACGATGGCGGCGGCAGGCTTTCTAGGCATCGACATCGGCACCTCGGCCTGCAAGGCCGCTTTGGTCGACGAGGCCGGCGCGGTGATCGCGACCGCGACCGCCGAGTACCCCCTCGAGATCCCGCAGCCGGGCTGGTCGCAGCAGCGGCCGGAGGACTGGTGGGAGGGCGCCTGCGCCGCGGTGACCGAGCTGCGCGCCGCCGCGCCGGATGCGGAGGTCAAGGGCATCGGCCTCAGCGGCCAGATGCACGGCCTCGTCGCCCTCGACCGCGCGGACCAGGTCATCCGGCCGGCGATCCTGTGGAACGACATGCGCAACCCCGCCGAGTGCGAGGAGGTCCGGCAGGCGGCGGGCGGCATCGACGGCCTCGTCGAGCTTAGCAACAACGACATGGTCATCGGCTACACCGGCGGCAAGCTGCTGTGGCTGCGGCGCCATGAGCCGGACAATTTCGAACGCATGGCGCTGTTCCTCAACCCGAAGGACTACATCCTCTTGAGGCTCACCGGCGCGCGCTCGACCGAGGTCTCGGACGCCTCGGGCACCGGTTTGTTCGACGTCCGCAAGCGGCGCTGGAGCGCCGAGCTCATTGACAAGCTCGGCCTGGACATGGCGGTCTTCCCCAAGGCGCTCGAATCCGACCAGGTCGCGGGCGAGCTGGGCGCCGAAGCGGCGGCGCGCATGAACCTGCCCGCCGGCCTGCCGGTGGTCGCCGGCGGCGGCGACGGGGTCTGCCAGAGCACCGGCTCGGGCGTGATCAGGCCCGGCGTCTTCCAGACCATCCTCGGGACCGCGGGCATCGTCGCCTGCGCCCTCGACGAACCGGTGCGCAACGACGGCGGCCGGCTGCAGGTGTTCTGCAACAACGGCGCGGCGCTGTGGCACTGCATGGGCGGGACGATCTCAGCCGGCGCCGCGCTGGCCTGGCTGCGGCGGCTGCTCGCCAGCGCCCATGGCCTGCGGCCGGAGGAGATGTCCTACGCGGCGATGATGGAGCGGGCGGCCGCGGCGCCGCCGGGCGCGGCGGAGCTGTTCTTCCTGCCTTACCTGCAGGGCGAGCGCTGCCCCTATGAGAATCCCAACGCGCGCGGCTCGTTCATCGGCCTCAACCTCAAGCACGACGCGGGCCACATGATCCGCGCGGTGATCGAGGGCGTCACCTACAGCCTCGGCCACATCGCGGCGCTGATGCGCGAACGCGGCGTCAGCGGCGACGTCGCCATCGCCTCGGGCGGCGGCGCGGCCAGCGTCCTGTGGCGCCAGATCCAGGCGGACGTGCTCGGCTGCGAGGTGACCACCGTCAGCGGCGCCGACGCCGGGGCGGCCTACGGCGCCGCGCTGCTCGCCGGCGTCGGCTGCGGCCACTGGCAGGACCTCGCGGCCGCCTGCGCCGGCGTCAAGGAGGATTCGCGGCTGGCGCCGGTCGCCGCGCACGCCGCCTTGTATAAAGAGGGCCTGGCGCGGCACGCCGAGCTGTACCGGCTGCTCGAGCCGGCCTATCCGGCGCAGGCTTCCTAGCTTTCTACTAAGTCCGCCAGAGCGTCGCGCCGCGCTCGGGGCCGCAGGAGACGATCTCCACCCGGGCGCCGGCGAGCTCTTCGATCTTCGCGACGTAGTCCCGGCAGGCCGCCGGCAGCTCATCGTAGGCCTCGACCTTGTCAGGCAGCGCGCCCCAGCCGGGCAGCTCGATCCATTCGGGCTCGCAGCGCTGCAGCATGCGGTCGCTCGGCGGCCAGCTGGCCAGCCGTTCGCCGTCGAGGCGGTAGGCGACGCAGACCTTGACGCGCTCGAGCAGGCCGAGGACGTCGAGCTTGGTCAGCGCGATGCTGCCGCAGGCGTTGAGGCGCAGCGCGTGCCGCAGCGCCGGGATGTCCAGCCAGCCGACGTCGCGCCGCCGCGAGGTGGTCGCGCCGAACTCGGCGCCCTGCTCGACGAGGAACTCCGCCTCCTTGCCCTCGATCCGCGTCGGCAGGGCGCCCATGCCGACCCGGGTGACGTAGGCCTTGGCGACGCCGATGACCTCGGGCCGCAGGTCGATGCCCAGCCCCGGCGCGCTGCCCGAGGCGAGGCAGGAGGACGAGGTGACGAAGGGGTAGCTGCCCTGTTCGATGTCGAGCAGCGCGCCCTGGGCTCCTTCGAGCAGGATGGCCTCGCCGCGGCCGGCCGCCGCCTCGAGCTCGGCGGGGACGTCGGCGACGTAGGGCTTGACCTGTTCGGCGAGCTTGGCTATCTCGGCGGCGATGGCGGCCGCGTCCGCCGCCGGCGCGCCGTGCAGGCCGGCGAGCTGGCAGTTGGCCTTGGCGACGCTGGCCTCGATGCGGGCTGCGCCGGCGAGCACGTCGCCGAGCCGCACCGCGCAGCGCGCCGCCCGGTCCTCCTGGGCGGGGCCGATGCCGCGCAGGGTAGTGCCGATCTTGCCGGCCGCCTGCTGCTCGCGCGCCGCGTCGAGCTGGACGTGGTGCGGCATGACCAGCGCGCAGTGCGGGCTGACCGCCAGCCGGCCGGCGCAGTCGACGCCGCCCTGGCGCAGGATCTCGATCTCCTCGAGCAGGGCGGCGAGGTCGAGCGCGACGCCCTGGCCGATGTAGCAGCGACAGCCCTCGTTGATCACCCCCGAGGGCAGCAGGTGCAGGACGAACTTGCGGCCCTCGACCACCACCGTGTGGCCGGCGTTGTGGCCGCCCTGGAAGCGGGCGACGTGGCGGGCCTCGGCCGCGAGCCAGTCGATCAGCTTGCCCTTGCCTTCGTCGCCCCACTGCAGGCCGACGAGGGCGCGGCAGGCGGCGGCCTTACCTGGACTCAAGGCTCCAGCCGCCTTTGCCGTCGGCGGCCAGGACGCTGGGGGCGTCGGCCGGGACGTCGGCCTCGCTGCCGTAGACCTCCATCCGCCGGCCGGCGTCGATGAGCCGCGCCGCCGCGGCGCGCCAGGCGGGGTCGCGGTAGTTGTCCCAGGCCGCGAAGGCCTCGGCGGCGGGCGCGTCGCAGCAGCCGGGCAGCTTGCGGGCGTTGAGGGAAAAGCCGCAGGCCGGGTGGCCGGCGGGGGTCGCGTAGTTGCCGCCGTAGCCGAGGATGGTGGCGCCGCTCATCAGCGCGAAGGAGACGCAGGAGTGGTAGAAGGCGCCGGCGGCGCCGGTGACGTCGACGCTGACGCTGATCTCCTGCTCGGCGAGCGCTCCGGCGACTTCTTTCAGCTGGTCGCGGAACTCGTGCGGGAAGGACGCGTCCGCGTGCGGCAGCTCGAACCACTCGTCGAGCTTCGCCGGCGCGCCGCGCATCGCGGTCACGTGCCGCAGCAGCGCCGCGGCCTTCTCGTTTGGCCGCGCCGCCTCGAGCACCGAGGCGACGTCCTTGCGGGCGAGGGCCTCGTAGGCGCGCTCGGGATCGTCCGGCAGCGTCTGGCGGGCGACGTGCTTGAGCAGGCCGGCGTGGCCGAGCGTCAGGTGCGGGTCCTTGACGCCGGCCTTGCCCAGCAGCCGGGCGGCGAGGCTGGCGACCTCGATCGCGGCGGCGAGCTCGCCGTGGCCGAACAGCTCGGCGCCGACCTGCAGGATCTCGCGCTCCTCCCAGGGGGCGTCGACCCGCTCGGCCAGCGCCGGGCCGCAGTAGCACATGCGCCGGGCGCGCTGGTGGCCGAGGCGGTCGTACAGCCGGGCGACCTGCGGGGTGAGGTCGGCGCGGACGCCGTCGTCGTCGGCCGCGAGCGGCGGCTGCGCCAGGCCGTAGCCGTGCAGCAGCAGCTGCGCGACCAGCTCGCGGCTGGCGCGCTCGACGGTCTCGGCCTCGCCGAACAGCAGGCTGGCCGGGCCTTTGGGCTCCGCGTCCATCGCCGTCCTCAGGCCTTGGCGCGCGCCGGCGCGATCACGCCGTCCTCGGCCTCGGCGTCGAGGCCGAAGGCCTTGTGCAGCTTGCGGACCGCGAGCTCGGCCTTGTCGAGGTCGATGATGACCGAGACCTTGATCTCGGAGGTCGAGATCATCAGGATGTTGACCTTGGCCTCGGCGAGGGTCTGGAACATCCGCGAGGCGATGCCGGCGTGGCCGCGCATGCCGGCGCCGACGAGCGAGATCTTGGCGATGCCCTCGGTCGCCTCGACCGCCTTGGCCTTGAGCTCGGCGCCGATCTCCTCGGCGGCGGCCAGGGCCTTGCGCAGCTGGCTGCGGTGGACGGTGAAGGAGATGTCGGCCTGCTTGTCGGCGGCGGTGTTCTGGACGATCATGTCGACGTCGATGCCCTTGGCCGCGACGCCCGCGAACAGGCTCGCGGCGATGCCGGGCTTGTCGGGGACCTCGCGCAGGGTGATCTTCGCCTCTTCGACGTTGTAGGCGATGCCGGTCACGGCGGGCTGGTCCATGCTGTCCTCCTTGGCGAAGGTGATGACGGTGCCGGGCCGCTCGGGCTCGGCGGTTGAGAGCACCCGCAGCAGCAGCCGGTTCTTGCCGGCGAACTCGACCGCCCGCGGGTGGATGACGCGGGCGCCGAGGGCGGCGAGCTCGAGGATCTCCTCGTAGTGGACGCGCGCGAGCACCCGCGCCTGCGGGCAGATGCGCGGGTCGGTGGTGAAGATGCCCGGGACGTCGGTGTAGATCAGGCACTCGGCGGCCCGCAGGGCGTGGCCGAGCGCGGCGGCGGTGGTGTCCGAGCCGCCGCGGCCGATGGTCGTGACCTCGCCGTCCGGCCCCAGGCCCTGGAAGCCCGCGACCACCGGGACGACGCCGTCGTCCAGCAGGGAATTGAGGTGGCCGCAGTCGATGTCCTCGATGCGGGCGTTGCCGTGCTCGGCGCTGGTGGCTATCCCTGAGCGGTGGGCCGTGACCGAGCGCGCCGGCTGGCCCTGGTGGCGCAGCAGGGTGGCGAAGAGGGCGGCGCTGACGACCTCGCCGCTCGAGGCGATGACGTCCAGCTCCCGCTCGTCCGGGTGGGCGGCGGCGGCGTAGGCCAGGTCCAGCAGCTCGTTGGTGCGGCTGCCCATCGCCGACACGACCACGACGACGCGGCCGCAGCTGCGCCGCCGCTCCAGCACGATGCGGCTGGCGCGGCGCATGTGCTCGACGCTCGCCAGCGACGAGCCGCCGAACTTGATGACTTCAATCCGGTCCATGACAGGCGGCTGATTCTACTAATGCGAAGCCGGCAAGGAAAAAGGCCGTGAAACGCCTTTTGGCATGCTATTGTCAGATATAAAGTATCTTTGCTAACTGCATATAAATGCGTAAATCTCTCTTCAATAAAATACGCGGCTTTTGTCTCACAAGGACTGGACATGAACAACAAATACGCCAACATAGCCCGCGAATCCATCGCGCCGAACACCCGCGCCGCCTACGACAAGGCCTGGGAGCGCTTCACGCGCTTCTGCGCGCGGCGGGGCTGCCAGGCGCTGCCGGCGACGCCCGAGAGCGTGATCGATTTCCTGGTCGAGCAGGCCACCGAGCCGGCGGGGCCGCGGGGCCGGCCGCTGGCGATGGGCACCGTCATCCTGCTGCGCAGCGCGATCAACCGCATGCACGTCAGCCAGGGCTACGCCTCCCCGACCGGGGCGGCGGACGTCGCCGAGGTCCTGCGCGGCCTGATGCGCCTGCGCGGCGCGGCGCCGCGCCGGGTCGACGCCCTGCGGGAGTACGACGTCGAGGCGATGCTCGGCTGCTGCGGCGCCCGGCCGCTGGAGCTGCGGGACGCGGCGCTGCTGGCGCTGGGCTTCGCCGCCGCGCTGCGGCGCTCGGAGATCTGCGCCCTGCAGGTCGGCGACGTCGAGCTGCTGGGCGCCGAGGGCGGCGGCGGCCGCCGCATGCTGCTGACGGTGCGCAAGTCCAAGACCGACCAGCTCGGCGCCGGCCAGCGCATCGC
>MEIE01000072.1 GCA_001750625.1 Candidatus Amphirhobacter heronislandensis
GATTCGACCAGCGGGCAGATGCCCATTGCCCCGTCCAGCCTGGCGGCGCCTGCGGGAGGGACGGGCAGCGCCGCGGCCTGGGACGGCATCGCGGCCGCGGACGGGAAGCCCTCCTGCTCCTCGATCCGCGCCACCGTTCCCAGCCGCGCGATGACGGCGGCGTCGGCGAGGCCGTGCCCCAGCGCCAGGGCGCCGGCGAGGCTGCTGGCGTGGCTGCAGCCGGTGCCGCGCTCGATGCCCGTGGCGCGCGGCCCGGCGAGCGGGTAGGGCTCTTGGCCGGCGACGCCGACCAGGTCGACGCAGCAGCCTTCGTCCTCGCCGTCGCCGCCGGTGACGATGACGTTCGCAAAGCCGGCTTCTTGCAGCGCGGCGAGGCAGGATGCGGCGTCGCCGTCCTCGATGCCGGTCAGGAAGCGCGCCTCGGCGAGGTTGGGCGTGATCACGGCCGCGACCATGGGCATGAGGGCGAGGAAGTCCTCGCGCCAGCCGTCCTCGATCCAGCTGCCGCCGGCCGAGGGGCCGGTCACCGGATCGACGACCACCGGGCCGGGATGCTCCACCAGCGTCGCGAGCGCCGCGCCAAAAGCGGCGCGGCCGCCGATCATGCCGGTCTTGACCGGCGCGGCCGGGTGGGCGGCGCAGGCGGCCCGCAGCGCGGCGGCGAGCGCCGCCGGTCCCACCGGGGCCCAGGAGACCAGGCCGCCGGCGTCCTGCTCGGTCCAGGCGGTCTTGACGGTTAAAGGCGCGCAGCCGAGGCGGCGCAGCGCGGCGGCGTCGACCCCGATCCCGGCGCCGCCGCTGCCGTCGACGCCGCCGGCGCAGACGCAGGGCGGCGCTAGCACCGGTGCTGGCGCTGGCGCTGGTAGGCGGCGACGACCTTGGCGTAGTAGTCGAGGCGGCGCAGGTCGCCGTAGTAGCGCTGCAGGCCGCGCTTGATGCGGTCTTCCTCGGTCTGCAGGCCGTCGAGGTCCATGTAGTGCCGCAGGATGACGGTGCCGTAGCGGATGTTGGTGCGCAGGTTGAACAGGTTGTCGGTCTCCTCCCGCTCCATCCACTCGGCCCAGAAGGGCATCACCTGCATGTAGCCGCGGGCGCCGGCGACCGAGACCGCGTACTTGCGGAAGGCGCTCTCGACCTCGATGATCGCCATCACCACGTCCGGATAGACCCCGGCGCGCAGCGACTCGTACAGCACGGTGCGCAAGAAGGCGTCCTGCCACCGCTTGCGGCGCAGCAGGTGGTCCTTGGGCAGGTAGCTGTCGAGGAAGCGGCGCTTGCCGCAGAACCACGCCTCGTTGCCCGCGAAGATCTCCAGCTCCGGCGGCGGCGGCAGGTCGGCGCCCAGCGCCCCGATCGCGACCTTGTGGCGCAATTGCTCGTACTCGTCGGGGCGGCCGTCCGCCTCCTGGGCGGCCGCGGCCGCGGCCAGCAAAAGGGCGAGCAGCGGCGGCGCCAGGCGGAGCAAAGGCGTCATGCGCAAGGGATTTTAAAGCCCCGGCGGCGGCCGGCCGCTTATAATCCCCTGTCCTATCCGGCGCGGCGGCGGCCGCTAAGAGACGAGCATGGGCGGCAGGCTGGCGATCATCTACGATTTCGACGGGACCCTCATCGACGGGGAGATGGTCGACCCGATCATCCGCGACCTGGGGCTGGAGCCGGCGGCGTTCTGGCAGCGCTGCGACGCGACCGCCCGCGAGCAGCGCATGGACCGGGTCTGCTGCTACATGCACCTGCTGCTCGAGGAGGCGAAAAAGCAGGACCGCCCCCTGACGCTGGACTACATGCACAAGACCGGCGCGGCTCTGCACCTGCGCCCCGGCCTCGAGGGCCGCGACGGCTGGTTCGACGGCGTCAACGAGGCCTGCGCGCAGCACGGCCTGAGGGCCGAGCACTACGTCATCACCTCCGGCCTCGCCGAGATCGTCGAGGCGACCCCGGTCGCGGCGCGGACGGCGCGGGTGTTCGGCTCGCGCTTTTTCTACGGCGCCGACGGCGCGGCGGCCTGGCCGGCGCAGGTGGTCAACTACACCACCAAGACCCAGTACCTGTTCCGCATCAACAAGAACCGCCTCGACGAGCGCGACGAGGAGGCGCCGAACGACTACATGGCGCCCGAGGACCGGCCGACGCCCTTCGAGAACATGGTCTTCATCGGCGACGGCTACACCGACATCCCCTGCTTTTCGTTGATCAAGAAGGAGAAGGGCTACGCGGTCGCGGTGCTGCGGGACGAGAACGAGGGCGCCAAGCAGGGCCTCGAGAAGCTGCACGTCGACGGCCGCATCGACCTGTTCAGCCTCACCCGCCATTTCGAGCGCGAGGGCAAGCTGTTCGAATCCATCCAGCGCATCGCCGCCAAGCGCGGCAAAAAGCCCGCATGATGCGGCTGCGGGTCGTCCTGCCGCTGCTCGCGGCGCTGGCCGCGCCGCCGGCGGGCGCGGCGGCCGGCTACAGCGAGCGGCAGTTCGAGAACGTCCTGCGCGGCTATCTGGAGATCGGCACCGGCGCCGACGCCCGCGCCGGCGTGATGCGGCTGTACAGCCTCGGCAGGCAGCTCGAGGACCCGGGGCTGCTGCGCGACGCCACCCACGGCGCGATCGGCCTCAAGGACCTGGCGCTGGCGATGAAGATCAGCCGCGACTGGATCGCGCACGGCGGCGACGCCGAGGCGCTGAGCATGCTGGCGCGCATCCACATCAGCGAGGGCCACCCGGGCCTGGTCCGCGCCATCCCGCTGCTGACCCGGCTCGCCCGCGCGACCGGCGACCCCGGCCAGGTCTTCGAGCTCGCGAGCGTCGCCCGCGGCGACCAGGTCCTCGCGATGCAGAGCGCCTACGCCAAGCTGCCGAAGACCGCCGGCTACCACGCCTACATGGCGCTGCTGCACCTGCGCAACGGCGGCGTCGCCGAGGCCGGCGCGCAGATCGACATGGGCCTGGCGCGCTGGCCGGGCGACCTGGAGATCCTGATGGCGCGGCTGCGCCACCGGGTGGTCGCCGGCGACGACCTCGGGGCGGTCGCGGCCCTGGAGGCGCTGGCGGCGGCGGCCGAGGTCGACGTCCCGACGGCGGTCGCGGTCTACGAGGACTGGGCGCACCAGCACGAGGTCCGCGGCGCGCTGCTGCCGCGCGCGGCAGACTACGGCATCGAGGAGGGCCGGCGGCACTACGCGCAGCTGCGCGCCGGGGTGTTCTTCTTCAGCCACGGCGACCCGGAGCGGGCGCTGGAGGCGCTGGCGGGGGTGCCGGAGCACTCGCCGAGCTGGGAGGACGCGGTGAGCATGCGGGCGGTGTCCTACGAGACCCTCGGCGAGGACGCGAAGATCCTGGCGCTGTACGAGGAGGCGCTCGTCCACGCACCGCGCGAGAACCTCACCGCGCTCGCGCAGGGCTACGCCCGGCAGCTGCGGCGGCAAAAGGGCGACGCGCAGGCCTACGACTTCTTGGCCGGGCTCGAGCAGGCCGAGCGGCTGCCCGACCTGCTGTACGTCCGCTCGCTGTACGCCGAGCGCCTCGACCGCATCAAGGAGGCCGAGGCCGACCTGCGCGCCTACATCCGCCTGCGGCCGGACTCGGCGGACGGCTACAACGCGCTGGGCTACATGTTCGCGGACCACGGCGTGCGGCTGGAGGAGGCGCGGCGCCTGATCAAGGACGCGCTGGCGATCGACCCCGAGTCGGCGGCGATCGTCGATTCCTACGGCTGGGTGCTGTACCGTCTCGGCGACCTGGAGGGCGCGCGCGAGCAGCTGGAGCGGTCGCTGCGGCTGATGGGCCGCGAGCCGCACGTCGAGATCCTCGCGCACTACGGCGAGGTGCTGTGGGAGCTGGGCCTCGAGGACGACGCGGTGCGGGTCTGGCGCAAGGGCTGGGAGCTGGACGAGAGCAACGACGTGCTGCTCGAGACCATGCGGCGCTACGACCTCGAAAGCGGCGCCCGGCTGTACTAAGGGCGCGGGGGCATGGCCAATTCCCTGGCCACCATCGGCTGGCTCGTCGGCCGGCTGGTCGGGGTGGCGCTGCTGCCGGCCGGCCTGGTCGTTTTCGTCGTCCTCGGCCTCTTCATGCTTTTCGGCGGCCCTTCCAACAGTTATCCTTACCTTGCCAAGCCGTACGGCGCTTTCATGATGGTGGTTGGCTGCTACTGGCTGTGGCTCGGGACGCGGCTGATCCGCGGCCTGCTGGCGGTGACCGCCGACCTGCGCCGCTTCTTGACCGGCAACCTCTGCCTGCTCGCCGCCTGCGTGGTCTTTTTAATCGGCGTCGCGGTCGGCCAGCACGATCGCGTGCCGGCGGACGCGACCGCGATGCCGTTCGCGACCGGCGCGCTGTGGCTGTGGACCGCCGTCCGGCTGCTGAAAGTGGACGGGGCGCCGGCGGCGGGCCTGGGCCGCTTCGCGGCCAGCAACGTCCTGATTGTCGCTTCGCTCGCCTGCGCCTTTCTTAGCGTCGTCGGCATCCACGCGGTCGGCGGCCAGCCGTGGCCGGGCGCCATTGTCCTTGCGGCGGGCCTGGCGCTGCTCGCGATTGCGGCCTGGCTGCTGCGGGCGGCCGCGCCGCGGCAGCGGCTGGCGGAAGAAACGCAGCACCCGGACACCCGCTGGAGCTGGCGCCACGTTGGCGGCTTTGCGATTATCCTGCTGGGCTTCGTCGTCTTGCTCAAAGCCTTCGTCTTAGGCTCCTATTCGGTCTTGCTTATCCTCAGAGGAATATTGGCGGAGGATGCCAGCGTTAACCTCATTGCCGCTGCGGTGACCGCGGCCCGGGAAATGCTGTTCGCAGTCTTTGGCGGCATTTGTTTTTCGATCGGCCTGCGGTTTTACCGGGGCAAGCAGGAAAAGCTTTCGGACGGCAATCTGGTTTTCATATGCGTGACCGCCGTGCTTTACGCGTACGCGGTCTTCGCGCCTTGAATCTTTTTGTTCATCCCGCAGGCGGCGCGGCGCAAAGCGACGCTCGGCTTCACTAGGAAGCGCGGGCGATGGCCAAGGCCCTGGCCGTCCTCGGCTGGCTGGGGCGCGCCGCCGGCGGGCTGCTGCTGGTCCTTTTAGGCCTGTTCGTCTTCATCCACGGCCTCGGCCGGTTCATCGGCTGGGAGGTCTACGAGGGGCTGCTGCACCGGGCCTACGGCCTGTTCATGCTGACGGCGGGCGGCTACTGGGTCGGGGCCGGCCTGCTGCTGATCGGCGGCCGGCGGCCGCCTCCG
>MEIE01000073.1 GCA_001750625.1 Candidatus Amphirhobacter heronislandensis
GGCGATCTGCCGCGCCGCGGTCGCGGTGCCGCTCAGCAGCTGCAGGAAGTTCAGCATCGTCCGCTCGGCGGCGAGCAGCGCGGCCGCCGGCGCCGTGATCGCGGCGAGCAGCGCGCCGGCCTCGAAGGCCTCGCCGTCCTCCCCCAGCCAGCTGCATTCGGCCTCGGCCTCGGCCTCGCCGCAGCAGGCCGCCAATGCCGCCTCCGCCCAGGGCCGTCCCGCCAGCACGCAGGCCTCGCGGGTCACGAGCCGCGCCCGTACCGGGGCGTCAGGCTCGCCGACATGCGCCAGCAGGTCGCCGCTGCCGACGTCCTCGGCCAGCGTGGCCTGGGCGTCGCGGCGCGCGAGCCGCTCAAGGTCGGGATGCGCCAGCGGATGCGCCGGCAGGGCGTCAGCCACGCACTCCGGAGGCTTCGCGGTAGCCGTCCCACAGCTTGGCGAAGGCCGGGCCGCTCTTGCCGTCGCCGACCGGCTTGCCGTCGAGGCTGACGATCGCGACGATCTCCTTGCCCGAGGAGGTGATCATCACCTCGTCGGCGGCGCGCAGCTCGCCCTCGGCGATGTCGCGGTGCTCGACCGGCATGCCGACCTTGGCCGCGACCTCCTCGGCCAGCGACACCGTCACCCCCGGCAGGATGCGGCGGTCGGTCACCGGCGAGCTCAGCTGGCCGTCCTTGCAGATCAGCACGTTCGAGGAGGCGCCCTCGGTGACGATGCCCTCGCGGATGAAGATCAGCTCGGTGGCGTCGTGCTGGCGGGCGTGCTCGGAGCCGAGGACGGCGGCGAGCAGCGAGATCGACTTGATGTCGCCGCGCAGCCAGCGGAAGTCGGGCATGGTCACGCCCTTGAAGCCCTCCTTGGCGCGCTCGTCGCTGAGGATCATCATCTCGTCGGTGAACATGAACACCGTCGGCTCGGCCTTGTCGGGGAAGCTGTGCAGCCGCGGCGCCGCGCCGCGGGTGATCTGGATGTACAGCTTCTGGTTCTCGAAGGCCTGGCGGTCGACCAGCGCCTGGACCAGCTTGGCCCAGCCTTCGACGCCGCCGTGCGGGTCGGGGATCTTGACCTTGGCGAGGTTGTCGACCATGCGCTCGAGGTGCCGGTCCATCAAGAAGGGCTTGCGGTTGTAGACCGGGATGACCTCGTAGATCCCGTCGCCGAAGATGAAGCCGCGGTCGAAGGCCGAGACCCGCGCCTCGCCCCGGGGCAGCCACTCGCCGTTGAGATAGACGTCCGATCCTGGTATGTTCATAATGCTTCCTTCGGTTGGTCGGGCGCGAGCCAGTGCAGCCGCACGTAATCGGCCAGCCGGTGCCACCACGGGCCGGGCGCCACGTCCTCGAGGGCCACCGCCGGCAGGTCCGCCACGGGCCGGTCGCCCGCGGTCAGCTTGATGCGCGCGACCTCGTCGCCCGTGCCGACCGGCGCCTCGAGCGGGCGCGCCGGGCCTTGCAGCACGGCCTTGAGACTGTTCGCATCCGCTTTGGTCAGCAGGATTCTAAACGCATCGTCGCCGCCGTAGCCCACCGGGACCTTCAGCTCGGCGCCGCCCCAGACCTTGAGCTCGTCGAGCGCCTGCCCCGGCGCGAACAGCTCGACCGAGCGGAAATGGGTGAAGCCGTAGTTGAACAGCGCCGTCATCTCGGCGGTGCGCCGCGCCGCCGAGCGCGACTTGAGCACCACCCCGATCAGGCGCATGTTGTGCCGCACCGCCGACGCCGCCAGGCAGTAGCCCGCCGCGCGGGTGTAGCCGGTCTTGATGCCGTCGGCGCCGCGGTAGTTCTCCAACAGGCGGTTGCGGTTGGTCTGCAGGATGCCGTTGTACTCGTACTCGCGCTCGGCGTGCATCCGGTACAGCTCGGGGTAGTCGCGCGCCAGCGCCCGCGACAGCACCGCCATGTCGCGGGCGGTGGTCGCGTGGCCCTTGGCGTTGAGGCCGGTGGAGTTGGCGAAGCGGGTGTCCGCCATCCCCAGCAGCCGCGCCTGCTGGTTCATCAGATCGACGAAGGCCTCCTCGGAGCCCGCCAGGCCCTCGGCCAGCGCGATCGCCGCATCGTTGCCGGACTGGACCACCAGGCCCAGCAGCAGGTCGCGGACGCTGACGCTGCTACCCTCTTCGAGGAACATCCGCGAGCCCTGGGCGGCGCGCGCCCGTTTGGAGACCGTCATCATGTCCTCGAGTTCGAGGACCTGCTCGTCCACCGCCGAGAAGATCAGGTAGGCGGTCATGATCTTGGTCAAAGAGGCCGGCGGCAGCTGCAGGTCGGCGTTTTTTTCCGCGATCATCTCGCCGGTCAGCGCGTCCATCAGCGCGTAGGCCTCGGCGCCGATCTCCGGCGGCGGGATCTTGAGGTCCGACAGCGCCGCGGCCGCCGGCGCGCCGACCGCGGCGGCCGCCAGGGCGGCGGCGGCGCGGCGCAGGAAGCGGCGGCAGCTAGGCCTCAAGGGACCAGCTGATCTCGGCGGCGCCGTCGAGCATGCGCAGCGCCGAGCAGTACTTGCTCGCCGACAGCTCGACCGCCCGCGCCGCGTGCGCCGGGTCCGCGCCCCGGACCGCGAAGCGCAGCTCGATGCGGGTGAAGACCTTCGGGACCTTGTCCGAGCGCTCGCCAACGGCCTTGACCGTCACGCCGTCGAAGCTGCGGCGGCCCTTGCGCAGGATCTCGACCACGTCGATGCCGCTGCAGGTCACCGCCGAGGCGAGCATCAGCTCCATCGGCCGCGGCCCGGCGTTCGCGCCGCCGAGCTCCGGCGGGCCGTCGACCGTCCAGGTATGCCCCGAGCCGCTGGCGACCTCGAAGCGCATGCCCTCCTGCCAGACCGCTTCGACCTCCATGGCCTCCCTCTACTTGTCCAAGGGGACGTAGCCGCTGGCGACGTCCGCGCCCTCGCCGAAGAAGTAGTTCTCGGTCTGCTCGAGCAGGTACTTGCGGGACTCGCGGTCCGCCAGGTTGAGGCGGTACTCGTTGACCAGCATCTTCTGGTGCTCGAGCCACATCTTCCAGGCCTCCGCGGAGACCTGCTCGAAGATGCGCTGGCCCAGCTCGCCGCCGACCGGCGGGGCCGGCAGGCCGGGAGCCTCTTTTTTAAGCTTGACGCAGGTGACGGTGCGGTCGCTCATGGATGCTTGGCGTGGGCAAAACGGCTTATTTTAACCGCTGCGGCGGGCTGGCGGGACGCGGGCGCCGGATTCCAGATCGGGGCGAAGAGGCAGAAGCCCGGGTCGCAAGCCGCTTGTAGAGGCTGGCTCAAGGGGTTCGCTGCTTGAGCGCCTGGCAAAGCCCCGGGCTTCTGCCGCTTCGTCAAGCCAGCAATTCTATATCATCCGCCGGCGTTTTTCAGGGCTGGTCCCTGGTCTCCTGCGCCGCGGCGTCGATTTCGACGATGAGCTTGTCAGGAGACACCAGAACGATCTGGCCTATGAGGTTGCCGCCGCCGTTGCGGAAAAGGACGAAACCCTGCTCTTCGTTGATCCGAAGAGCCTTTTTGAAGTCGGCTTCGGTGTCGAAGCGGATGCGGTGCCGCTGGAGATTGCGGGGATCTCCCAGCGAGGCGAAGCTGATGGCCATAATCCTTGCCTGCTATTCTAGCATAGATTTACATATAGGCGCCATTAGTTCGCGAGCGGTCCCCGCAGATGAAACCGCTCTCAACAGCGCATTCTTGAAACCGCGGCCAGCAAAACATATAATGATGGTATAATAGGCAAGGCAACATGAGCATCAGTTTCATACCCGAAGGCGAGGCGCGCAACGTCCAGCGGCACCGCCTTCGCTTCAAAACCAAGGACGACTTCAACAAGGCCATTCTGATGAACAAGCAGAAAGGCTACATCGTCTTCCACAGCGGAGAGAACCGCCGTCTCGTAGGCCAGATCGTTCTGGTTTTCCCGGAAGATTTCGCCGTAGAGGTCGACGCCGCCGCCGACGAAGCGAAGGACCAGACTTGAAAGGGGAAGAGCGCCCCTTTGTCGAAGACGACCCCTTTGTCGTAAGGGAAGAATCAGTCCCCAGGGCGGTCGCTGCGCAGCTCTACGAAATCGAGGCGCAGGCGGAAAGCATCAAGAGGGGGCTCGAGAGCCAGGAAAGGCTGCTCAAAATCCAGAAAAACTACGACATCGCCTTCCAGCTGTTCGTATTCCTGGTCCTTGTTTTCGTCGTAGGACCGGAGATTCGCGACCTGCTGTACGCATGGATAGCAAGCCGCGGCTCGTAGGCTGCGGCTTGGCTCAGAGGGAAGCGGCGGCGTTTGGGCGTTTCACATGAAACGCTTTTCACTCCTGCCGGGCCTTGAAATAGCCAAAAAGGGAGGAAATAGCGGCTGCCGTCGTTTCCTCAGGAGTCCAGAGGAGGCTATCGTCATGGAGCCCGTCTTGCAGGGGCTCTTTCCCTCTCGATTTGGAAGATTTATGTCGCCTAGCCGATTATGCCAGCTAGGGGAATCCAGATTTCTGCGGCGGTCTCTTTTATCCAGCGCCACAGCCCCGGCCAGTATTCTCTGCGGAAGATGAAAAAACCGAGAAGAACTGCGAACACGAAGACCCAGATCCAGCCGCGCCAGTACCAGACCGCCTTCGCTGCTTCGCGCAGTGCTTTCATCGCCCCTATTCCAATCGGCTCGACAATTAGCCGGGCCAAATGTAGTAGGGTTAGCGACACTAGGAAGGAGTTGGCTTGCAGGCCTCAAGTTAGGAACTCTTTAGCCGTAGCTTGTGAATAGCTAGACCCGCTCCTCCCTAGGATCTCTCACAAACCGATAAGGAATCGCCCGAAGGAAAGAGCCAAAGGCTCAGCACTGTGATGCTTCTATCCTAGCGGGGACGTGACGCAAATGCACGCCATTTTTAGTAGGGGGTTTTTCCAATCCTTATGGATTTATTCGGCATCGTCAGCATGCTTCAGCAGTTCCATCCTCTGGGCCGATGATCGACAGCGACCCGGTGGTCTCTAGCATGCCGGAGAAGCCGGCATGAAGGTCGTTCTGTTTTAGGGCAAAAGCCACGCCGTATTGCGGCCGCGGCCGCGTTTCACGTGAAACGCCGCCTACAGCGGCAGCTGGGCGATGATTTCGCGGGCGGCCTGCAGCTTTTCCTTGGCCGCGATCGCGGCGTGGCCGCGGGATTTGACCAAAGCCAGCTCGCAGGCGTCGCTTTCGAGGTTGCGGGCCAGGGGGCTGGCGACGATCGCGTCGAGGTTCTTGGCCTTCGAAGCCCAGGCAGTACGGGCGCTTGCGGCTGCTTGCGACCGTGGCGATCACGTCCTCGCAGGGCTCGAGCTCGAGGCTGATGCCGCCCTGGCGGCGCGGAATCTTGCCCTGGTGGGGCTTGGCGGGGCGGTAATCGGAGACCGCGGCCACCCCGATGAAGCAGCTGGCGCTGGCGGCCAGGTCCAGGGCGGCCTCGCGCATGCGGCGGGCGTCGCCGGCATGGGTGACGCTGGCCATGCCGCCGGGGACCGGGGCGCTGGCGTGGGCGGCCAGCAGGTGGACCCTGGCGCCGGCCTCGCGGGCGGCGGCGGCCATCGCCATCCCCATGCGGCCGCTGCTGCGGTTGGAGACCACCCGCATGTCGTCGATCGCCTCGGCGGTGGCGCCTGCTCCGCCAGGCGCTGGGCCAGCGCCAGCAGGCTGGCGGCGTGGGCGGCGATGGCGGCGGGCTCGGCCATGCGGCCGGGGCCGTGTTCGCCGCAGGCGAGCTCGCCGGATCCGGGCTCGACCACCGAACGGCCGTCCTCCCGCAGCAGCCCGAGGCTGCGCTGCAGGCCCGGATTGGCCCACATCTCGACGTTCATGGCCGGCGCGAGCAGCAGCGGCGCGGTGGTGGCGCAGGCCAGGGCCGTGACCGCGTTGTCGGCGATGCCGCTGGCGATCTTGCCGATGGTGGTGGCGGTCGCGGGGGCGATGATCATCAGATCGGCGCGGCGGGCCGCGGCGATGTGGTCCATCGCGTCGGGGCTGCCGGCGTCGACGGTGCTGGCGATCACCGGCCGGCCGGACAGGGCCTGCAGGCTGGCGGCGCCGATGAAGTGGCCGGCCGCCGGGG
>MEIE01000074.1 GCA_001750625.1 Candidatus Amphirhobacter heronislandensis
CGCCCGCCGCGGGGCTTGATAAAGCCCGACGATGCCCTCTTGAAGGCGCGAGCCCGCCGGCGCCTCAGCTCCGCCACCTCCTCTGCGGAGTCTTTCGCGGCGTCGACCTCGATCGCGAAATAACGGGGCGCAACCCGAAAGATGCGGCCTACCAGGTCGACGCCCTCGTGGCGAAATTGAACGAAACCCTCTTCCCGGTTTATTTTCACCGCTTCGTCTAGGGCTTTTTGCGTTTCGAACCGCAGGACGTAGCGCTTGAGGGGGCGGTCACTGGCAGTGCCGATGGGGACGAAATAGATTCTCATTCTCGCCTCAATTCTATGCGACAGATTGCCTTCTATCACCTTTGTCGACCATGCCGGGCCTGCGGGCCGTTCTGAGCTCAACAGAACCTATGATCCTGCCGGAGCGGTTTATACTCCGCACGGCCCGCTCGCCGCGGCGCTTCGCCACATGGGCTGGAAGCGCAGATGATTTTAGCCGGGGAGGGCGGTCTATCATGGCTCGGGCCTCTGCCAAGGCCCTTTTGCCCTGATTCTAGCGGCCTTAAACGCCAGATTTGGTGGATTTGTATTAATCTGCTAACATTATCTTGTGGAAAGAGGTGCAGCTAGCACGGCTATCATAGCCAAGCGGGCTAACGGCCGGTACTACACCGAAGGCAACCCCTTCTTGGGCAACAAGCCCTTCGCAAAATGGGCCAAGGCTGCCAGGCTGCCTGGCAGCGAGATCTTGGAGCCGTTCGCAGGGAGCAACAGCCTGATCAAAATGCTGGCTGAAATGGGCCTGTGCCGGCACTTCAAGTCTTTCGACGTCGCGCCAGCCGATTCTGCGGTCCGTAGACGGGACACGCTGGCTCGCTTCCCGAAAGGTTTCGACGTCTGCGTCACCAACCCGCCTTGGCTGGCAAAAAACAGCGCCACTGGCCGTGGCCTGCCGTTCCCGGCCTGCCGCTACGACGACCTGTACAAGTACGCGCTTGAGAAGTGCCTGGCCAACTGCACCTACGTGGCCGCGCTGGTCCCGGAGTCCTTCATCACCTCAGGTGTTTTCCTTGAACGGTTGGATTCCTTCGTCTCCATCACTGCTGAGATCTTTGGCGACACCCGGCAGCCCGTGGGCTTGGCGCTGTTCGGCCCTGACGAAACCGACGACACCGAAATCTGGTCCGGGAAAAAGCGCGTCGGCCTTCTTTCCAACCTTCAAGCCCAGCGACCGCAGCCGCAGCGGGGAGCCGTGAGCGTCAGATTCAACGACCCGGATGGCAATGTCGGGCTTTTCGCTCTCGACAACACCATAGAGCCTTCCATCCGCTTCTGCAACGTCAAGGAACTTGCCGATTACGACATCCGGCCATCCTGCCGCTCAATCACCAAGATCATGGTGGACGGGAAGGTCAAGATTGCCGCGTGGAACAAGCTGCTGAACGAATTCCGGCAATCAACCCATGACGTCCTCATGACGAGCTTCAAGGGAATCCGCAAGGATGGCAAATACCGCCGACGCTGCGACTGGGCACTGGCTCGGGGCATTATCCACAATGTCTAAAAATGAGAAATACGGCCCGCCGCCCAACTACGCGGTCCTTGAAATCCTTGAGTGGGCCAAGGCCCGCGACGCCGTGCAAGGCGAAGCCCGGGCTTCCTCTTCTCGGCTCATGCGGGTGGTCAACACCTTCTCGAACAAGTTCAAGTACCCAGTACCGGAGGTCCTTGAAAAGATCTACGCGGATGAAATGTTCGCAGCGCATTTCGCGAAAGACCCGCTTCGCACAGGCCTGCATGAAAAAGAGGCCGCTCGATGGCTTCAGTCACTGCCTTGGATCACAGATTTTGAAAAACTGCCTTCAGGTGGAGAAAAATCCTTGAAAATATCGGGCGACGGCAACATTGAGGCTGCGGTAAAAGGCAAGAACCTGCCGGGCAAATCTCTGGACTTCAAATGGCGCACTTCCGGCAAGACTTTCTACGCCATGCACAAGTACATAAAGGAGGGCGGTGGACACCAAGACAATCAGCACCATGAAATGATTGAGCTGCTCAAAAGGTTTATGCAGTGTCAAACAGACAATGTCGTCCTGCTAGTAATAGCTGATGGAGCTTACTATCAAGCAAACAACAAACAGCGGCTCACAGAACTGCGGCAGTACGTGCGTGACAAGGCACCGCGCAGCCACGCCCTACCTATAGATGAAGTTCCCGATCTGCTAGAAAAATATTCTAGCGAGCAGGTCGTTGTGCCGTGAAAGTGCCAGCACGAAAGCACTTCTGGCCTGGCCTAAGGAAGGGTGAATTTGAATCAACCTATGCGGCTTGGATTCCAGATTATTGACGCCATTTGGCAGTAAAAATCGCCGCGTGCCATCAAATCACTTTTGGTAAAACGTTTATGCGGACCCGGCTCTAGCCCGTGCTTCTTAATTGCTGCTAAAAATCTCGGATTCCTAACATAGCAATCGGGGTGCAAAGATTTTGCGAGAAGATTCTCCTTAATGTAGTGATCTACCTTAAACTCATATGTCGCGTTGCTCAGGCTAGTGTTCACGCTCTTGGGCAAAAGAACCAGGCCCCCAATGCGATCGCGATACTCCTCGAATTCCTTTTCCTTTGGAAATTCCTCTATAAATCTACTATGCACATTGGCCCACAGATGTTCAATTTCAAACGGATCTGGAATATCTCGATCTAGATACACAGCATAATTGCCCGGCTCATCAGACTCTATCTCCAACCAATTGGTCAGTCGGGCAAGCTGGCAGCGCATAATTTTACGCACTTTAAGGCTCGGCGGGTTGGAAAAATCCATTTCCTCTTCGCGCAAAAGCTCTTTCAATTTCTTTCGCAGATCTGCAAGAGACTTGCCTCTAATTTCATTCGCCACTAGAGAAACATGATGCTTCGTAAAATTTGGAGCGATGGTTGATCCGTTCCAAGCCAAGTGATTAAGCCATATATCAAGATAGTCAGCTACTGCTTTTACCTTTTGCAGCTTTACGCGATCATTGTCACTCGGCATTACGGGGGCCAACAGCGCCTGGTACTGTATTGTGAATCCCAGATCCGCATTGTAACGCACACTTTCAAGGCCTTTTTCCTTTCTCTTGCCCGAAGCTATTTCCAACAAATCTTTATAGAGATTGCCGAAATAAGTTGCGTTTTGAGTAATAAATTGATAGCTGTCGCTATCTTTTTCAATTCCGTCCCACTTTTTCCGGAACCATCGATGATATGCCGAGCCTATTTCATCATAGTCGCTGGAAGCCCCTTTCCTGGTGTTTCTGGATTTGTCTGCATAATGACCTCGGAACCAGGACTTAAAGAAATCTGCAACCACGTCCTTGCCCATTTCATTTAGAGGCAGAAGGATTTTCTTAAATTTTTCATTGGCCTTCTCTCTGTTGCGGTCATCAGTTATGCGCGAAAGCAAGAATCCTTTCAGCATTTCGGCAGAAGTTAATGAAAGACCGCGATCGTTCATTGTTTCAAAAATAGTGTAGGCGTCGCCATCATCGTGCGTAGTAATTTCGATTAGCTTCACATTTCCAAGAAGCCAGAAAATGAAGGATATCAGCGCTTCTTTTTTGATTGTTTCTGGAACCAGTGCTTCAAGCTCATCATATCTATCTTTCATGTTCCGCACCGACTCGGAGCCCCCATCTGCGTTGTATGCTTCATTATTAAATAAAGCCTTCATGCACTCCTCTCTATCTTCTACATTTAGCTTGAAGCGCTGCCTTCCCCGGTCATTTGCGTAGATGTAATTCGGGAGCTCTCGATATTCATCCTTCCTGCCTTTCTGCAGGTTGTTCAGGTAGATGAGAAGAAGCGTCAGCGAAGTCAGGCGCTGCTGCCCGTCAACAATAATCCGGGCGTTGTTCTTCTTGCTAATTACTATTGAGCCGAGAAAATAATGGCCATAGTTTTCCCCTTCCGACGGACTATGTTCCGGCCTGTAGTCCGCCATGAAACTTTCCGTTAGGTCCTCTACTAGTTCCTGGAGCTGCTTGGCGCCCCATTTGTAGTCGCGTTGATAGTAGTCGATGCTGTAACTTCCCCCTGTGAACAGGTTGCTCACGGTAAGGTCTTCGCCTTCAATTTCCTTCATCGCTTGCGCCCTCGCTAACCGAGATTCGTGTGGCCGACCAGCTTCCTGCAGAAGCCGGGTATTATCACGAACATAAAGTTCGCAACAAAAATATTTAGATTATCTTGAGAAGGGGGGGGGTAGCCAGCTTGTCTCCTCGCGACCCTTCATTCAGGGTGCTTAGGAGCTTAGTTGCTGAATCTACTCTGCAAGCATCTCTGGTCATTGCAGTGGCTAATTCTACAACATCTCTTTCCACGTGGCTGTCTGAACCTCAGTTCTTCGTTTTTATGCTTATAATTATTTCATCCTTATATATGACCAGAATCCTTTCACTAGTTCTCGTATTGCTCAGCAGCATCGCGGCCGCGCAGACCCTGCCGTCCTCCGAAGGCGACCTGGCCCTCACCCCGGTGGTCCAGGGCCTCGAGTTCCCCTGGGCCTTCGGCTTTTTGCCCGACGGCCAGATCATCATCACCGAGCGCGGCGGCCGGATCTACCTCGCCGACCCCGCGACCGGCGCCCGCACCGAGCTGCCTGGCGGCCCCGAGGCCAAGGTCGCCGGCCAGGGCGGCCTGCTCGACGTGCTGGTCCCGCGCGACTTCGCGGCCAGCCGGGAGCTGTTCTTCACCTATTCGAAGGAACAGGAGCGCTGGCGGGGCGCCGGCACCGCCCTGGCGCGGGCCGAGCTCAGCCCCGAGGGCGACCGCCTGACCGGGCTGCGGGACCTGTACGTGATCGCGGCGGGCTCGACCGGCGGCCGGCACTTCGGCTCGCGCATCCTCGAGGGCGAGGACGGCTCGCTGTACTTCACCGTCGGCGACCGCGGCGACCGCCCCTCGGCCCAGGACCTCGAGCGCGAGAACGGCTCGGTGCTGCGCGTCAACCGCGACGGCTCCATCCCCGAGGACAACCCCTTCGTAGGCCAGGGCGCCGCCAAGGGGGCGATCTGGTCCTACGGCCACCGCAACGCCCAGGGCGCGGCCTGGGGCCTGGACGGCGCGCTGTGGACCGTCGAGCACGGCGCCCGCGGCGGCGACGAGGTCAACCGCGTCGAGCCCGGCCGCCGCAACTACGGCTGGCCGATCATCTCCTACGGGGTCCACTACATCGGCACCAAGATCGGCGAGGGCGCCGCCAAGCCCGGCCTCGAGCAGCCGAACTTCTACTGGGACCCCTCGATCGCGCCCTCGGGCATGATGGTCTACTCGGGCAAGCTCTGGCCCGCCTGGCGCGGCCACATCTTCGTCGGCAGCCTCAAGTTCAGCATGATCTCGCGCCTGGAGGGCACCGAGCAGCTCACCGAGGCCGA
>MEIE01000075.1 GCA_001750625.1 Candidatus Amphirhobacter heronislandensis
GCCGGCAAACAGCTGCGCGCGGTCGCCCTCAACGGCCAATTGGCGGCGGGGCTGTTCCGGCGGCACGCCGCGCCGCGGCTCGCGGCCAGCTTGGCAGAGCGCGGCGTCGCGGTGCTCGCGCTGCCCTCGACCAGCCCGGCGAACGCCCGCGGCGGCTACCCCGCCAAGCTCGAAGCCTGGCGGCCCTTCGCCGCCGCCGTCACTCGGGACTGAGCTCGAAGTCCGTCAGCAGGAACTCGATGCGGTTGCCCTTGCGCTCGATCAGCACGTGCACCGGGATGCGGCGGTGGGCGTCGGCGAACCAGATCGCGTAGTTGCGGTCCTCCTCGCCGATGTTCTCGTAGCGGGTCGCCGCGAACGCGCCGGCGGCGACGGTGACGGTCGCCGGCTGCGGGTCGGCGACGAACTCGTAGTCGCGCAGGCGGCGGCCGTCGGTGAGGTGGCCGGCGCCGGCGGGGACGTAGGCGCCGCGGGCGTAGAAGTCGTACAGCAGCGACAGGCTGTCGTGGACCTGGTCGAAAGTGAGCTCGACCTCCTCGGCGGCGCCGTTGCGGCTGACCACCGCGGCGGCGGCGGCGTAGTCGATGGTCGCGAGCCGGTGGTCGTCGTCGCCGCGCCGCATCTCGTAGCGCGCCGGCCGCAGCTCGCCGGCCGCCCCGAGCGTCCCCTCGCTGCGCTGGCTGACCGACCCCGGGCCCATGAGCTTGGCGAGGCCGACCGCCTCGGCGGCGCTGGCGATGCGGTAGCCCTCGGCGGAAAACTCGATCACGTCGGTGACGTAGGCGATCTCGATGCCGTTCCACAGCATGGTGAAGCTCAGCGTCGCCGGCGGCGGCGGCTCCGCGGCCGCCGCTCCCAGCGGCAGCAGGCACAGCGCGAGCGCGAGGCGGCGGGCGGTCATCGCAGCGCGATTTTACCCAGCAGCGCCCGCTCGATCACGCGCGGGTACAGCCGCCGCTCGGCGCGCGCCACCCGCCGCGCCAGCTGCGCCTCGTCGTCGTCCTCGAGCACCGGCACCACGCTTTGCTGGACCACCGGGCCGGCGTCGAGCTGCGCGGTCACCCAGTGCACGGTGCAGCCGTGGCGCCGCGCCCCGTCCGCCAGCGCCCGGCGGTGGGTGCGCAGGCCGCGGTAGGCCGGCAGCAGCGACGGGTGGATGTTGAGCATCCGGCCGCGCCAGGCGCCGACGAGCTCGGGGCCGAGGACGCGCATGAAGCCCGCGAGCGCGACCAGGCCGATTCCATAGGCGGCCAGCACCGTGGCTAGCGCGGCGTCGAAGGCCGCCCGGTCACCGAAGGCCGCCGGCTCCACCACGCAGGCCGGCAGGCCCGCGGCGCGCGCCGCCCGCCAGGCCGGCGCCGGCCGGTCGGCGACCACCAGCGCCACCGGCAGGCCGTGCGCGAGGATCGCCCGCAGGTTGCCGCCGCGGCCCGAGACGAAGACCGCGAGCCGCGGCGCCTCAGACGAACTCAACGCCTGCTCCCTTCTTGACGGTCCCGATCACCCGCGCTTCGCAGCCCAGCCGCCGCAGCCGCCGCCGCAAAGCATCCGCCCCCGCGGCGGCCGCGCAGCACACCATGCCGACGCCGCAGTTGAAGACCTCCAGCATCTCGGCCTCCGAGACCCGGCCCGCCTGCGCCAGCCAGCCGTAAACCGGCGGCGTCTCCCAGCTGCCGGTCTCGATGCGGGCGCCGAGGCCCGCCGGCAGCCCCCGCGCCGCCGCCGCCCGCAGGCCGCCGCCGGTGACGTGCATCGCGGCGCGCAGCGCCTTGCCGTCCGCCGACTGCAGCAGCCGCGCGAGCAGCGGGACGTACAGCGGCGTCGGCGCCAGCAGGATGCTTTTGAGGCTGCGGCCGCCGACCCGGGTACGCAGGGCTTGCGGCCGCCGCCGCAGGATGCGGCGCACCAGGCTGTAGCCGTTGGCGTGCGGGTGTTCCGCCGGCAGGCCGAGCAGGACGTCGCCGGCCCGGATGCCGCGCCGCGGCAGGCGCTCCTTCTTCTCCGCCAGCCCCAGCGCGAAGCCAGTCAGGTCCCAGGCCCCCGGCCGCAGCTGCTCGGGCAGCTGGGCGATCTCGCCGCCGGCGAGACTGCAGCCGGCCGCCTTGCAGGCGGCCGTGATCCCGCGCAGGATCTGTTTGCCCTCGGCCGCATCGAGGCGGTGGCAGCTCAGGGCGTCGAAGAACAGCCAGGGCTTGGCGCCCGCGCAGGCGAGGTCGTTGACGCAGGCGGCGACCAGGTCCCAGCCGGCCACCTCCAGCCTGCCGTGCGCCCGCAGCAGCAGCGGCTTGCTGCCGGCGCCGTCGCAGCCGGCGGCGAGCAGCAGCCCCTTGCCGGCCGGCAGCGGCACGGTCGCGGCGTAGCCGGCGGGGTCCTGGCCCTTGGCGGCGCGCATCGCGTGGCGGGCGAGGCGGGCCGCGGCCTGCTCGTCGACGCCGGCGACGCGGTAGCGGCGCGCGGCTTGCTCGGTTTTCGCCATCGCTGCCGGCGATGATTTTATAAACTAGGATTCACGCATGTCCTGGCGACTTGGAATCTGGTGCGGCGGCGCGGCGCTGCTGCTCGCGCTGCTGGCCTTCGCCGGCGACGCGCTGGCGCCGTTCATCGCCGCGGCGATCATGGCCTACGTCGGCGCCCCGGCGGTCGACGCCCTGGAAAAACGCAAGCTGCCGCGCGCCGGCGGCGCCATCCTGGTCGTCATCGCCATGCTGCTGGCGCTGGTGCTGCTGCCGCTGCTGGTCCTGCCGATCTTCCTCGGCCAGCTCGCCGAGGCGCTGCAGCAGCTGCCGGCGGCGGTCGCCAAGCTCGGCGCCTGGCTCGAGGCCAAGCTGCCCAGCCAGGACTGGCGAGCGGCCGCGCCGGGCCTGTGGCAGGACGCCCTGCCGCATCTGTCCGAGGCCGGCGGCTTCGCGGTCGCCGCCGTCAAGGCGCTCGCGACGCAGCTCGGCAACGTCTTCAGCCTGGTGCTGCTGCTGCTGATCGCGCCCTTGGCCGCCTTTTACCTGCTGCGGGACTGGCACCACGTCCTCGCCCGCCTGCACCGGCAGATCCCGGCGCCCTTTCGGCAGCGGGCCAAGGAAATCGCGACCGTCTGCGACCGCAGCCTCAGCTCCTTCCTGCGCGGGCAGCTGGCGGTGATCTTCTTGATGATCGTCATCTACTGCGCGCTGCTGCTGGCCGCCGGGACGCCGTACTCGATCGCGATCGGCTTCCTCGCCGGCCTGCTGTGCTTCATTCCCTACGCCGGCTTCTTCTTAGCCTTCGCGCTGGCGATGCTCGCCTGCGGCCTGCACTTCGACGGCTGGGCGACGGTCGGCTGGACCGCGGCCGCCCTGCTCGCCGGCACCAGCCTCGAGAGCTTCGCCCTCACCCCGCACATCGTCGGCGACAAGTCCGGCCTCGGGCCGGTCGCGGTGCTGCTGGCGCTGACGGTCATGGGCTCGGTCTTCGGCTTCGCCGGCCTGCTGCTGGCGCTGCCGGCCGCCGCGGTCGCGGTCGCGCTGTGGCGCCACTTCCTGCCGCCGGACCCGGTCGATGGCGCTGCTTGACTTCGCGGCCGAGCGCCGCGCCCCGGACTTCGCGGGCTTCATCCACGGCGCCGGCGCCGAGGCGGCGGTCGCCGGCGCCGCGGCCGCCGCCCGGCTCGAGGCCAGCGCCTATCTATGGGGCGCCGCCGGCTGCGGCAAGTCCCATCTGCTCGCCGCCGCCGTCCGCCAGGCCGAAGCCGCCGGCGCGCGGATCATGCGCCCCGGCGACGCAGACCCCGGCGCCGGCCTCGCGGTGATCGACGGCGCCGAGGCCCTCGACGAGGCGGCCCAGGCCGAGGCGCTGCGGCTGCTGGACGCGGCGGTCGCCGACGGCGGCCCGCGGGTGCTCGCCGCCGGCGCCCTGCCAGCGCGGCGGCTGGAGCTGCGCGCCGACCTGCGCACCCGCCTCGAGGCGCTGCCGGCCTTCGAGCTGCCGCAGCTGGACGACGCGGCGCTGGCCGACGCGCTGGTCGCGAGCGCCCGGCGGCGGCGGCGCGAGCTGCCTGAAGCGGTCGCGGCCGAGCTGGTGGCGCTGCTGCCGCGGCGCATGGACGCGCTGGCCGCTGCCCTCGACGAGCTCGACCTGCACGCGCTCGAGGCCAACCTCCGCCTCAGCCCGGCGGCGGTCCGGCGCTGGCTCAAGGAACGCGGCGCGGCGTGAGCAAAACCTACCTCGGCCGCCCCGGCCACCGCCACGGCGAGCCGCGGCGCGTCGGCGTCCTGCTCGCCAACCTCGGGACGCCGGCGCGGCCGGACGCGCCGGCGCTGCGCGCCTACCTGCGGCAGTTCCTGTCCGACCCGCGGGTGATCGAGACGACGCGCTGGCTGTGGTGGCCGATCCTCAACCTCGTCATCCTGCCCTTCCGGGCGCCGAAGTCGGCGGCCGCCTACCGCGAGGTCTGGAGCGAGGCGGGCTCGCCGCTGCTGGTCAACTGCAACAAGCAGCTCGAGGCGCTGCGCCAGGAGTTCGCCGCGGCGCCGTACGCAATCGAGCTCGGCATGTCCTACGGCGAGCCGTCGATTCCCTCAGCGCTGCGCCGCCTGCACGCCTCCGGCTGCAACCATCTGCTGGTGCTGCCGCTGTACCCGCAGTACGCCGCGAGCACCGTGGGCTCGGTCTTCGACGCGGTCGCGGCCGAGATCTGCCGCTGGCGGCAGGTGCCGCAGCTGCGCTTCATCGCCGGCTACAGCCAGCGCGCCGCCTACGCCGAAACGCTCGCGGGCTCGATCCGCGCCCACCACGCCGAACACGGCAAGCCGCAGCTGACGGTGTTCTCCTTCCACGGCATCCAGCTCGCCGCGCTCACCGCCGGCGACCCCTACCACTGCGAATGCCACCGCACCGCCCGCGCGGCCGCCGCCGCCGCCGGCCTCGGCGACGGCGAATGGATGGTCGCCTTCCAGTCGCGCTTCGGCCGCGAGCCCTGGCTGCAGCCCTACGCCATCGAGCTGATGGCGCAGCTGCCCGGCCAGGGGATCACCGACATCCAGGTCGTCTGCCCGGCCTTCAGCAGCGACTGCCTCGAGACCCTCGAGGAGATCGTCGGCGAGAACCAAGAGGAGTTCAAGCGCCACGGCGGCGAGCACTTCTCCTACATCCCGGCGCTCAACGACAGCCCGGCTTCCTCGCCGACCTGATCCGGGAGCAGGCCGACGGCTGGCTGCCGGAGGTCGAGGCCTACAGCGAGTCCGAAGCCTGCAAGGCGCGGCAGCAGCGCCACGCAGCGACCCAGCCGTACACCTGCGGCAAGAAGAAGTGGGCGCCGGCGAACGGCGCGGAACAAGCGCCAAAGCAGCCTAGCGGCGGCGGCGCTGCGTAGCTAAGCTAACAGATCCGCCTTATTGCCTGAAGGCGGGATCGTCCCAGTCGTATTCCCGCCCGCACTCGCGGCATGCATCTGGCTCTTCGCCCCCTTCTTTGACGTCATGCCAGCGGTCGATGACGGACGCGAAGCCGAGCGTGCCCATGTTCCGCAGGAGGTTTTCCAGGAAATCCCTTCTCTGGCAGCAACGCGGGCAGTAGCCATCCATGCGATTATTTTACATCGCCGCCAGCTTGCCTATGTGGTGTCGGGCGGCGGCTAATCGAGACCTGGCCGGCCTTCGCGTTCTTCTTCGGAGTCCTTTTTCTCGAACAGGGGATACAGGACCGCGAAGACCCCCAGCGTCAGCACGCTGTACAGCGCCACTTCGGCCGGGGACAGCTTCCTGCTTTTCCTGTCCTCGCCCGCTGTTTCTTCTTCGGGATCCTTTTCCTCGAGCAGCGGATACAGGACCGCGAAGATCCCCAGCGTGAAGACGCTGTAAAGCGCCACGTGCGCCGGAGGCATCCTTTTGATTTTCATGTCCCTGCTCCCTGCCTGTTAGGGGACATTTTACTTCACTGCGGCCCGCCGGCCGCGCTGGCCGCGGCTAGGTCTCGGCCGCGAGCCGGGCGTTGAGGTTCGGGATCACCAGCCGGTTGCC
>MEIE01000076.1 GCA_001750625.1 Candidatus Amphirhobacter heronislandensis
CGCCGCGGGCCCGCAACGAGCTGGGGACGCGGTTCTTCGCCGGCCGCTGGGGCCAGCCGCTGGATTCCTAGACGTTGAAGCGGAACAGCAGCACGTCGCCGTCGGCGACGCGGTAGTCCTTGCCCTCGAGCCGCAGCTTGCCCTTCTCGCGGCTGCCGGCCTCGCCGCCGCAGGCGACGTAGTCCTCGTAGGAAATGGTCTCGGCGCGGATGAAGCCGCGCTGCATGTCGCCGTGGATCGCGCCGGCCGCCTCGGGGGCGGTGGCGCCGCGGCGGAACTCCCAGGCGCGGGCCTCGTTCGGGCCGGCGGTGTAGAAGGTCGCGAGGCCGAGCAGGGCGTAGGCCTCGCGGGCGAGGCGCTTGAGGCTGGCGTCGGCGTGGCCCAGCTCGGCGAGCATCTCGGCCTGCTCGGCGGGATCGAGCGCGGCGAGCTCGGCCTCGATGCGGGCGCTGGCGGCGACGATGCCGGCGCCGGTCGCTTCGGCGTGGGCGCGCAGCGCGGCGTAGCCGGCGCTGGCCTCGGGGGTCTCGTCCTCACCGAGGTTGGCGCAGTACAGCACCGGCTTGAGGGTCAAGAAGCACAGCGGCTTGAGCAGCGCCCGCTCCTCGTCGTTCAGCGCTACGGCGCGCAGCGGCTCGCAGGCGTCGAGCGCGGCGTGGACCCGCTCGAGCAGCGCGAGCTCGGCGGCGGCCTCCTTGTTGCCCGAGCGCGTCTGCTTGCGCAGCCGCTCGCAGGCGCGCGCGGCGGTGGCCTGGTCGGCGAGGGTCAGCTCCAATTCCACGGTCGAGGCGTCGGCGACGGGATCGATCTTGCCGTCGACGTGCGGGACGTCGGGGTCGGCGAAGCAGCGCACGACGTGCAGGATGCCGTCGACCTCGCGGATGTGGGCGAGGAACTTGTTGCCCAGGCCGCTGCCTTCGGCGGCGCCCTTGACCAGGCCGGCGATGTCGACCAGCTGCAGGTGGGCGGCGACCTTTTTCTTCGAGCCGGCGATCGCGGCGATCTTGTCGAGGCGCTCGTCGGCGAGCGGCACCATGCCGACGTTGGGCTCGATGGTGCAGAAGGGGAAGTTCTCGGCCGCCGCGCCGCCGGAGGTCAGGGCGTTGAACAAACTGGACTTGCCGACGTTCGGCAGGCCCACGATGCCGCAGCGCAGCGCCATCGCTACGGCGTCCGCCGGTTGATGCGCCGCATCGCCTCGTCCATCTCGCCCGCCTTCACCAAGTCCCAGGCGTCCAGCACCCGGTCGCCGGCCTCGGCGATCAGCTCAGCCTCCTCGGCGTCCGTCCGCGCCAGCACGTAGTCGCGCAGCTCGAATCGGGGGTCGTCCGGCTTGCCCACCCCCAGCCGCAGCCGCCAGTAGTTTGAGGTTCCCAGCTGCGCGTCGATGTCGCGCAGGCCGTTGTGCCCGGCGTGGCCGCCGCCGAACTTCAATTTCGCCTTGCCCGGCGGCAGGTCGACCTCGTCGTGGATCACCAGCAGGCTGCGCGCCTCCACGTCCAGGTAGCGGCAGCCCGGGCCGACGGCCGCGCCGCTGTCGTTCATGTAGGTCGAGGGCAGGGCGTAGCGGACGCCGGCGGCGGTCCCGGCCACCGCCAGCGGCAGGTCGCGCAGCGGCGCCGGCTGCTCCAGGCCCTCGCGCGCGATGAGGCGGGCCAGCAGCTCGGCGCCGGCGTTGTGGCGGGTGCCGGCGTATTTGTCGCCGGGGTTGCCCAGCCCCACCGCCAGCCGCACGGCGCCGGCCTCAGGCAGGCCGGCGGGCGGACGGGAGGAAGCTTCTTCCATCGCAAGGGGGCGGCCGCGCGGGCCGCCGCTCAGATGCCGCCGGTCGCTTTCTTGCGGATCCAGGTGTTGAAGGCCACCGACAGCAGCAGCACGCCGCCGATGAAGACCCGGTACCAGTCGCCGTCGACCCCGGTGTAGAAGAAGCCCTGCGAGACGATGCCGAGGATCAGCGCGCCGAGGCACGAGCCCAGCACCGTGCCGTAGCCGCCGGTGAGCAGCGCGCCGCCGATCACCGCCGCCGCGATCGCCTCGAGCTCCTTGAGCTGGCCGCGCGCCGCGTCCGCCGAGCCGAAGTCGAAGACCTGCAGCGCCGCGAACAGCGTCGAGCAGAAGGCCGAGAACACGAACAGCGAGATCTTGACCCGGTCCACCGGCACCCCGACCGCCATCGCCGCCTTCGGGTCGCCGCCCGAGGCCCAGATCCAGTTGCCGTAGCGGGTCCGCTGCAGGACGTAGCTCGCGATGATGGTCAGGCCGATCCACCACACGATCACCATCGGCAGGCCCTCGACCGCCCGCTTGCCGTTCGGCAGGGTGTCCATCCAGCCGATCTCCGCGAACCACGCGTACAGGCCCTGGAAGACGTCGATGCCGAAGATCCACACCAAGGGGTCCTCGTGCTTGTGGTTTTCAAGGTAGCCGATCAAGGTGGTGCCGTTGAGCAGCCGCGCCGACACCAGGGTGACGCCGCGCAGGATGAACAAGAACGCCAGGGTGACGATGAAGGACGGCAATCGGGTCTTGATCACCAGCCAGCCGATCAGCCAGCCGATCGACATCGCCAGCGGGAAGGTGACCGCCACCGCGCCCCAGGCCGGCAGCTCGCCGTTGTGGATCAACAGGGCCATCGTCATGCCCGAAAAGGCGATCATCGAGCCGATTGACAGGTCGAACTCGCCCGCGAGCATGAGCAGGCAGGCGGCGATCGCGATGATGCCCAGCTGCGCGACCACCGACATCCAGTTGGTCACGCCGCGCCAGCCGAACATGTTGTTGTCGGCGGCGAAGATGATGAAGATCACGAGGACCAGCAGGGCCCCCCAGACGGCGCCGAACTCGGGCCGCGTCGAAAAGCGCTGCAGCAGGCTGCTGCGCGCCAGCCGCTCGTCGGCCTGTCCCTGCTCAGCCATCAGCCGTCAGATGAAAACAATAAAAAAAGGCGGACCCATCCGCATGGGTCCGCCTTGGCGCCGCAGGGGCCCTAGCGGGTCTGGCCCGCGAACTGCTCGACGATCGCGACGTTGTCGTTGGTCACGAAGCCCGGACCGGACAGGATGTCGCCGCCGGGGGTCAGGCCGTAGGCGTTGTGCAGCTTGAGGATGACGATCGGCATGTAGCCCTGCAGGTACTGCTGCTGGTCGACCGCGAAGTTGAACCAGCCTTCCTTGATGCCGTTGACCACCTTCGGCGACAGGTCGAAGCAGCCCATGTCGATGACGCCTTCCTTGCCGAGGTCCTGCAGCGCGCCGATCGCGGCTTCGCAGACGTGCGGGCCGACCGCCAGGATGGCGTCGATCGAGCTGTCTTTTTGCAGCGCCGCGGAGGTGCGGGTCTTGATCTCGGCCGGGTCGCTGGTGACGTCGATCATCTCGAAGCTGTCAGCCTTGGCGCCGTCGCGGTAGCCGTTGCAGCGCTGCTCCAGCGCCACGTTGAAGGCCTCGTGGTTCAGGCACAGGATGTTCTTCGCGCCCATCGCCGCGTGCTTCTGCCCCGCGCCCAGGCCGGCCTCGTACTCGGGCTGGCCGACGTGGGCGAGCACGCCGAGCTCGCGGGCGACGTCGCCGCCGGAGTTGATCGAGACCACCGGGATGCCGGCCGCGACCGCGTCGCGCACCGACTGGCCGAGGACGCTGGCGTCAGGCAGCGAGACCACGATGCCGGCCGGGTTCTGCGCCGTCGCGGCTTCGACGATCCGCGCCATCTCGACGAGGTCGCCGTTGGCCGGATGGCGGTACTCCATCTCGACGCCCATGTCGCGGGCCGCGTCTTCGGCGGCGCGCTGGACCACGGGCCAGAACGGGTCGGTGCCGGCGGTGTGGGTGATGACGATGTATTTCTCCGCGAAGGCGGCGGGGGCGGCGAGGACGGCCGCGAGGCCAACGATCGCTGCCAGTTTTGCTTTGTTCATTTCTCCCTCCCAAGGTTGTGATGCGCAAGCGGTCCAAATTATAAGCCACAGACGGCCGATTCGCCTAACAATGCTAGAATTTTGCTGCGATGAACGCGGACGCAGGGCAGGAGGCGGGGGCCGCGGCGACGCCGCTGATCGAGTTCCGCGACGTCGGCAAGAACTACGGCAACATCATCGCCATCGAGGGCGTTTCCTTCAAGCTGCGCGCCGGCGGCTGCACCTGCTGCCTGCTCGGCGACAACGGCGCCGGCAAGTCCACCCTGATCAAGATCCTCGCCGGCGTCCACAAGCCGACCCACGGCGAGGTCTTCTTCGAGGGCAGGCCCATCGACTTCGACTCGCCGCGCGAGGCGCTGGACCTGGGCATCGCGACCGTCTACCAGGACCTGGCGCTGGTGCCTTTGATGAGCATCACCCGCAATTTCTTCATGGGCCGCGAGACCGAGTTCGTCCGCCGGCGCTGGGGGCTGCCGTACTTCGACACCAAGGCCGCCGGCGAGATGTGCCGGACCAGCATGGCCGAGGTCGGCATCGACATCCGCGACCCCAACCAGGCGGTCGGGACCATGTCCGGCGGCGAGCGCCAGTGCCTTGCGATCGCGCGCGCCATCCACTTCGGCGCCCGGGTGCTGATCCTCGACGAGCCGACCGCGGCGCTCGGGGTCAAGCAGTCGGCCAACGTCCTCAGGCTGGTCGCCCAGGCGCGGGCGCGCGGCATCGGCGTCATCCTGATCACCCACAACGTCCACCACGCCTACCCGGTCGGGGACGCCTTCACCCTGCTCAACCGCGGCCACAGCCTCGGCTACTTCGAAAAGGCCGAGATCAGCCGCGAGAAGGTCCTGGAGCTGATGGCCGGCGGCTCGGAGATCGCCGACCTCGACCACGAGATCAGCGAGTTCAGCCGCCGCGACGACCTCGGCGGCACCGCGGCGGCCGCGACCTGAGCGTGCGCGCCTTTTTCCTGCTGCTGCCGGCGCTGCTGGCCGCGCTGCCGCTGCCGGCCGGCGCCGAGACCGGCCTGGTCGAGGGCGACGCGGCGGCCGGAAGCGAGCTGTACGCCAGCCAGTGCCAGGCCTGCCACGGCGCCGGCGGCAACAGCCTGGTGCCCGAGCAGCCGATCGTCGCCGGCCAGCACGCCGAGTACCTCGCCGCCCAGATCCGCGCCTTCCGCGACCAGGTCCGGGTCAACGCCGCGATGTGGCCCTTCGTCTGTCCGAGCAGCAAGGCGGCCTGTCCGGCGCCGTCGACCAGGCCTTGGTGCTGCGGGGCGAGCACATCTACCGCAACGGCCTCGCCGCCGAGGACGTCCCGAACTGCACCGGCTGCCACGGCCCGCAGGGCGAGGGCATCCCGCCGCTGTACCCGCTGCTCAGCGGCCAGCACGCCGCCTACACCGCGGCGACGCTCGCCGCCTACCGCTCCGGCGAGCGCGTGCACGAGGTGATGAACGCGGTCGCCGCCGGCCTCAGCGACGAGGACATCGCCGCGCTGGCCGAATACATCGCCGGGCTGTACTGATTTAGGCAAGAGCGCGGCCCGCGGGACGGGTGGCTCAGCGCTAGTCCCGGTCGACGCCGAAGATGCGGTAGAAGAAGGCGCGAAGCAGCCGGTAGGCGATCCATACGATCACCATGATGGCGATGGCTTCGATGTAGCTCACTGCTTTTTCTCTAGGGCTTTGCGAACAGCGCCGCCTCGAGGCGGCGCAGGCCGGCCGCGAGGTCGCGGGCGGCTATGTTAAGCGGCGGCAGCAGCCGCAGGACGTTGTCGCCGGCCGGCACCGTCAGCAGGCCCTGCGCAAAGGCGCGGGACGCGAGCTCGCCGCAGCTTAGCCGCTCTTCGTCGAGGGCCAGCCCCAGCAGCAGGCCGCGGCCGCGCAGCTGCCTGATCGGCGCGCCGCGCTTCTTGTAGCCGGCGACCGCTTCTGCGATCTTTGCTGAAGCCTGCGCGACGTTGCGCTGCAGCGCCGGTTTGCGCAGCTGGCCTAAGGTCGCGCGCAGCGCCGCCATCGCCAGCGCGTTGCCGCCGTAGGTGGTGCCGTGGTCGCCGGGGCGCAGCACCTCGCCGGCGGCGCCGCGGACCGCGACCGCCCCTAGCGGGAAGCCGTTGCCGATGCCCTTGCCGAGGGTGGCCATGTCCGGCCGCAGCCGGGTGGCGGCGCTCGCCAGCAGCGGGCCGGTGCGGTGCATGCCGGTCTGGATCTCGTCGGCGATCAGCAGGGCGTCGTGGCGCCGGCACAGTTTTTGCAGCAAGGCGAGCACCGCGGGCTTGGGCGCGCGGATGCCGCCCTCGCCCTGGATGGGCTCGACGATGGCGGCGCAGACGTCGCGGCCGAAGGCGCGCTCGAGGGCGCGGGGGTCGTCGAAGGGGACGTGGACGAAGCCCGGCGCCAGCGGGCCGAAGTCCTGCCACAGCTTGGGCTGGCCGGAGGCGGCGAGCGCGAAGCCCAGCCGGCCGTGGAAGCTGCCGGCGAAGGAGACCACCTTGGTCTTGGTGCGGCGGATGGCGGCGCCGCGCTTGCGGGCGATCTTGAGCGCGGCCTCGTTGGCCTCGGCGCCCGAGTTGCAGAAGAACACCCGCTCCATGCCGGTGGCCTCGGCGAGCAGCTTGGCGCCGGCGACGGTCTGGTCGTGGATGAAGACGTTGGAGATGTGGGTCAGCTTCGCCGCTTGGGCCGCGATCGCGCGCGTCACCGCCGGATGGGCGTGGCCGAGCGCGGTGACGGCGACGCCGCAGGCGAAGTCGACGTAGTCCCTGCCGCGGCGGTCGCGCAGCCGGGCGCCCTTGCCGGCGGTGAAGACCGCGGGCTGCGGCTGGTAGTTGCCGATCAGGTAGCGGCGGTAGCCGGCGGGCAGGCGGGAGCTCATCGCAAGAGTCTATCCAACGGAGGGCTCGGCCTGGGCGCGGCGGGTGGTCGCGAACCACAGGCTGCTGCCGAGGATCATCGCGATGCCGGCCCACACCGCCGGCGCCGGGACGTCGGCGAAGAAGACGTAGCTGACCGCCAGCGCGCCGGCCATCTCGGTGTAGTGGTAGGGCGCGAGCTCCGAGGCCTGGGCGCGCTGGGCGGCCGCGGCGATGAGGATGTGGCCGACCGCCGAGGCCGCCCCCATGCCGACGATCAGCGGCCATGCCTGTGGCGGGATCGCCTGCCAGGCGGCCAGCGCGAAGGGCAGGCCGCAGCAGCCGGCCCAGAAGGCGCCGCCGAAGGCGATGTCGCCGGCGGGCAGGTCGGCGGACGCGACCGCGACGCGGCGGGTCTCGATCAGGTACAGTGCGTAGCAGATCCCCGCGCCCAGGGCCCACAGGATGCCGAGGCGCCAGCCGCCGGCGTCCGGCCGCAGGATGAGCAGCACGCCGGCGAAGCTCGCCGCCGCCGCGAGGCCGACGCGCCAGTCGAACTTCTCGCGCAGCAGCACCGGCGCCGCCAGCGCCATGAAGATCGGCCCGGTGAAGAACAGCGCCAGCGCCGCTGGGATCGCGTGCTCGCGCAGGGACAAAAAGAACAGCGCGGTCGCGAGCCACCACAGCAGGCCGCGCAGCGCCTGGTGGCGGCTGAAGACCGCGGCGCGATGCCGCAGCGGCGGCCGCCCCCGCAGCATCGCGAGCGAAGCGAGGAGCAGGCCCTGGACGCAGGGCCGCAGAAAGGCGATCATCATCACCGGCAGGGAGGCGGTGAGCAGCTTGGCCAGCGCGTCGCTGACCGGGACAACCTGCATCGCCAGCGTCATCAGCGCCAGCCCCGCCAGGGCGCGCCGGTCGCGGCCGGCCATGGGCGAAAGGCCTTGCCTCAGCCGGCGGCGCGGTCCGCCCAGCCGGGGTTGAAGACCATGGCGGGGTCGGGCGCGGCGCCGCAGGCGACCTCGATGGCGTTGCGGACGCAGGCGACGCCCATCCGCTTGCGCGATTCGCCGGTCAGGGCGGCGGTGTGCGGCGTGACCACCACGTTGTCGAGCGCCAGCAGCGGGTGCGCCGGGTCGTAGGGCTCGGCCGCGAGGACGTCGAGGCCGGCGCCGGCGAGCCGGCCCTCGGCCAGCGCCGCCGCCAGCGCCTCCTCGTCGACGAGGTCGCCGCGGGCGACGTTGATCAAGATCGCGTGGTCCGGCAGCGCCGCGAGCTGCGCGGCGCCAACCAAAGGCCGGCCGATGCTCGGCAGGTGCAGGCTGAGGAAGTCGGTCTCAGGCAGGGCGGCGTCGAGGTCCGTGCAGCGCGCCGCGCCGAGCGCCGCGTAGGCCGAGTCGTCCACGTAAGGATCGTAGACCGTGACCCGCATGCCGAGGGCGGCGGCGCGGGCGACGAACAGGGCGCCGATGCGGCCGCAGCCGGCGACCAGCAGCCGGCGGCCGGCGAGCTCGAAGGTGGGATGGGCGTGCCGCGCCGCCCAGTCGCCGGTCCGGGAGGCCTTGCCGAGCGCGGTGGCCTGGCGGGCGGCGGCGAACATCAAAAACAGGGCGTGCTCGGCGACCGCCAGCGAGTTGGCGTCGCCGGTGGTCATCACCGGGATGCCCTTGGCGGTGAGGTGCTCGACCGGGACGTTGTCGCAGCCGACGCCGTGGCGCGAGACCACCTTGAGCCGCGGGGCGGCGTCGACCATCTCGGCGGTGAGGCGGGCGAGGCGCAGCACCAGGGCGTCGGCCTCCGGCAGCGCGGCGGCGAGCGCGGCGGGCTCGTCCTCGACCACGCGGTGGCGGATCCGGCCGTCCTCCTCGGCCAGCTGCATGCCGGCGGGGTGGATGAGGCCCCCGAGCAGGACCAGGGGCTTGGAGGAGGCGTCGTTCATGCCGGCGGGGATTCTATCCGGCGGGGCGG
>MEIE01000077.1 GCA_001750625.1 Candidatus Amphirhobacter heronislandensis
CGCTGCACCCGACCGACATCCCGCGCATCATCAAGCACTACGCCGCCCGCATCGGCCTGCGGCCCGAGAACGTCTCGGGCCACTCGCTGCGCGCCGGCTTCGTCACCAGCGCCGCCGTCCACCACGCCCGCCTCGACAAGATCATGGAGGTGACGCGGCACCGCAGCCCGGCGACCGTGATGCAGTACATCCGCGACGCCGACGCCTTCGCCGACCACGCCGGCGAGCGCTTCTTGTAAGCTCCGCGGCCGGCGGGTAGAATAGGGCCGAAGATGGCCGCCTCCTCAGCCTTCGACCTGCTGATCACCGGCGGCATCGTCGCCTGCTGCGACGAGAAGGGCACCGCGCACGCCAAGGGCGCGGTGGGAATCAAGGACGGCCGCATCGCCTGGGTCGGCGACGCGGAGAAGCTGCCGGCGGACGCGGCGGCGGCGGCGACGGTGGACGCGGCCGGCAAGCTGCTGGCGCCGGGGCTGGTCAACGCGCACTGCCACCTCGCCGACAGCCTGTTCCGCGGCCTGGTCGAGGACCTCGAGCTCGAGGACTGGCTGCAGGTGCTGTGGCGCGCCGAGGGGACCATCCTCAACGAGGAGACCAACCTTTTGGGCGCGCGCCTCGGCCTCGCCGAGCTGGCGCTCAGCGGCGTGACCACGGTGCTGGACATGTTCTGGTTCCCCGAGACCGCGGCGCAGGCGACCAAGAAGATCGGCCTGCGGATGATGACCGGCGGCTTCGCCTTCGATCTCGACGGCGCCGACGGCATGCCGGCGGCCGACCGCCTCAAGCACGCCGAGGCCTTCATCGAGCGCTACAAGGACGACGAGCTGGTCACGCCGAACGCGATGGTCCACGGCGCCTACACCTCCGGGACCGCCAGCATGAAGGCGATGCACGAGCTCGCGCAGGCCCACGGCTGCAACTTCCACATCCACGCCGCCGAGACCCGCAAGGAGAACGAGACGGTGCTGGCGCAGCACGGCGCCCGGGTGGTGCCGCTGCTCGAGAAGCTCGGCATGCTCGGGCCCGACACGCTGCTGGCGCACGCCATCCATCTGGACGACGCCGATCTGAAGATGGTGGCCGACAGCGGGACGGCGGTGGTCCACAACCCGGTCTCCAACCTCAAGCTGGGCTCGGGCTTCGCCCGCGTCCCCGAAATGCTGGCGCGGGGAATCCCGGTGGGCCTGGGGACCGACGGCGCGGTGTCGGGCAACGACATCGACATGTGGCTGGCGCTGCGGCTGGCGGCGACCATGCACCGCGCGGTCGCGAACAAGGCGGGGGCGCTGAGCTCGAAGGAAGCCCTGCGGATGGCGACTTTGGGCAGCGCCCAGGCGATGGGGATGGCGGCCGAGATCGGCAGCATCGAGACCGGCAAGCGCGCCGACCTGATGCTGCTGGACCTGGAGCGGCCGCACGCGGTGCCGCTGTTCGACCCGCACAGCCATCTGGTCTACTCGGCCTGCAAGGGCGACGTCGAGGACGTCTGGGTCGGCGGCCGGCCGGTGGTCGCCAAGGGACAGCTGGTCAACGACGACCTCGGCGAAATCCTCGAACAGACGCGGCGGCTGCAGCCGCAGGTCCTCGCGAGCATCAATGGCGGCGACTGAAGCCAGCCGGGTCGAGGAAACCGCCGCCTACATCCGCGGCCGCTGGGACGCCGGGCTCGACGCGGTCGTCATCGCCGGGACCGGCCTCGCCCACCTCGCCGAGGCGGTCAAGGGCGGCGTCGCGATCGACTACGCCGACATCCCGCACTTCCCGCCCGCCAAGGTCAAGGGCCACGCCGGCGAGCTCGCGATCGGCGAGGCCGGCGGCAAGAAGATCGCGGTCCTCAACGGCCGCTTCCACCTGTACGAGGGCTGGACGGGGGCGGACGTCGCCCGCCCGGTCCGGGCGCTGGCGCGGCTCGGCGCCCGCACCCTGGTGGTGACCAACTGCGCCGGCTCGCTCAATCCGGACTTCGAGACGCCCTGCGCGATGCTCATCACCGACCAGATCAACTTCACCGGCAAGGACCCGCTGACCGGGCCGCACGAGCCCGAGCTCGGCGAGCGCTTCGTCGACATGTCCAACTGCTACGACCGGCAGCTGCTGGAGCTGGCGCGCGAGCGCAAGGGCATGCTGGATCTGCCGCTGCACGAGGGCATCTACGCGGGCTTCCACGGGCCGATGTTCGAAACCTCGGCCGAGCGGCGGATGCTGCGGCTGCTCGGCGGCGACGCGGTCGGCATGTCGACCGTGCTCGAGGTGATCGCGGCGCGGGAGGCCGGCATGCGGGTCCTCGGCTTTTCGGCGCTGGCGAACATGGCGACCGGCGGCCCCGACCAGCAGCCGGACAGCCACGAGGCCATCCTGGCCGCCACCTACCCGATCGCCAAGGAGCTCGGCCGCCTGATCGAGGACCTGCTGCCCCATCTGTAAGGCCGCGTCCGCCCCGGCCGGCGGGGCGTTTTGGGATAGAATTAGAGGCTACCCACTCTTGGGCTGTGGGGGCCGCATCTCTGTTTCTGCTGGGAAATGGTACCGAGGTTCCATTAGGGGGTGCTATGCTTATGCTACAGAGCACGGACAGTCAACAGACGATCGACAGCTCCATCACGGGGCTGGGCTACGAGCTGCTTGAGGCCAAGCGCGACGGCCGCGGCGTCCTGCACGTGGTCATCGACGCCGCCGTCGCCGGGGAGCCGGTGGGCTCCGCCGACTGCGACCGGGTCTGCAAGCACCTCGGCTACCTGCTGCCGGCCGAAGGCGTGGACTTCAGCGCCATCGAGGTCTCGACCCCGGGGCCGGAGCGGCCGCTGACCAAGCCCGAGCACTTCACGCGCTTCCGCGGCGCGCGCGCGACCATCCGGCTGCGCGCGGCGCGGGACGGGCGCAGCAGCTACACCGGCACCATCGCGGCGAGCGACGGCGACCAGGTGGTGCTCGCGGCCGAGGAGCCGGCGGGCGAGCAGGCGTTCAGCTACGCCGAGATCCAGGCGGCGCGGCTGTGTTTTGACCCCACCAGATACGCAAGCGGGAGGAACAGATGAGTCAAGAGCCGGGCGAAATCCTCGACAAGAGCCTCATCATCGACATCGTGCGGCAGACGGCGCGCGACCGGGAGCTCGACAGCGACCAGGTCTTCGAGCTGATCGAAGAGGCGCTGGCGCGCATCCTGCACCGCAACAACGGCCGGGCCGGCAGCTTTTTGGTCTCGATCGAGCGCGACAGCCTCGCGATGGAGAGCTGGCAGGTCTGGGAGGTGATCGACGACGACGAGCCCATCGAGCAGGTCGACACCCAGATGCCCCTCGAGGCGGCGCGGGAGATCGACGCCGAGGCGGCGATCGGCGGCGAGGTGCGGCTGGCCTGCGAGTCGCCGCGGCTCGACAACCACGCCAACGCGCAGATCTTCAAGCAGAAGTTCGTCTCCTGCCTGCGGCGGGCCGAGCGCTCCAAGCTGCTCGCCGACCTGCTCGAGCGCGGCGACCGGCTGCTGGGCGGCACCGTCAAGAACATCGACAAGACCACCCACGACTACATCATCGAGGTCCAGCGGGTCGAGTGCCGGCTGCGGCGCGGCGACGCGATTCCGAAAGAGAACCTGCGGCGCGGCGACCGCATCCGCTGCCTGCTGCTCGAGATCAAGGAGGACCCGAACCGCGGCAAGATGGTCTACCTGACCCGGGCCAACGAGGACTTCCTCAAAGAACTGTTCCGCCGCGAGGTCCCCGAGATCGAAAAGGGCATCCTCGAGATCGTCAGCGTCGCGCGCGACCCGGGCTACCGGTCGAAGATCGCGGTGCGCTCGAAGGACACCCGCGTCGATCCGGTCGGGACCTGCGTCGGCATGCGCGGCTCGCGGGTGCAGTCGGTGACCGCCGACCTCAGCGGCGAGAAGGTCGACATCATCCCCTGGAGCGAGGACGAGATGTCCTTCGTGCTGCAGTCGCTGGCGCCGGCCGAGATCGAATCGGTGCGGGTGACCGGCCCGAAGGCCTGCGACGTCATCGTCGCGCAGGACAACCTGGCCAAGGCGATCGGCAAGTCGGGCATGAACGTCAAGCTGGCCTCCCAGCTGACGGGCTGGCAGCTGAACATCACCGACCCCGAGGACGCGGAGAGCCGCGAGAACGAGCGCATCGACCGCAAGCAGAAATACTTCATGCGCTACATGAACATCGACGAGAACGTCGCGCGCATCCTGTACGAGGAGGGCTTCAACACCATCGAGGACCTGGCGGACGCCGAGAAGGCCGAGCTGCTCGAGATCGAGGGCTTCAGCGACGAGGCGGTCGACGACATCATGGCGCAGGCGCAGCAGGCGCTGGCGCGGATGGAGAAGGACCTGAGCGAGAAGACCGCGAGCGCCGAGCCCGAGCTGATGGAGATGGTCGAGGACAAGGCCATGCTGCGGACGCTGCTGCTCAACGACATCATCAATCTCGAGACCCTGGCCGAGATGGACATCGACGAGCTGCAGGACCGGACCAAGAACGAGATCGGCGAGGCCGACGCGATCGCTCTGGTCATGCAGGCGCGCGAGCGCGTCACCCCGGCGGCTGAATAGGGAGCGGCATGGCGGTTGCTGAAAAAGTCACCTACAGCCTCAAGGAAGCTGCGGACAGGCTGAAGGTCAAGCAGGACGAGATCGAAAAGGCTCTCAAAGAAGAGCTGAGCAAGCATTCGACTGCGATCATCAGCCAAGAGGACCTCGAGCAGCTCCGCACCTACTTCGACGAGCGGGACAACCGCAAAAAGGGCCGGATGCGCGTCGATACCGGACCCCGTGGCCGCGGGCCGCGGATGCAGACCTCGGGATCGATCCTGATCGAGACCCGGCCCGACCGCAGCAAGCGGAAGAAGCGGGCCGTCGCGGCCGCGGCCGCGCCAGCGGCGGCGGCTTCCGCTCCCGCACCCGCTCCCACGCCGCCGGCCGCCGCGGCGCCGCAGCCGAGCAAGGAAGAGGCCGCCAAGGCCGCGCAGCGCCGGCACGAGACCGCCAGCGCCGCGCTCGACAAGCTGCGGCAGCGGCAGCAGAGCGCGCCGCCGCCGCCGAAGGAAGAAGAGGCGCCGGCTCCGGCCGCCGCCGCCGCCCCGGCGGC
>MEIE01000078.1 GCA_001750625.1 Candidatus Amphirhobacter heronislandensis
GCCGATGTCGGCGAACAGCTTGACCACGCTGTCGCGGTTGCGCAGCCGGTCGAAGGCCAGGCGCTTGGCCGCCACCGAGTCGCCGGCGCGGGCCAGGGTCACCAGCGGCTCGATCACCCGCCGCAGCTCCTTGGCCTTGGGCAGGGTGGTGTTGATCGCCTCGTGCTCGATCAGCGCGTTGCACAGCGCCTGCAGCATCGCCTTGCGGTGCGAGCCCGTGACGTTGAGCTTGCGGAGGCCGTGGCGGTGGCGCATGGCGCGGCTCCTAGGCGGCGGGCGGGACCGGCGCGTTGTCCGGGTCGAAGTTGCCGACGTCCATGCCCAGCTCGAGGCCGATGTTCGCCAGCGCCAGCTTGATCTCGTCGACCGACTTGCGGCCGAGGCGCGGCAGCTTCATCAGCTCGGCCTCGCTCATCCGCACCAGCTCGCCGATGTAGAAGACCCGCTCGATCTTGAGGTTGTTGACGTAGCGGACGTTGAGCTCCAGGGTGTCGATCACGTCGTAGAAATGCGACTGCGACACCTCCTGCGCCCGGGTGCCGATGTGGGCGATGTCGCTGGCCGAGCTGTCGAGCTGCGCCAGGACCTCCAGCTGCCCGATCAACAGGCCCGCGGCGTGGCGGATCATCTGCTCGGGGTCGTGGATGCCGTTGGTCTTGAGGTCGATCACCAGGCTGTCGAGGTCGGTGCGGCTCTCGACCCGCGCGTCCACCACGTCGATGGCGACGTTCAGGACCGGCGAGAAGGAGGCGTCGAGCAGGATCGCGCCGTAGGCCTTCTTGCTGCGCTCGGCGCTGGTCGCCGGCCGGTAGCCCTTGCCGCCCTCGATCTGGATCTGCATCTTGAGCTTGGCGCCCTGCGCCAGCGTCGCGATGTGGTGCTCGGGGTTCATCACCGTGACCTGCCCCGGCAGCTTGATGTCGCCGGCGGTCACCTTGCGCGGGCCCGCGATGTCGATCTCGGCGTTCGCCCGGTCGCTGCCGTCGATGCGGAAGGCGACGCCCTTGAGGTTGAGCAGGATCTCGATCACGTCCTCGGCGACGCCGTGGATGGTCGAGTACTGGTGCTCGATGCCCTCGATCGAGACCTCGGTGGGCGCGAAGCCCGGGATGCTCGACAGCAGCACGCGCCGCAGCGCGTTGCCGAGGGTGTGGCCGTAGCCGCGCTCGAAGGGCCCCAGCGTGATGCGCTGGTGGAAGGGCGAGAAGTCCTTGATGTCCTCGATCTTGGGCTGGGTCTGCAGGGCGGTGCTCATAGGGCGTCGATCCGGGCGGCGGAGAGGGAGGGGGAAGGAGGCTACTTGCTGTAGTACTCGATGACCATGCCTTCGTCGAAGAAGACGCCGAGCATGGTCTTGTCCGGGGCGGCGACCAGGGTGCCGGCGCAGGCGTCGACGTCCGGCCGCAGCCATTCGTAGTCGGGGCGCTGCTGCGCCGCGACCGCCTGCGCGTCCTTGATGCGGGCGTAGCCGCGGGCCTTGGGCGCGACCGCGACGGTCTGGCCGTCGCCGACCTGGTAGGACGCGATGTTGACCGGCGCGCCGTCGACCGTGATCAGCTTGTGCGAGACGATCTGCCGCGCCTCGGCGCGGGTCCGCGCGAAGCCCAGCCGGTAGACGACGTTGTCGAGGCGCCGCTCGAGCATGTCGATGAGGTTGGAGCCGGTGTCGCCCTTGGCCTTGGCGGCCTTGAGGTAGTAGTTGCGGAACTGCTTCTCCAGCAGGCCGTAGTAGCGCCGCATCTTCTGCTTGGCGCGCAGATGGCTCTGGTAGTCCGAGGCGCGCGGCCGGATGTTGCGCGGCGGCTCGCCCGGCTTGGTCTTGAGGTTGCATTTTTGCTCAATCGGCCGCACGCCGCTCTTGAAGCCCAGGTCCTCGCCCTCCCGGCGGGAGAGGCGCAGCTTGGGGCCGAGGTACTTCGCCATCGCTGCTAGTTGCGGCGCCGCTTCGGCAGGCGGCAGCCGTTGTGCGGGATCGGGGTGACGTCGCTGATCGAGGTGATCTTGAGGCCGGCGGCGTTGAGCGCGCGGATGGCGTGGTCGCGGCCCTGGCCGGGGCCGCTGACGCGGATGCTGACGCTTTCGATGCCCATCTCCAGCGACTTGCGGCCGATCTCCTCGCCGGCGGTGGTCGCGGCGAAGGGCGACTTCTTGCGCGAGCCCTTGAAGCCGCAGCGGCCGCTCGAGGACCACAGCACCACCTCGCCGCCGCCGTCGGTGACCGTGAAGATGGTGTTGTTGTAGCTGGCGCGGATGTGGATCACCGCCTCGGCCAGCCGGCGGCCGGCCCGTTTCTTGCGGGCGCTGGCCTTGCTGCGGTAGGACATGGTCCGCTCAGCCCTTGCGCTTGACGACCTTCGAGCGCTTGGTCGGGCGCCGGGTCCGGGCGTTGGTGCGGGTGCGCTGGCCGCGGCAGGGCAGGTGCTTGCGGTGCCGGGTGCCGCGGTACGAGCCGATGTCCTTGAGGCGCTTGATGTTCATCGCGACCTCGCGCTGGTAGTCGCCCTCGACCTTCTCCTCCTGGATCAGGCGGCGCAGCATCTCGACCTGGGGGTCGGTGAGGGTGCTCAGCGGCTTGTCGGCCGGCACCTTGGCCTGCCGGCAGATGCGCTCGGCCGTGACCTGGCCGATGCCCTTGATGCGCTGCAGCGCGATGCGGGCGTGCTTGTCCGGCGAGATGACCTGGCCTGCGATGCGGATCATGGGCGATGATGTAACATAAAAGAGTCCCGGCTCCGGGGCTCCGGCGGACGGACCGTCCGGGCTGGGGCCGAGTCCCAAATTCTAGCATGAAAGCGGCCCGACGCCTGCCCCCGACCCCGTGAGCGCCGACCTGACGCCCTTCGGCGCGCCGCCGCGCTACGCCGCCGCGACCCCCGAGCAGGCCGCCGCCGCGGTCGAGGAGCGGTCCGCCGCCCTGGTCGCGCGGGCTGAGGAGCTCGCGGCCGCCGCCGGCGAGCCGGGCTGGGACGACCTGGTCGCGCCGCTGGACGAGGCCTGCGAGCGGGTCGACAGCGCCGCCGGCCTGGTCGCGCACCTCGCGGCGGTGAGCGCCTCGCCGGCCTGGGACAAGGCCCACCGCGCCGCGCTGCGGGCCGCGACCGCCGCCTTCTCGGCGCTGGGGCAGAACGAGCGGCTGTACGCCCGGCTGCAGCAGCTCGCCGCCGGCGACGGGGTGGCGCCGGCGCGGCGGCGCATCCTCGCCGACACCCTGGCGGACTTCGAGCTCAACGGCGTCGGCCTGCCGGCGGCCGAGCGCAAACAGTTCGCCAAGAACGAGGAGCGCCTCGCCGAGCTCGGCGCCGAGTTCGCCGAGAACGTCCGCAAGGCGACCGCGGCCTTCGCCGTCGACGTCGCGGCCGAAGCCGAGCTGGGCGAGATGCCCGCCGACGTCAAGGCGGCGCACCGCCGCCCCGACGGCGGCTGGCGCTTCGGCCTGCTCGACCCGTCCTACGCGGCCTTCATGGCCTACGCCACCGACCGGAGCAAGCGCGAGGAAATGGCCCGGGCCCGCAACGCCCGCGCCAGCGACCTCGACGAGCCGGCGCGCGACAACGCCAAGCCGCTGCGCGAGATCCTGCGGCTGCGCTTCGAGCAGGCGCGGCTGCTCGGCTACGCCAACCCGGCCGCGATGATCCTGACCCGGCGCATGGCCAAGGAGCCGGCGGCGGCCGAGGCCTTCCTCGCCGACCTCGCGGCGCGGGCGCGGCCGGCGGCGGCGAAGCAGTACTCCGAGCTGGCCGATTTCGCCCGCAAGGAGCTCGGGATAGGGGAGCTCGCGGCCTGGGACCTGGCCTTCGCCGCCGAGCGCTACAAGCAGGCGGCGACCGGGCTCGGCGAGGCCGAGATCCGCCCCTACTTCCCGGCGGCGAAGGTCATCGCCGGGCTGCTGGAATGCCTCGGCGAGCTGTTCTCGGTGGCCTTCGCGCCGCGGCCGGCCGAAGCGGCCGAGCGCTGGCACGAGGGGGTCGAGTGCCTGGCGGTGAGCCGCGGCGGCGCCGAGATCGGCTCGCTGTACCTGGACCTGTACGCCCGGCCGGGCAAGCAGGGCGGCGCCTGGGCGCACGGCGCGCAGGCGCGCTGCCGGATTCCGGGCGGCGCGCGGCAGCTGCCGGCGGCGCTGGTCAACTGCAACTTCACCGCGCCGGCGGCGGACCGGCCCGCCTGCCTGGGCTGGCAGGAGGTGGTGACGCTGTTCCACGAGGCGGGGCACGCCGTCCACCACCTGCTGACCCAGGTCGACGACTTCTGCGCCTCGGGCATGAACGGCGTCGAGTGGGACGCGGTCGAGCTGCCGAGCCAGTTCCTCGAGAACTTCGCCTGGCGCCGCGCCACCGCGCGGGCGATGAGCGCCCACGCCGACACCGGCGCGCCGCTGCCCGACGAGCTGCACGCCCGCCTGCGGCGGCAGGAGACCGTGCTCGCCGGCCTGCAGGTGACCCGGCAGCTGGGCTTCGCGCGCTACGACCTGGCGCTGCACCAGCGCGCCGACGCCGAGCCGCTGGCGCTGTGGGGTGAGGTCCGGGCGGAGAACTCGGTGGTGCCGTCGATGCCGGAGGACCGCTTCCCCTGCGCCTTCACCCACGTCTTCGCCGGCGGCTACGCGGCCGGCTACTACGGCTACCTGTGGGCGCAGGTGCTCGCCGCCGACGCCTACGAGGCCTTCGAGGAGCCGGCGGCCGACCTCGGGGAACTGGGGGCGCGCTTCTGTACCGAGGTGCTCGAGCGCGGCGGCACCCGCGACGCGGACGAGAACTTCCGCGCCTTCCGCGGGCGGGAGCCGGCGCCGGCGCCGCTGCTGCGCCGGCTGGGCCTGGCGTGAAGCGGCTGGTCCTCGCGACCTGGAACGTCAACTCGGTGCGCAAGCGCGCCGAGGCGGTGGCCGAATGGCTGCATGCCAACCGCCCCGACGCGCTGTGCCTGCAGGAGACCAAGGTCGTCGACGACGACTTCCCTGCCGGGGTCTTCGACGAGTGCGGCTACGAGGTGGCGTGTTGCGGCCAAAAGACCTACAACGGCGTCGCGATCGCGAGCCGGCACGGCCTCGGCGACGTCCGCCGCGGCCTCATTAGCCCCGACGAGGACAACGGCTCCCCGCCGGGCTCGGAGAAGTACGCCTTCAAGCTGCAGTTCCTCGCCGCCCTCAAAGAGCGCGCCGCGGAACTCGCCGCCGCCGGCCGGCCGGTGGCGCTCGGCGGCGACTACAACGTCGCGCCGCGCGACGAGGACGTCTACGACATCGAGCACTGGGGCCGCGGCCAGATCGCGGTGACGCCGCCCGAGCGCGAAGCCTACGCCGGGGTGCTGGCGGCCGGCTACGCCGACGCGCAGCTGCAGCTGGACGCGGCGCCGCGCTCGTACACCTGGTGGGACTACCGGGCGGGCGGCTTCCGGCACGACCGCGGCCTGCGCATCGACCACTTCTTGGTCCACGGCGCCCGGGTGGACGCCCTGCGGGTCGACCGCCGCGCCCGCGGCGCGCCGCAGCCCTCGGACCACGCGCCGGTGATCGTCGAGCTCGGCCTCGGCTGAGCGGTCCGGGCGTCTGGTAAGATTATGAGTCGCGGCGGGCCCTTCCGCATGGCTGTGCGGGAACCTGGTCAGGTTCGAAAGAAAGCAGCCATAACCGCGTCGCAGCCAGTGCGGGGCCGGGCCTGCCGCCTTATTGTTTAGGTAGGGGACGCGATGGCGGCGGCGGACGAGGGAGGCGGCGACGCGGCGCTCGCGCTCGCGCGGCGCTGGCGGCCGCGGCGCTTCGCCGAGGTCGTGGGCCAAAAGGTCGAGATCGAGACCCTGCGCGGCTCGCTGGCCCGCGGCCGCACCCACCACGCCTACATGTTCACCGGCACCCGCGGCGTCGGCAAGACCACGCTGGCGCGCATCCTCGCCAAGGCCTTCAACTGCGCGGCGCTCGCCGACGGCGAGCCCTGCGGCAAGTGCGATTCCTGCCAGCAGGTCGACGCGGGCGTGCACCCGGACGTCTTCGAGATGGACGCGGCCTCGACCACCCAGGTCGACAGCATGCGCGAGGTCCTCGACAGCACCAGCTACGCCCCGAGCAGCGGGCCCTGCAAGGTCTACATCATCGACGAGGTGCACATGCTGTCCAAGGCGGCCTTCAACGCCATGCTCAAGACCCTCGAGGAGCCGCCGCCGCACGTCAAGTTCATCCTCGCGACCACCGACCCGCAGCAGGTCCCCGCGACCGTGCACTCGCGCTGCCTGCGCTTCGCGCTGCGCCGCCTCGGCAGGGACGAGCTCGCCGGCCACCTCGCGCGGGTGCTCGAGGCCGAGAAGATCGAAGCCGAGCCCGCGGCGCTGAATCTGATCGCGGGCGCGGCGGACGGCAGCGTCCGCGATTCGCTGTCCATCCTCGAAGAGGCGCTCGCCGGCGGCGGCGCGGTCGCCGAGGAACGGGTCCGCGAGCTGCTCGGCCTCGCCGGCGCCGAGGCCGCGCCGCGGCTGCTGGCCGCGCTGCGCGCCAAGGACCTCGCCGGCGCGGTCGAGCTCGCCGACGGCCTGCACGCGCGCGGCGCCGACCTCGCCCAGGTCCTCGCCGCCCTCGCCGAGCACGTCCACCGCGGCCAGCTCGCCGCGCTGTTCCCGGCGCTGCGGGAGGACGGCGCCGCGCCCGAGCTGCGGCCGGCCGACGCCCAGCTGGTCTACGAGATCGCCGTCAACGGCCGCCGGCAGCTGCTCGAAGGCGCCGACGCCAAGATCGCCTTCGACATGACGCTGCTGCGCATCGGCGAGCTGCTCGGGACCCTGCCCGAGCCGGCGCCGGCGCCCGCGGCCGTCAAGCCTGTGGCCCGTCCCGCGGCTGAACCGGCGCCGCGGCCGGCGCCCGCCCCCGCCGCCCAAGCGGCCGCGCCCGTCGATGAGCCCGCCCCCGCAGCGGCAGCAGAGGACGCCGCGCCCGCCGGCATGCCTGCGGACGCCGCGGCCTGGCAGCGGCTCAGCGGCCAGGTCGACGCCCGCGCCCAGGCCCTCGCGCAGCAGTGCGCCTTCGTCGGCGCCGACGCGGCGGCCGGGGTGCTGCGGCTCGCGACCGAGGCCACCAAGCTGCTGACGCAGCAGGACCGGCTGCTGCGGTCGCTGGCGGCCATCACCGGCGGCGCGGTCAAGGAGATCGTCTTCGGCGCGGCGCCGGCCGCGGCGGCCGCGACCCCGGCCCAGGCGCGGGCGAGCGAGGAGCGCGCCCGCCACGCCGCCGCGGTCGCGAGCATCGAGCAGGGCCCGGCGCTGGCGAAGATCCGCGAGCGCTATCCCAACAGCACCGTGGGCGAGCTCGAGGAGTAGGGATCGGCCCGGCGGCCGCGGATGCCCTTGTTTACTTGGCGCCTTTCTTGGCGCCCGCCTGTTTGCCGCCCTCTTGCGGCTCGTCGTCGAGCAGCTCGTTCAGCCGCCGCGCGCTGATGCCCAGCCGCCGCGCCGCCTTCACCGCGCTGCCGCCGTCGCGCTCGAGGGCCGCGGCCGCGTGCCGCCGCGCGTCGCGCCGCAGCAGCGCGTCCAGCCCTTCGGCTTCGTCGCCGCCGCCTGCGGCCGCCGGCCGGTACAGGAACTCGGCCGCGAGCTCGTCGGGGCCGACCTCCTGCCCCGGGAACAGCACCTGCAGCCGCAGCACGACGTTGCGCAGCTCGCGCACGTTGCCGGGGAAGTCGTAGCGGCGCCACAGCTCGCGCGCCGCCGGAGCGAGGGTGAAGGGCTCGGCGGCCGCGTTGCGGGCCGCGGCCGCGGCGAAGCCGTCGAGCAGCAGCAGCCGGTCGTCGCCGAGCTCGCGCAGCGGCGGGGTGCGGATCGCGAGCACGCTGAGGCGATGGTACAGGTCCTCGCGGAACGAGCCCGCCGCGATGCGGTCGCGCAGCGGCTGGTTGGTCGCGGCGACCACCCGCACGTCGGCGGTCCGCGGCCGCGAGTCGCCGACCCGGTAGTACTCGCCGCTTTCGAGCGCCCGCAGCAGCTTGGGCTGGGTGCCGGGCGCCATGTCGCCGATCTCGTCGAGGAACAGGGTGCCACCGGCCGCGGTCGCGATGTGGCCGTCGGCGTCGCTGACCGCGCCGGTGTACGAGCCGCGCTTGGCGCCGAACAGCGCCGCCTCGAACAGCTGCTCGGGGATCGCGGCGCAGTTGATCGCGACGAAGGCGCCGTCCAGCCCCGAGGCGCGGTGCAGCGCCCGCGCCACCAGCTCCTTGCCGGTGCCGCTTTCGCCTTCGAGCAGCACCGGATGCGGCGCCGGGCCGAACTGGCCAATCTGCCGCTGCAGCCGCGCCATCGCGGCCGAATCCCCCTGCAGGCCCTCGAGGCCGCGGCCGGCGGCGGCCGCCGCCTCGACCCGGCCGATCGCCGCCTTGATCTGCTCGGCGTCGCAGGGCTTGGCGATGAAGTCCAGCGCGCCGTAGGTCCGCGCCAGCCGCGCGTTGTCGTCCTCGCTTTGGCCGGAGATCACGATCACCGCGCACTCGGGCGCCGCCGCCAGCAGCTCCTTGACCAGCGCCAGGCCCTCGCGCGGGCTCGACGGCTTCGGCGGCAGGCCCAGGTCCACCAGCGCCACCGCCGGCGGCCGCCCCAGCTGCCGCAGCGCCGGCGCCACCTCCGGCCGCGAGCCGGCGCCGATGACGTCGTAGTCCTCCTTGAACTCGTCGAGCAGCAGCTCGACGATGAGCTCGTCGTCGTCGACGACCAGCAGCCCGGGCTTGGTGGCGGCCACGGCGGCCATCGGCGCGCCCCCTTCCCCGCTAGCGGGCGAACAGCCCCTCGAGGCCGGCGGCCGCTTCGACCGTCATGCCGCCGCTGGCGGCTAAAAGCCCCAGGTAGGCCTGCAGCTGGCCGTGCCGCGCCTGCTCGAGCTGCAGCGCGGCCTCGGCCAGCGCGGCTTCGGCGTCCAGCGCGTCCGCCAGCAGGCCGATGTCCAGCTCGTAGCTCGCCCGCGCCTGCTCGAGGCGGCGGCTTTCGGCCTCCAGCCGCGCCCGCAATGAATCGACCACCGCGCCCTGCTGGCGGAACTCGCGCAGCGCGACCCGCAGCTCGAGCTCCTTTTGCCGCCGCAGCGAGTCGGCGGCGGCCTCCAGCCCCTCGACGCCGCGCTCGAGGCCGCGCAGCGCGGCCGAGGCGCCGCCGCTGGAAAACAGCGGCGACGAGAAGTTGATGCCGTAGGTTGCTTCGCCCTCCTGGTCGAGGTTGGCCTCGAACTCCAGCGACGGCAGCAGGGATTTTTCCTGCCGTTCCATGTCGGCGCGCGCGATCGCGACGTCGAGCTCGGCGAGCTGGACGTCGGGCGCGTCGTAGGCGGCGGCGAGCCAGCTGTCGAAATCGAGCGGGTCGAGGTCCAGCGGCCCGCCGCCAAGCGCGTCGATCGCGTCGGCGTCGCGGTAGGCGAGGTGCTCGAGCTCGGCGACCGCGTTTTCGAGCGCGTTGGCCGCCGCG
>MEIE01000079.1 GCA_001750625.1 Candidatus Amphirhobacter heronislandensis
ACGATGCCGCCGACGTGCGCGAACATCAGGATGAAGCCCGCCTGGCTGAGGCTCAGGCCGCGCTCGCCGGCGAACAGGTTGCTGGTGTAGGTCAGAATCGAGCCCTGGCACATGCCGAAGGACAGGCCGACGAAGGCGGTCAGGCGCAGGCGCCGGTTCGCCCACACGGCGCGCAGGGCCCGCAGTGGCAACCCCAGCAGCCCGCCTTCGCTCCCCTGCCCGCGGCCGTCGTCCTGCAGCAGCTCCTGCAGCTTCGGCAGCATGCACAGCATCGCGACCTGCAAAAGGGCCAGCGGCAGCATCGCGAAGCGCCAGTCGAAGCGTTCGGCGATCGCCGGGCCGACCAGGCTCGCGGCCAGCAGGCCAAGAGGGACGCTGCACTGCTTGATCGAAAACACCATGCTGCGGTTGCGGTCGGAGACGAACTGCTTGAGGATGACCGCGGTGCTCGGATTGGTCAGCGAATGGCTCAGGCCGAAGCACACCGCGCCCAGCAGGATCGCCGGGATGCGGTTGAGCAGGCACAGCGCCACGCCGGCGAGCACGAACAGCATCGCCAGGCCCAGCGCCCGCACCGGGCCGAGGCGGCCGATGATCCGGCCCGAGTACAGCGTCGCGAAGATGGTGGTGAAGAAGATGGTGCCGCCCTGGACCCCGACGAAGACCGGGTCGATCTCCAGCACCCGCGAGACCGCCACCGCGATCGGCGGGAAGATGAACAGGCTCCAGGCGATGCCCGCCTGGATGACCGTGGCGAAGACGACGGCCAGGCGCAGCCGGGCCGCCGGATCCCGCGCCGTCACTGGCCGGCGTCCTGGTCGGCGCCGCGGCCGGCCGCGGCGAACCGCGCCAGCGCCGCCGGGTTGGCCAGGCCCTCGGTGCTGGCCGCCTCGCGGCCGTTGACGACCGCCTTGACCGCCAGCTCCGCCAGCTTGCCCGAGCGCGTCAGCGGGAACTCGGCGACCGCGTGGATGCGGTGCGGGACGTGCCGGGCCGAGGCCTGTTCGCGCAGGCTGCGCCGGATCTCCTCCGCGAGGCCGGCGTCGAGGGCCGCGCCGGCCGCAAGGCGCACGAACAGGATGATCCGCTCGTCGCCATCGGCTTCCTGGCCGACCGCCAGCGCCTCTTCGACCGCGGCCAGGCGCTCGACGACGCGGTAGATCTCGGCGGTGCCGATGCGCACGCCGCCGGGATTGAGCGTCGCGTCCGAGCGGCCGGTGATGACGAAGGAGCCGTCGTCCTCCCGCACCGCCCAGTCGCCGTGGCTCCAGACGCCCGGATGCTTTTCGAAATACGCCGCCCGCAGCCGCGCGCCGTCGGCGTCGTCGAGAAAGCCCAGCGGCATCGACGGCAGCGCGTTGCGGCAGACCAGCTCGCCGGGGACGCCGGCCACTTCCTTGCCCTGCGCGTCGTAAGCGGCGACGTCGCAGCCGAGCTGCGCGGCCTGGATCCGCCCGCGGCGCACCGGCTCGGTGGGCACGCCGCCGACGAAGCAGCCGCAGATGTCGGTGCCGCCGCTGATCGAGGCCAGGTGCAGGTCGGCGCCCCAGTTTTCATAGATGTAATCAAAGCTGCCCGGCAGCAGCGGCGAGCCGGTCGACAGCAGCGTGCGCAGCGCCGGCGCCGCGCAGCCCCGGAACGGCCGCAGCCCGGCTTTCTCGCAGGCCGCGAAGTATTTCGCCGAGGCGCCGAAATGGGTGACGCCGTGCTCAGAAATCGCCCGCGGCAGCCGGCCCGGGTCCGGATCGAAGGGATTGCCGTCGTACAGCACCACGGCCGCGCCCAGCGCCAGCGCGCTCGCCTGCCAGTTCCACATCATCCAGCCGCAGGTCGTGAAGTACAGCAGGCGGTCGCCGGGGCCGATGTCGCAGTGCAGGCCCAGCTCGCTGCAGTGTTTCAACAGCAGTCCGGCGGCCGAATGGACGATGCACTTGGGCTTGCCGGTGGTCCCCGAAGAGAACAGGATCAGGCCGGGGTCTTCATAGCCGACGGCCAGGCAGTCGAGTTCGGCGCCAGCGCCCCGCGCCATGAAATCATCCCAGGCCTCCGCCCCGGCTGGCAGATCGCCGGCGGCGATGGCGTACGGGTGGACGACGAGGCGCGGCCGCGGCTCGAGCAGGTTCGCGAGCTCGGCGAGCTTGGGGCGGATGTCGAAGGCCCGGCCCTTGTAGCGGTAGCCCGCGCAGGCGACCACCAGCTGCGGCCTGACCTGCCCGAGGCGGTCGGCGATCGCCGGGACGCCGAAGTCCGGCGAGCAGCTCGACCAGGCCGCGCCCGTCGCTAGCGTCGCCAGCATCGCGATCAGGGCCTCGGGAGTGTTCGCGACCACCCCCGCCACCCGGCTGCCGGGGCCGATGCCGCAGCCGCGCAGCGCGGCCGCCATCCTCGCGACCTCCGCGGCCAGCTCGCCGCGCGTCAAGGTTCCAAGGACGCCGTCCTCGCCGCAGCTGATGGCGGCGGGCGCGGCCGGGTCGCCGCGCAGCAGGTTGGCCGGATAGCTCAGCCGCGCCTCGGGCAAAAAGCGGGTCTCGCGGATGGCGGCGGCCGGCAGCACGGCATGGGGGCCGAGCTCGCCCTGCAGCTCGAAAAATTCCCAGACCGCGCGCCAAAAACTATCCGGCTGCTCAATCGACCAGCGGTGCAGGCTGGCGTAGTCCTCCGGCAGGCCGCATCTGTCGGTGAAAGCCCTGAGGCGGGAGCGGCCGACGCGCTGCGCGCCAGGCCGCCACAGCTCGGAAACCTCCTCCATTGCTGTTGATTCTAGCCGCCGATGAAATCGGCTTCAGTCAGCGACTCAGCCCTGGCAAAGACCTTGGGAAGCGGGCCGGGTTTCAAACCGACGCCGCTCAGCCGAACAGGAAATACGCCGTCACCAGCGAGGACAGCAGTCCGACGGCCCAGGGGCGCTCGCCCAGCACCCTCACCCGCCGCACCCGTTTCCAGTGCCGCGGGGTTCCCAGCAGAGGCTTGCTCGCCTGCGTGATCCGCCGCCTGATCCATCTGGTCGAAAAATGAGGGCGGCGGTCCCTGAAAGGCCACCACATGCGCTTGGTTTTGTACATGGCGTCGGGATCAAAGCACAGGCCGCGCCTGATTTTTTCGGACTGCATGAACGCCATGGTCCAGCCGGCCACCACTGCGCACGCCAGCAGCAGCAAGGCGCCCAGCCACATCCCCGCCGTCGGCTCCCGCAGGAACCAGTGCTCTCTGACGGGGAAGAGCGCCATGGGCATCTCCCAGATGAAGGCATGCGCAAACACCAAGAACACCCAGGCTGTGTTGGCAGCTAAATAGGTTGCGTGCAGCCTATCGTCCCGCCGCCGGACATCGGCCAGCCAGCGCAGCAAGAACAGCAGGCAGACTAGGACTGGCAGCACGGTGAGGCTCAGCCTTAATGTGAAATATTCCGCCGGGGAAAGCAGCACGACTCCTTCCTCCGCAAATGGAACAAACAAGGAGCCGGGCACTTCGTGAGAGGGATACAGCAGCAAAAAAGAGCCGAAGTAATATGTGAGCCACACGGCGAAAAGCCGCCGTGGCAGCTTGGTGACTATGTCCGCCAAGGAGAGCCGGAGCAACAGAATCGCGCCGAACAGGAAAACATAGGAAAACTGCAGGGCCTCGCCTAGGCGGACGGCTTCAATCGCGGCGCGAGGCCCCTGCCGGCCCAGGGCGAGCAGGACCGTCGTGGCCGCCAGCACGAGGGCGATGCAGATGAGATTGTGCCTGACGTCCTCACGCAGCAGCCCCCGCGCCCTTTCGCTCTTGTCCTCCCAGCTGCCGCCCATGCCGTAAACCGCCAGGTCGGTCATTCGATGCAGGCTGGTCTTGCTGAAGAACAGCACAGGCAGCAACAGCAAACCGAGCAGTGGATCGTCCAAAGCATAGATGGCACCCGCCAAAGGAGGCAGAAACAGGCACGACCCCAGCATCCGGCGGGCCCGGTGATAGCGGAAGATCCCCTCGACACCGTCTTGGTAGCATTCCAGGCGATAGCGGCTTTCTTTCTTCTTCAACCCGGCTCCTTGGGAAACTGAATAAGGATTCTACTATTCAGCGTTTTTGCGCTGGCGAATTATGAGATTCAGCTCGCAGGAGCAAGGGGCTGGCCCTGCATGCTTTGAATAGCGCGTTAAAATCGCAGGCCGCAGCGTTCAAGGAGAAAGATTGATGTACACGGTTCCCATAACTGAGAAAGAAGACGTCGCCAAGCTGGAGGAAGCCTACGCCCTCGACAAGAAAGAAGGCCCCGGCTACATCTGCCAGTACATGGACGTGGGCGGCAAAGGCATGGTCGTCAACATGGCATCTCCTCAAACCGAGCCAATAAGAACGCTCGTCGCCTTCCCCGACGGCCTCAAAGGCGTTTTGATGCAGGCCGTCCGCCACAGGTTCCCGCGAATGGAGGTGGTCGCCCAGCCAATCAAGGCGGGAAGCCAGCCTCCCGGCCCGGATTCCAAGTGGCTGCCGGCGACCGGCGGCCTCAAGCAAAGCTATCTCGGCGCCCTCAGGCTGCTGGCCAAGGCCGCCGGTCCTGCGAACGGCAACGGCAGCGCCGTCAACCACGAAGCGAGGACCATGTACGAAAGAGCGGCCATGGCGGCTGAACAGGGAGCGCTGGACAAAATCACCGACAACCAGCTGCTGCGCATGCGCGAGTTCGGCGAGCGGGCCGCGGCCAAAGCCGAAGAGCGCGGCGACGACAAGGAAAGCGCCGTCTACAAAGAGCTGGCGGACGCCTGCCACGCCATTATCAAGGAGCATCTCATCGATGGCTAGCAGGGGGCGGCGGCTTGCCGCAAAGTCATCCTGCCGCATGCTTTCGGCAGCACCGTGGAGCATGGGCCTTTTTACGGCCGTCGATGGTTATTTGCGCGCTGGGGCGGACGAATGGACTTGAAAAATCCTGGCAGCGCGCATATATATAGGGTACAAAAATATTTCGGAGCATATATCATGAACGACGACAGCCACCTGATCGACCCGGAAGACCGGGAAAAGCGGGTCAAGGCCCGCGTCCTTGACGAGCGCAAGGGACCTGGCTTCT
>MEIE01000008.1 GCA_001750625.1 Candidatus Amphirhobacter heronislandensis
TATAATAGCCCCCTGCGATTGACTGAATCAGCCATGAAAGCAACCATCAGGACCTCCGGCACCCAGCTGCGGCTGCAGGTCGGGGACGTCGTCACCGTCGACCGGATCGAGACCGCGCCGGGCGACACCGTTGTCTACGACCGCGTCCTGCTGCTCGAGGACGGCGAAGCCGTCACCGTCGGCCAGCCCACCGTTCCCAAGGCCCAGGTCAGCGCCGAGGTCATCGAGCATTTCCGCGGCCCCAAGGTCCGGGTCTTCAAGCTGCGCCGCCGCAAGAACTCGCGCCGGGTCCGGGGCCACCGCTCCGAGCTCAGCCGCATCCGCGTCACCGAGATCAAGGGGGCTTAGGCATGGCTCACAAGAAAGCAGGGGGCTCGTCCCGCAACGGCCGCGACTCCAATCCCAAGTACCTCGGCGTCAAGGCCTACGGCGGCGAAAGCGTCAAGGCCGGCTCGATCATCATCCGCCAGCGCGGCACCCAGTACTACCCGGGCCCGAACGTCGGCATGGGCAAGGACCACACGCTGTTCGCGATGGTCGCCGGCCGCGTCCGGTTCTCCAAGGGCGGCCCCCACAACCGCCGCTCCGTCGCCATCGAAACGGCGCCTGCGGCGTCCTAGGCCTCCATGGCCCGCGCCGCTTTCTTGGATGAAGCGGTAATTGAAGTCGCGGGCGGCCGCGGCGGCAGCGGCTCCGCCAGTTTCCTGCGCACCCGGCGCCAGCCTCGCGGCGGCCCCGACGGCGGCAACGGCGGCACCGGCGGCCGGGTCTACGCCCAGGCCGACGAATCCGTCTCTTCCCTGGCCGATTTCGCCCTCAAGAAGCGCTTCGCCGCGCCGGCCGGCGGCGGCGGCGGCGCCCGGGGCCGGCACGGCGCCAACGGCGCCGACCTGGTCATCGCGATGCCGGTCGGCACCGACATCTACGACGCCGCGACCGCCGCCCTGCACGGCTCCCTGCTCAAGCACCGCCAAAAGCTGCTGCTGGCCGCCGGCGGCGCCGGCGGCCGCGGCAACCTGACCTTCAAGTCCTCGGTCAACCGCGCCCCGCGCCAGGCCGATCCGGGCGCCGAGGGCGACGCCCGCGGCTTCCGCCTCGCGCTGCGGCTGCTCGCCGACGCCGGCCTGCTGGGCCTGCCGAACGCCGGCAAGTCGTCCTTGCTCAACGCCCTCGCCGGCACCAGCGTCAAGACCGGCGCCTATCCCTTCACCACGCTCAAGCCCCAGCTCGGCACCGTCGATCTCGAGGACTACCGGCAGCTGACGGTCGCCGACCTGCCGGGGCTCGCGCCCGGCGCCGGCGCCGGCCGCGGCCTCGGCGCCCGTTTCCTGCGCCACGTCAGCCGCACCCGCCTGCTGCTGCACCTCATCGACGCCGGCGACGCCGATCCGGCGGCCATCGCCGGCCGCCACGACCAGCTGCTCGCCGAGCTCGAGGCCGGCGGCCAGGAGGAGCTGCTCGCCAAGCGCCGCCTCGTCGTTTTGACTAAAATTGACCTCGTGGCCGCCAAGCAGATGCCCGCCGTCGCCCGTGAGGTCCGCGCCCGCCTCGCGACCCGGGACGTCGTCGTCGTGAGTTCGGCCTCCGGCGCCGGCCTCGACCGCCTCCGGGCCCGCCTCGGGCGCCTTTTGTAGGGGCGCGGGGACCCGCCGCCGCCATGGAGGACGCCGGCGCGCTGCTGGGCAAGGCCCGCCGCATCGTCGTCAAGGTGGGCTCGAGCCTGCTGACCGCCGCCGACGGCACCCTCAAGCGGGACTTCATCGCCGGCTTCGGCCGCGAGCTGGCCAAGTGGCGCGGCGAAAAGCGCGACTTCGCCATCGTCACCTCCGGCGCGGTCGCCGCCGGCATGTCGGTCCTCGGCCGCCAGTCCAAGCCGCAGACCATCACCGACATGCACGTCATGGCCGCGGTGGGCCAGATCAGCCTGTTCCGCGCCTACGACGAGATCCTCAGCCCGCTGGGCTTCATGCCCGCCCAGGTGCTGCTCACCGCCGAGGAGCTGGCGCACCGGACCACCTACATCAACGCCCGCTCCACCCTGCGGCGGCTGTTCGAGCTCGGCGTCGTCCCGATCGTCAACGAGAACGACGCGATCGCGATCACCGACCGGCGCTTCGGCGACAACGACCGCCTCGCCGCCGAGATCGCCAACCTCATCGAGGCCGAGCTGCTGGTCATCCTCACCGACGTCCCCGGCGTCTACCGCGACCTCGAGGCCAAGGAGCTCCTGGCTCACGCCGTCGCCGCCGACGAGCTCCTCGACCGCTGCGTCGACGACAGCCGCCCGACCCGCCACGGCTCCGGCGGCATGGGCTCGAAGATCGAGGCCGCCCGCCGCGCCGCGAACAGCGGCGCCGCGACCGTCATCGCCGCCGGGGCTGATTTCGGCCGCCTGGTGGCGGGGGAGGGCGCCGGGACCCTCATCACCGACGGCGCCGGGCCGGTGCGCAGCCGCATGCGGGCCAAGGAGCGCTGGCTCGCGACCTGCGCCAAGGCCAACGGCTCGGTCTACATCGACGAGGGGGCGGTCGCCGCCTTGCTCGAGCGCGGCCGTTCGCTGCTGCCGGCCGGCGTCACCAGGGTCGAGGGCAGCTTCCAAAGGGGCGACGTCGTCAGCTGCCTCGACGGCGGCGGCACCCCGGTCGCCCAGGGCATGATCAACTACGCCTCCCACGAGGTCGCGGCGCTCGCTCGCCGCCAGTCCAGCGAGATCGAAAAGGTCCTCGGCTACGTCATCGCCGAGGAGATCATCCACCGCGACAACATGGTCCGGCTGTGAGCGCGCCCGCCGCCGCCCGCCGCCCCTGCGCCTCGCGGGTCCAGCGCCTGCGCGCGGTCAAGGCCGCGGTCCGCGACAGCGTCGCGACCGACGTCGCCAAGGTCGAGGACGTCCTCGATCACAGCCTCGGCGGCGGCAAGGGCCTGCGGGCGCTGGTCGCCCACGTCTCCTGCGACTGGTGCGGCGTCCCGCTCGAGGACTGCAACGAGATCGCCGCCGCGATGGAGATGATCCACGTCGCCGCGCTGCTGCACGACGACATCGTCGACCAGGCCGAGATGCGCCGCGAGCGTCCCAGCGCCAACCGCGTCTTCGGCGCCGAGGCCGCGGTCCTCGCCGGCGACTTCCTGTACTCGCGGGCCTCGCAGCTGCTGTGCCGCGCCGGCAGCCAGCCGCTGCTCGCCGCGGTCGCCGACGCCACCAACCTGCTCGCCGAGGGCGAGGTCATGCAGCTCGCGGCGCGCGGCGCCGCGCCCAGCCGCGAGGAGTACTACCGCATCATCGGCCGCAAGACCGCCGCCCTGTTCGCCGCCTGCGCGATGGCCGGCCCGGTCCTCGTGCAGGACGAGCCCATGCGCGAGCGGCTGCGGACCTACGGCGAGAGCCTCGGGCTCGCCTTCCAGATCACCGACGACTGCCTCGACTACGCCGGCGCCGAGGAGCACACCGGCAAGCTGCCCGGCCGCGACTTCGCCGAGGGCAAGGTCACCCTGCCGCTGCTGTACGCCCGCGAGGACGGGACCAAGGCGCAGCGCGCCGAGCTCGACCGCCTGTTCGCGGCGCGCGCCGCGGCCGACTCCTTCGCCGCGGTCCGCGGGCTGCTCGAGGAGACCGGCGCGCTCGAGCGCGCCCGCGAGGACGCCCGCGAGCACGCCGCCCGCGCCGCGGCGGCGGTGGAGGAGATCGACGACTCGAACTGGGCGCGCATGCTCGCGCGCCTAGGCACCGCCGCGGTGGACCGGCTCGGCTAGCCTTCTTCGGGCAGCGCGAGCACCTTGCGGTTGCCCGCCTCGTCCATCGGGGAGATGATCCCCGCCCGCTCCATGTCCTCGATGATGCGCGCCGCGCGGTTGTAGCCGATGCGCAGGTGGCGCTGGATCAGCGAGATCGAGCTGCGCCGGCTGCTGCGGACCACCTCGACCGCCTGCTCGAACAGCGGGTCGCGCTCGCCGTCCTCGCCCCCGCCGGGGACGCCGCCGCCGTCGGCCGCCGCCTGCAGGGTGAACTCGATCTTCTCGGTCGCGGCGTTCTGGCCGCGGATGTGGTCGGCGACCCGCCGGACCTCCTCGTCCGAGACGTAGGCGCCGTGGACCCGGACCAGCTCCGGCGAGCCCGCCGGCAGGTACAGCATGTCGCCCTTGCCCAGCAGGGCCTCGGCGCCGGCCTGGTCGAGGATGGTGCGCGAATCGATCTTGGAGGAGACCTGGAAGCCGATGCGGCTGGGGATGTTGGCCTTGATCAGGCCGGTGATCACGTCCACCGAAGGCCGCTGGGTGGCTAGGATCAGGTGGATGCCGGCGGCGCGGGCCTTCTGCGCCAGCCGCGCGATCAGCTGCTCGACCTTCTTGCCGGCCACCGCCATCAGGTCGGCCAGCTCGTCGACCACCACCACCAGCATGGGCAGGGGCCGCAGCGGCTCGTCCTCCTCGCCGGCCTCGGGGTCCTCGGCGCCCTTGGCGATGGCCTCGTTCAGGCCCGCCAGGTTGCGGACGCCCAGCCGCGCCATCAGCTGGTAGCGGCGCTCCATCTCCGCCACGCACCACGACAGGACCGTCGGGACCTGGTGCATGTCGGTGACCACCGGCGCGAGCAGGTGCGGCAGGTTGTCGAAGGGCGCGAGCTCGACCACCTTGGGGTCGATCAGGATCATCCGCACCTCGTCCGGCGAGCTCTTGTACAGCAGCGACAGGATCATCGAGTTGATCTGCACCGACTTGCCCGAGCCGGTGGTGCCGGCGACCAGCAGGTGCGGCATGTCGGCCAGGTCGGCGACGAAGGGCTCGCCCGAGATGTCCTTGCCCAGCGCCAGGGTCAGCGGGCTGCGGCTCGCGACGTAGGTCGGCGAGCTGATGATCTCCTGCAGGCTGACCTGGGCGCGCTTGGCGTTCGGGACCTCCAGGCCCATGGTGGTCTTGCCCGCGATGGTCTCGAGCACCCGGATGCTGGCCACCGACAGCGCCCGGGACAGGTCGCGGACCAGGTTGATGATCTGGGCGCCCTTGACGCCGGTGTCCGGCTGGATCTCGAAGCGGGTGACCACCGGCCCGGGCAGGATCTCGGTCACCGTGGCCTTGACCCCGAACTCCTCCAGCTTGCCGGTGATGGTGTCGGCGAGCTCGCGCAGCTCGGCGTCGCTGAGCGAGGCGACGTTCGCCATCGCGTCCGCCAGCAGGTCCATCGGCGGCTTGGCGTGGGCGCCGCCGCCCTTGGCCGCGGCCGCCGGCGCGGCGGCGGGCTCGTCTTTCTTCGCCGGCTTGTCCTTGTCCGCCGCCGGCGCCAAGGAAGGCTCGGTCCCGCGGGGCGCCTTCCTGTCCTCTTTTTTCTTCGGCGGCGCCTCGGCGAAGGCCGGGCCGCCGCCGTCCGCGGGCCGCCGCCGGCCGCCGTTGCGAGGGCTGCGGATCGGGGCTTCGGCGGGCCGATCCGGCCGGTCCTCGAAGACCCAGGCGTGCGCCTTGGCCAGCAGGGGGGCGAAGGAGCCCAAGCGGGCGAAGCCGGCGCCGATGAGGTCGCCGAGGCGGTCGCAGAGCTCGGCCCACGAGAACAGGGCGTACAGCGACAGGCTCACCAGCCACATGCCGACGAGGATGAGGCTGGCGCCGTAGAAGCCGAGGATGTCGAACAGGGTCTTGGCGATGCCGAAGCCCAGCACGCCGCCGCTGCGCCCCGGCAGCTGCGCGGCGTCGCCGTAGACCCGCAGGGCCTCGATGCCGCAGGTGGAGATCAGCAGCATGATCAGCCCGCAGAACGAGCTGCTGAAGGAGATCCAGCTGAACCGGGCCTGGCGGAAGAGCTGGACGTAGAGCCACAGGGCGTAGATGAGGATGACGATGACCAGATAGGCCGAGCGGCCGAAGAAGTACAGCAGGCCGTGGGCGACCTCCTGGCCGAGGCGGCCGCCGTAGTTGCCCACGTCCGCGCTGGGCGAGGCGCCGACGTCGTCGATGCTGAAGGTCAGCAGCGAGAAGTACAGGTAGATGCCGACGACCGCGGCGAAGATCACCAGCGCTTCGCCGAGGATGTTCTTGGTCTTGGTCTCTTCGGGGCTCAAGCGGGGATGAGGCGGGGCGCGGGGGACGCGCCGGGGGCGGTGCAAAATCTAACAAGTTATTATATGTTTATCCGCCCGCCAAATGCAAGAAAACAGGGGCGTTTGGGCAGTCGCGGCGGCGAAAGACCAAACCGCGCCACAATAAAAAACGGGCCCTCAATAAGGACCCGTATGGCCGGGCTTTACTTGGCGGGCATGCCCGCTTTTCGGCTTGTTCCGACTGAGGCTTGGCATGATTTTACACCATGATGCCGGCGTAGTGGCTGAACCCGCTAGAGTTCGATGGTGTCCCGCTTGACGAAAGAGAGAAGGTAGTCGGTCGTGTCGATATCCGAACGATAGAGCTCTTTGGAGCTGAATCTGGGGCTGAATCCAGCCAGCTCCATGTCTTCGATGAGTTTTTTGAAGTGCCGCTCCGCTTCTGCGTGGGCGCAGGGTTTGCGCAGCTGGATGTGAATCATGACTTCACTTTTGCGGATGCGGCTCGCGTCTTCATCATGATAGGCGAAGGTTTCCGCAGCCACGGATTTAATGCTTAGGTTGACGAAGCTGTCGTCCTTGTTTTTAAGCCTTGCGATGAAAGACTGGGCAAGTTTCATGCCTTTGCCGTCAGCCCAGGAAAAGAAAGCGTGCGAGGTGCTGTTGTTCATCTCATCCATACCTTGGCGGAAAAGAGGGGGGGGGGCATAAAAAAGGCGGGCCTCGAAGGAGCCCGCCAAGTCTCACTGGACAATACTAGGCGGACATGCCCGCCGTTCTTGGTACTCCGGCAGTGGTTAGCGTCATTTTACTACCTTGGCTGCAAAGAACCGCAGGAAGGATGAACGGAGCCCGGGAAGTCCGCTAGAGCTTGGCTAGCCAAGCTTCTTCTTGACTTTTTCCTGGGCTAATTTGAGCGTACTAGCTGTCGAGACCTCCAGAAACCTGCTGTTATGATCGAACACGAGGATGCTGTAATCATTTTTCGGATGTCCTCGGCAGATTTCCGCAGTTTTGGTTTCGGTCATGGCCAAGCAATCACCGCTCCACTTGATGCCGCTGGCGCCGCTCTGATTTCCCCTAGGTTTTGCTGAGTTTTTGCGTGAATATATCGATTCCTGGACAAAAGCCAGCTCGTAATGGGCTGTTATTTCATCGGAGCTGGGATTTTTAGGGATGATCTCGCAGCGGTGTTTAGCCTGTTCCATCCATTCGATGAGGCTTTGGAAAATTTTCTTGACCGACTCCGGAGCTTGGGGCTTCTTGAACACGACCTTGATGAGAATCTCCGTGTCTTTCCTGTCGACAGGGCTGTTGCCGTAGATGAAGGAGGACTCGCTGCAGAAGGCCCGCATCCACAGAAGGGAGAAGAGACCGTCGGGCCGCTTGCTAAGCTTTCTGATGAAAGCGTTGGCGCGATCTTTAGCCTCAGCATGTACCTCGGCGGCGATTATTTGGGGCTTAGCGGATTTTGTTTTCATCGCAATACAATAGAAACTGCGACATTCTATCATAAATAGCGGACGGTGGGGGGGGGGCTAAAACACGGAACCTCAAATAGGGCACGGGCGGCAGGATTTTACTAGGCTAGCGCCAAGGCTCCACCCGTGCGCCGGGAAGGCGCCAAGCTCCTGCGAGCAGAGGATTTTCGAGGTCTAGGCGCGTTGGCTAGCCGAGTTTTTTCTTGACCTTTGCTATTGCTTCAGCAAGGGTGCGGGCTTTGGAAATCCGCCGGATCCTACTGTCGAAAGTAGTGATGATGATGCTGTAGGCTTCCTTTCCGTCCTTCTCTTTTTCTTTGAGAATCCGGGCGGTGTGAATATCGGTCATGGCCCGATATTGGCTGGGCCACTCAATGTGCTTGGCGGCACTAGTGGCTTTGCGTGCGATTTTGGCAGTCATGGCTCACCCTTCTCCTTTAGTGTTGTATAATTATAGCACGAAATCTAGAAAATTCAAGCTAGGAGCGAGAGAATGCAGGCGGTAAAAGGCCTGATGATAGGATAAACACCTGATGGGACGCGCTTTTGTATATGTGGACGGCCTTGCCCTCTACCATTCGGTCAGAGACGGCAGCTACAAATGGCTGAACATTCTGCTGCTGGCGCAGCTGATACTGAAAGAGTCGGGCCTGAGTGCCGAACTGGGGGACATCCACTATTTCACAGCCAAGTTCAAAGACAGCGCCAAAGACGCGGAAGAGCAGCAGATTTATCTGGATGCCCTGGAGCGCTCCAATCTCGGCCTCACCTTTCACTACGGAATCTTTCTTCGCAAAAACAGAGATGATGAGTGGGAGGAAAAGATGACCGACGTGGGCATAGCTTGTCAGATGATTTCTGACAGGTTCACTTACGATGAGGAGATGGAGGCGGTCTTTTTGCTGAGCAACGACACTGATTTCGTTCCCGCGCTCAAAGCCATACGCAACGCAGACAAAAAGGCGATTATGGTGGCCTTATCCTCTGCATACAACAAGAAGCTTGCCCAAGAAGCGAACAGCACTCAGATAATGACGCCGAGCAAATATAAGAAATGCTTGCTACCAGATAAGATCAAGGTTGGCAAAACCCTGACTAGGCCCGAAGGCTGGTGAATAATCCGCCTGTCTGACGCTGCGATGCCCGGCAACTCGCGACCTTCGGCGAACTCCAAGAAGGGGCCGCCGCCGATCAACAGATGGATGTCCTCGGCCACCCCGAAGCGGTTGATCGCTGCTAAGGTCTCGCCAAGATGTAGCCGTCGCCGGCCGCAATCGTCTCGATCCGCCGCTTGATGGAGGCTCTGAAAGTTGGGTTTTCGAATACCCAGCGTTGTCCCAGGTCACTGTTTCTCTCCGTCCCCAAGCATTGTCCGAGCCAGCGGTCAGTCCTTAGTCGCACTATGGACGTGTCTTTTAGAAAGTCAGGGACAAAAAAAAACGGGCCCTCAAAGAGGGCCCGCCCGTCGGACTTTACTAGGCAGGCCAAGCCCACCGTTCTAGTTTGCTCCAACTTAGGTTGCTGTAATTTTAACACGTAAACTGGAAAATTCAAGCATGGAGCGGCGGCATGGTAAGATAGCCGCTGCTCATGGGGTTGGTTTTCTTCTATGTCGACGGGCACAACCTCTACCACGGCGCGGGTGAAGGACGCAGATGGCTGAGCCTGCCTTTGCTGGCCAGTCTGATTTTGGGCAAGCTAGGAGGCGAGCTCGAAGTGGCAAAGATCCACTACTTCACCTCTGAATACTCCACCAAGGGGAAAGCAGGACCGAAACAGCAAACCTATCTAAGGGTCTTGGCTCAGCACAAGCCCTTGGTTGAGGTCCACTTGGGCCGCTTCGAGCCCAAGAAGCGGACTTGCAACTCATGCAACCATGAGCAAACCAGGCCAGAAGAAAAAGAGACCGATGTCAGCATAGGCTGCCAGATGCTGCATGATGTCTACAACAATAAACATTTCCACACAGCTGTGCTTCTGAGCGGTGATGGTGATTTCGTTCCTGCCATCAGGTTTGTGGATAAAGCTAAGAAAAGGGCGGTGGTCTTGAATCCGAGAGGAAAAAACTATTGGAGGTTTCAAGAAATCGCGCCGGAATCCTTCCCGCTTTTGCCAGAAATGTATGATGAATGTCTGCTGCCGGATAGGGTCAAAGATGGCGAGGGTTTTCTGGTAAGGCCCAAAGAATGGTGATAAGCCCTTCCTAACCCAGCGCCGCGATGCCCGGCAGCTCGCGGCCTTCGGCGAACTCCAAGAAGGCGCCGCCGCCGGTAGACAGGTAGGAAATCCCCCCGGCCACCCCGAAGCGGTTGATCGCCGCCAGAGTCTCGCCGCCGCCCGCCAGGCTGTAGCCGTCGCCGGCCGCGACCGCCTCGGCCAGCCGCCTGGTCGCGGCGCTGAAGGCCGGGTTTTCGAACACACCCAGCGCACCGTTCCAGATCACCGTCCGCGCCCCGCCGGCCAGCTCGGCCGCCGCCGCCGCGCTCCGCGGGCCCAGGTCCAGGACCATGTCCTGTGGCCCAATCGCGCCGGCGTCCTTGGCCTCGCCGGCTTCCGCGTCGAAGCTCGGCGCCACCACCACGTCCTCGGGCAGCAGGAACTTGTCGCCGTGGCGCTCGAGCAGCCGCTTGCAGTCGTCGGTCATGTCGGGCTCGGCGAGGGATTTGCCGCATTCAAGCCCCTGCGCCAGCAAAAAGGTGTTCGCGATGCCGCCGCCCACGACCACGTGGTCGGCCAGCTCGGCCAGTTTTTCGAGGACCTGCAGCTTGCTCGAGACCTTCGCGCCCCCGATCACCACCGCCACCGGCCGCTCAGGGCGCGCCAGGGCGCGCTGCAGGGCGTCCACCTCGCGCGCCAGCAGCAGGCCGGCGCATTTGGCCCCCGCGCAGGCCGCCAGCGCCACCGTCGAGGCCTCGCTGCGGTGCGCCGAGGCGAAGGCGTCCATCACGAAGACGTCGCCCAGCTTGGCGTAGGCCTGCGCCAGCTCGGCGGCGTTGGCCTTCTCGCCCTTGTTGAAGCGCGTGTTCTCCAGCAGGATGGCCTCCCCGGGGGCGGGCCGCTTGGAGTCCGCCAGCTGCGTCAGCGGGACCGCTATCCCCAGCTCCTGGGCCAGCCAGGCGGCCACCGGCGCCAGGGACAGCTTGGGGTCGGGCTCGCCTTCTTTGGGACGGCCCAGGTGGGAAAGGATCGCCAGACCGGCGCCGGCGTCCAGGACGTGCCGGAAGGTAGCGCAGGACTGGGTCAGGCGGCTGGCGTCGGCGATGCGGCCGTCGCCGTCGAGCGGGACGTTGAGGTCCGCCCGGACGATGGCGGCCTTGCCCGCCAGCTCGAGGTCGGCGACGCTCTGCACTGCGCTAAGCCGCCGGCCGGGCGGGGCAGGGGGCTAGAGGGTCGCCGCCAGCGCCGTGGTGGTGTCCAGCATGCGGTTGGAAAAGCCCCACTCGTTGTCGTACCAGGTGAGGATCTTCGCGTGCTTGCCGGAGGCGTCGACGCTGGTCTGCTCCAGCTCGAAGACGCTCGAGGCCGGGTTGCCGTTGAAGTCGATCGACACCAGCGGCTCGCTGCAGACCTCCAGGACGCCCTTCATGGGCCCGGCGGCGGCCGCCTGGACCGCGCCGTTGATCTCCTCGACGCTGGTCGCGCGCGAGGCCAGGAAGGTCAGGTCGACCAGGGAGACGTTCTTGACCGGCACCCGCAGGGCGATGCCGGACATCTTGCCGTTGAGCTCGGGGATGACCAGGCCGATCGCCGCCGCCGCGCCGGTCTTGGTCGGGATGATCGACTCGGCCGCCGAGCGCGCCCGCCTAAAGTCGCTGTGCGGGCCGTCCAGGGTCACCTGGTCGTTGGTGTAGGCGTGCACGGTGCTCATCCAGCCGGTCTCGATGCCGATCGCGTCGTGGATGGCCTTGACCGGCGCCGCCAGGCAGTTGGTGGTGCACGAGGCGTTCGAGACCACCTTGTGCTCGGCGGTCAGCTGCTCGTGGTTGATGCCGTAGCAGACCGTCAGGTCCACGCCCTTCGCCGGCGCCGACACCAGCACCCGCTTGCCGCCGGCGTCCAGGTGGACCTGCGCCTTGTCCTTGCTGGCGAAGATGCCGGTGCATTCCATCACCACGTCGACGCCGAGGTCGCCCCAGGGCAGCTTGGTGGCGTCCCGCTGCGAGGAGTAGCCGATGTCCTTGCCCGCGACGCTCAGGGCCTCGTCGCCCTTGGCCGCGACCTCGCCGGGGAAGATGCCGTGGGTGCTGTCGTACTTGAGCAGGTGCGCGCTGAGCTTGGCGTCGCACAGGTCGTTGACGTGGACGATCTCGATCTCGTCCCTGCGCGGGCTCGCCTGCAGCGCCCGCACCACGCAGCGCCCGATGCGCCCGAAGCCGTTGATTCCAACCTTGATCATGCTCGTCTCTCCCTTGCGCCTCCGTGGCGCGGCGGTTATTTTACCTGTCCCGGCTCGGGCTCCTTTTCGCCGACCACCGCCAGGCGCAGCAGGTTGGTGCGCCCGGGGACCCCGAAGGGGACGCCGGCGGTGATAGCCAGGGTGTCGCCGGGGGCCGCGAAGCCCGACTTGAGCGCCGCCTCGCTCGCCCGCGCGACCATGTCGTCGTCGTCCGAGCTCAGGTCCGGCGCCTGGATGTTGCGCACGCCCCAGCACAGCGTCGCCATCCGCGCGGTCCGCTGCAGCGGCGACAGGCCCAGCAGCGGGCACACCGGTCGCTGCTGCGAGGCCCGCAGCGTCGTCTTGCCGGTCTTGGAGAAGGAGACGATGGCGCTGGCCTTGAGGACCTCGGCCACCCGGCAGGCGGCCGCGACGATCGCCACCGGCGCCGAGTCGTCCAGGTCGAGCCGCGCCCGCTCGAGGGAGCGGCGGTACTCGGGGTCGGCCTCGGTGCTGATCAGGATGCGGCGCATGAACTCCACCGCCTCGCGCGGGTACTTGCCCGAGGCGCTCTCGGCCGACAGCATCACCGCGTCGGTGCCGTCGTACAGCGCGGTCGCGACGTCGGTGGTCTCGGCCCGCGTCGGCCGCGAGGCCTCGGTCATGGACTCGAGCATCTGGGTCGCGACGATCACCGGCCGCCCCGCGGCGCGGCACTTGTTGATCATCTGCTTTTGCAGCGCCGGCACCCGCTCGGGGGCGATCTCCACCCCCAGGTCGCCGCGCGCGACCATGACCGCGTCGGTGGCCGCGACGATGGAATCGAAGTTCTCCACCGCCTGCGGCTTTTCGATCTTGGCGATCAGGCTCGCGCGGCCGGCCACCAGCTTCTTCGCCTCCTCGATGTCGGCGGCCTGCTGGACGAAGGACAGCGCCACCCAGTCGACCTCGCGCTCGAGCGCGAACTCGAGGTCCTCGCGGTCCTTGGGCGTCAGCGCGCTGACCGGGACGTAGCGCGCCGGGTAGTTGAGGCCCTTGCGGGGCTTGAGCAGTCCGCCGGTCACGACCTCGGTGGTCATGGTCTCGGCCCCCTTGCTCGTGATGCGCAGCGCCAGCCGGCCGTCGTCGAGCAAAAGCTCGGTGCCTTCCTCGGCGACCTTGAAGATCTCCGGGTGCGGCAGGCAGCAGCCATGCTCGTCGCCCTCCTCGTCGGGGTCGTCGCCTAGCCGTAAAATGAACTCCTCGCCGGGGACCAGCGGCACGCCGCCCTCGGGCAGGGCGCCGACGCGCAGCTTCGGCCCCTGCAGGTCGGCGATCACTCCTATGGGCCTGTCCTTCTCCTCCTCGACCTTGCGGATGAGCCGCAGCACCATCTCGTGGCGCTCGTGGGTGCCGTGGGAGAAGTTGAGCCGGAACAGGTCGGCGCCGGCGTCCACCAGCTGGCCGATCATCTCCTTGCTGTCGGAGGCCGGCCCCAAGGTGGCGACGATCTTCGTCAGGTGGTAGGAGGCCGGCTGGGTCATGGCGTCAGACGGCGAAGAAAAAGCGGCGGGCAACCTCGCAGGCTGGCAGCGAATCCGCCTGCCGGTGGATCCGGCCATGTGCCGGCCCGGCACGCATCCCCTCGCCGATGCGCAGGTCCATTATCTGGTCGCTGTCCTCAAACTCCGTCCCTCGGGGCGATTCTACGCCTTTGACGGCGCCGGCCGCGAGGTGGCGGCCGAGCTGGTTCGCAGCGGCCGGCGCGGCCACGCGATGCGGGTCGTCGGTCCGAGCCCCTACCGCGGCGCCGATCCTTCCCTGCGGCTGCACGTCGGCCAGGGCCTGACCTCGCGCAGCCGGCTGGACTACGCGGTCGAGAAGATGACCGAGGTCGGCGCGGCCTCGATCGCCCCGCTGCGCTCCTTCGGGGTCCCGGCCGCCGCCGAGCGCGGCGGCGATTTGACCGAGCGCTGGCTGCGGGTCGCGCAGGCGGCGGCCGCGCAGTGCGGCCGCATGCACGTCCCGGACATCGGCGCCCCCGGCGACGCCGGCGAGTGGCTGGAATCGCTGCCGGACGGCTGTCCGGCGATCCTGCTGAGCCCGGCGGCCGGCACCCGCCTGTCCGCCTGCGATTTCAAACAGCTGCTCGGGGAGGGTCGCGACCTCGCGGTGCTCATCGGCCGCAAGGCGGGCCTGAGCGATGCGGAAGAAGAGTTCTGCCGCGGCCGCGGCTGCGTGCCGCTGAGCCTGGGCGAGCGGGTGCTGCGCGCCGAGACCGCCGGGGTGGTGGCGCTGAGCGTCGTCCTCGCCCAGGTGGGCGAGTTCTAGCTTCCTTCGGCCGGCGGCAGCAGGTCGCCGCCGCCGTTCTCCTGCGGCAGGCGGACGACGTCGGCGATGTTCTCATCGCCCTTGAGGCGGATCAGCTTGACGCCCTGGGTGGCGCGGGAGGACTTGCGGATGGTCTCGGTCTTGACCCGGATCATGCGGCCGGTGTCGGTGATCGTCATCACGTCGCTGTCGTCCTCGACCAGGATGCACTTGACCACCTTGCCGGCGGCCTTGCTGATGTTGTTGAGGCCCTGGCCGCCGCGGTTGCGCAGCGTGTAGGCCTCGACCTCGGTGCGCTTGCCCTTGCCGGTCGCGGTGACCGTCAGGATGTGCTGCTTGCCCGGGCTGTCGGAGACCGCCAGCGAAACCACCTGCTGGCCCTCGAGCAGGCGGATGCCCTTGACGCCGCGGGCGGTGCGGCCGAGGCTGCGGACCTTGCTGGTTTCGAAGCGCACCGCCTTGCCGCCGTCGGTGAACAGCATCGCCTGCGAATCCTTGCGGGCGAGCTTGGCGCCGATCAGGCGGTCGCCGTCGTCGATGCTGATCGCGATGATGCCGGCGGTCCGGGGGTTGGCGAAGGCCTTCAGCGGCGTCTGCTTGACGATGCCGTTGCGGGTCGCCATGAACACCCACAGGTCGTCCCGCTCCAGGTCGCCGGCGGTGAGCATCTCCTCGATCTGCTCGCCCTCGACCAGCGGCAGGATGTTGACCACCGGCTTGCCCCAGGAGTTGCGGGAGGTGTACGAGGGCAGCTGGTAGATCTTCTTCCAGTAGAGGCGGCCGCGGCTGGTGAAGAACAGCACCATGTCGTGGGAGTTGGCGTGGTGCAGGTCGGTGATCACGTCGCCGTCCTTGGTGCCGGCGGCGGTCAGGCCGGTGCCGCCGCGGGTCTGGGTGCGGTACTCGTCGGACTTGTGCGCCTTGATGTAGCCGGCGCCCGACAGCGTCACCACCATGTCGGTGCGCTCGATCAGGTCCTCGTTGTCGATCTCCTCGCCGCTTTCGTCGATCTCGGAGCGGCGCTTGTCGCCGAAGTTCTTCTTGATCGTCTCGAGCTCGTCCTTGACGATCGCGACGATGCGCTCGGGCTTGGACAGGATGTCGAGCAGGTCGAGGATGGCGGCGACGGTCTCCTCGTAGTCGATGACGATCTTGTCGCGCTCGATCGCGGTCAGCCGCGCCAGCCGCATGTCGAGGATGGCCTGCGCCTGGCGCTCGGACAGGCGGTAGACGCTTGCCGACCCTTTGCCGCGCAGCCCCCAGTTGCCGGGCTCGCGCGCCGGCCGCGCCAGCTCGGGCCTTTTGAGCTTGGCGAGCATGCCGACCACCGTCTTGCATTTCCAGTCGCGGGCCATCAGGCGCTGCTTGGCCTCCTGCGGGCTGGGCGCCTTTTTGATGATCTCGATGACCTCCTCGACGTTGCTTACCGCCACCGCCAGGCCCTCGAGGCCGTGGGCCTTCTCGCGGGCGCGCTCGAGGTCGTACAGGCAGCGGCGGTAGACCACCTCCTTGCGGTGGGCCAAGAAGTGCTCGAGCATCTTTTTGAGGTCGAGCACCTTCGGGACGCCGTGGACCAGCGCGACCATGTTGACCGGGAAGTTCTTCTGCAGCTCGGTCATCTTGTACAGGTTGTTGAGGACCACCGCGGCCTGGGCGTCGCGCTTGATCTCGATCACCACCCGCATGCCGCTGCGGTCGGACTCGTCCCGCAGGTCCGAGATGCCGGCCAGCTTCTTCTCCCGCACCAGGTCGGCGATGTACTCGAGCAGCTTGGCCTTGTTGACGGTGTAGGGCAGCTCGGTGACGATGATGGTCTCGCGCTTGGTCTTGGCCGCGGTCTCGATGTCGGCGCGGCCGCGCATCACCACCCGGCCGTTGCCGGTGCGGTAGGCCTCGCGGACCCCGGCGAGGCCGTGGATGAAGCCGGCGGTCGGGAAGTCGGGGGCCTTGATCTTGCGCATCAGGTCGGCGATCGTCGCCTCGGGCTTTTGCAGCAGCAGCAGGCAGGCGCTGATCGTCTCGGCCAGGTTGTGCGGCGGGATGTTGGTCGCCATGCCGACCGCGATGCCGGTGGAGCCGTTGACGAGCAGGGCGGGGAAGTTGGGCGCGAGCACGGTCGGCTCCTGCGTGGAGCCGTCGTAGTTCGGCATCATGTCCACCGCCTCTTTGTCGATGTCGTGCATCACCTCGTGGGCGAGGCGCGCGAGGCGGATCTCGGTGTAGCGCATCGCCGCCGCCTCGTCGCCGTCGACCGAGCCGAAGTTGCCCTGGCCGTCGACCAGCAGGTAGCGCATGGTGAACTCCTGCGCCATGCGGACGATGGACTCGTAGACCGCCTCCTGCGAGTGCGGGTGGAACTTGCCGAGGACGTCGCCGACGATGCGGGCCGACTTCTTGTAGGGCTTGTTGTAGTCGTTGCCCGCGAGCTTCATCGCGTACAGGATGCGGCGGTGCACCGGCTTCATGCCGTCGCGGACGTCCGGCAGGGCCCGCGACACGATCACGCTCATCGCGTAGTCGAGGTAGGACGAGGACATCTTGTCCTCGATGGTCCGCTGCGAAACCTCCCGGGCGAACTCCTTCTCGTCCTGGGATATCAAACTATTGTCGTCGTCCGCCATTTAGCGCCTTGATTTGTGTTAACCTGCTTATTTTAGCATCAAACGCGCCCGCGCCGACAGGGCGGTTTTAAGGGCTGCGACCGGGGCCGAAAGGCCGCCGAATCAGTCTTTTTTGTTGATCCAGATGACGATGCCGAGCGCCACCGCCAGCAGCCCCAGCGGGACGAGGGCCTTGAGGAAAATCTCGTTCATCGCGGAGGCGGGGACAGGGCGGGCATGCTTAGAATCCCTGTCGCAGATTCTAAGCGAAAGCAAGGCGGCAGGGGGCAGGGATGATCGACACGCACATGCATCTGGTGGAGGCCGGCCGGCTGTCCTACCCGTGGACCGGGGACATCGAAGAGCTGGCGGGGAAGGACTTCAGCTACGCCGACTACCTTGCCCTGACCGGGGAGAAGGTGACCGCCTCGGTGTTCATGGAGACCGCGGTCGCGGACGAGGACTACCAGGCCGAGGCCGCCTGGGTGGCGCAGCTCGCGGCGGACCCGGCGACCGGCGTCGTCGGGCAGATCGCCTCTTGCCGCCCCGAAGAGGACGAGGGCTTCGAGGCCTGGATTGAAAAGGCCGTGGCCGGCCTGCACGCGGTGGGTTTCAGGCGCATCCTGCACGTGGTCGACGACGGCCTGTCGCAGACCGACCGCTTTCGCCGCAACGTGGCGTACATCGGCCGGCAGGGCGGCAGCTTCGACATGTGCTTCATGGCGCGGCAGCTGCCGATCGCCGCCGAACTGGCGCGTTCCTGCGACGACATGCGGCTGGTGCTGGACCACTGCGGCGTGCCGGACATCGCGGCCGACGGGGGCCGGCCGGCGGAGGACTGGCGCAAGGGCGTCCGCGAGCTGGCGCGGCTGGAGCACGTCGCCTGCAAGCTGTCGGGAATCATGGCGTACTGCGGCCCGGGCAAGGCCAGCTACGAGGCCGTCCGGCCCTACGCCGAGCACGTGATTGAATGCTTCGGGGCGGACCGGGTGGTCTGGGGCAGCGACTGGCCGGTGGTGGACCAGGGCAATGGCCTGCCGGACTGGATATCAGTGACCGAGCGGCTCCTGCAGGAGCTGTCGGAGGACGAGCGGACCAAGGTCGAGACGCGGAACGCGGCCCGGATCTATAAACTAGGAAGGCTTTAGATTCAAGCCTCTTCGAAGGCTTTTTTGATTAGAGGCTTCACCATTTTCAGATGATCTTCAGTCGCAAGATCGATTTGAAACCTATTGTTGTTGGCCCAGCATCCGTCTTTAATTACGATGCCTTCCAACGCCACTTTGCTGACATCTAAGTTAAAGGAAAAGCGAACGGTGTTCAGTTGAGGGAAAGCTCGAACGAACATAAAGTTCTTGCCGTCTTTTCTGAAGGCGTAGTAGTATTTAGTCTCGACGCATTCTATGCGTTTGGGAGCCAACTTTATTATCGAGGCGCAAAGGTGCTGGAAGAGCTTGCGTCTCACATTGTCGCTGTTATTCACAGCTTTAGCCATGTTGCTCTGGTTTTTTGAGAGGGCCTCAAAAGGCTTTGGTTTCTGGTGTTTCGAGCGATTGGAGTCCCCTAAGCGGTCGTAAGATTTGCGGAGCAAATACTCATATTTGTTGATAATTTCAGCATTGTCAATCAATATTTCAAGGGGGCCCGCACCTTTGCGCCCTTTCCCTCTCATATCCCTAAGGTTTTTACCGCCCATTTTTTCTTGGCCAGGATCAAGAGGGAGCCAGACCTTTATACGTTTGTTTTTGCGATAGACATAAAAAGTGAGGAATGACTTGCCATCTTTCTCATATCCTTCGTAAGTTTTTGTTTTATAGTGAGTTATTCCCGGACCAATGCTTTTGACTGTTCTGTGAAAAATCTTCAGAATTTGTTCCAGTGATGGGGCATCAGGCACGGCACTATTGTCGCCATTAGATTCTGGTGGCCAAAACCTCGGCGGCTTGCCATACACCCATTCAAACAGCAGGGCATTATTAAAATATCGATAACTTACAAGTTCAATTTTATGCTTGCAGTTTCGAGCATAGGTCACATCCGGGTTTTCAAAACTTTCAGCAACGCAGATAATACGAATTTTGCCCGACCGAATACTGGGAAGCCCGGGGGATTTTGCTACAAGCAGCTCAAAATCGGCTGGATACCTCACAATCCGATCCACATACTCTATGAGCTGGCGCAGAACGTTTTTGTCCTTCTTTTTCTTGTATTCGATGATTGCTGGCAAACCTCTTGTGGTCAGAGCAAGGGTGTCGAAGCGTTTCCCCTCGTACTCGTCATGCTTTGCGACCTTCTGGCTGTGCTCTCGCTTGACCAGATGAAGTCCAAACAAGGTCATGAGATTGGACTCCACAAGGTCCTGGAGTTCCCTTTCATTGCTGAACTCGGTCTCTTTGGTGGCAGAAACCCGCCTGTTAGGCGCAATTAAGAATAGCGCCTTCGGCTTTTTGTTCATCGGGACATCTTTCGACACCCCGATATTCTAACCCAGAGACGGCGCCCGCGCTATTTTTCGTTTTCCTTGATCAGGCGGTTGATCTTGCCGCGGAGCTTGATGGGGATGATGATCAGGTCCATGCCCAGGGCGTTCAGCAGCTTGCGCATGGTGTCGTACCGGGGGGTGATCTTGCCTTTCTCAATCAACCTTTTCACCCAGTGAGACCTGGCTGAGGTTTTTCGAATGTCGCTGGTCCCGGATCATCTTCTGGATGGGCAGGGGCAGGCGGTTGCCGGGCTCGCCGCGGCGAGAGAGGCGGGTGCGTTTAGTTTGTCGGGGCATGAGTATACCTTCCTGTTTACGGGTAAACAAAGCCTATTTTATACCGAAACGGATCAAAATAGCAAAATCAGGCCCGCAGGCCGGTCTTGGCAGGGCTGTAAAATAGGTCGCTATGCCTGCATCTAGCAAGCCTCAGGCCAAGAAACTCACGGTCATAGACTTCTTCTGCGGAGCCGGCGGATTCTCGGAAGGCTTCAGGCAGCAGGGCTACGAGATCGTCGCCGGGGTCGACAACTGGCGGCCGGCCGTCAAGACCTTCAACCACAACTTCAGCCTCGACTGCGAGCCGGTCGACATGGCCGAGTTCGCCAGCCTGGAGAGGATTCAGGCCCTGCCGGAGACCGACGTCATCGTCGGCAGCCCGCCGTGCACCGACTTCTCCCACTCCAACCGGTCCGGGCTGGCCGACAAGACCGAGGGCATCAGCCTCATCGAGCTGTACCTCAAGATCGTCGCCGTGAAGATGTGGCAGCCGCGGTCGAGGCTGAAAGCCTGGTACATGGAGAACGTGCCGAACTCGAGGAAGTACGTGAAGAAGGACTACAGCTTCGCCGCGCTGGGCCTCGCCGAGTTCGCCCTGGCCCTCAGGGGCCTGGACGTCAACAGCCGGGAGGAGGACGCGACCGATTACGGCGTGGCGCAGGCCAGGATTCGGCTGCTGACCGGAGGCATGGTGGTCCGGGCCAAGGAGGGGCCGAGTTTCGAGCTGCCGCCCTTCGAAAAAGCGCAGCAGGACAGGGCCAGGACGGTCAAGGAGGTGCTGGGCGCGCTGCCCAGGCCGCTGAGGGCGAGCCGCAGGAAGGAGGTAGCGGATCCAAACTATCCCGCGCTCAAGGTCAGGCTGGAGGATTTGGCGGACTATTCGTACGACACCGGGGTGTTCCACTGCCAGTGGGAGCGGTCGTGCTGGAGCAAGCGCAACCATCCCTACATGGGGACGATGTTCGTCACCGCGACCAAGGTGAACGATTCCCGCGAGGCGCTGCTCTACCTCAATGAAAACAGCGACGGGGGCTACGACGGGAGGTACCGAACGCCGACGATCAGGGAAATAGCGGTCCTGATGAGCTACCCCCTCAGCTATCAGTTCGCCGGGGCAGAGAACTCCAAGTGGCGCCTGGTGGGCAACTCAGTCGCCCCTTTGGTCAGCGCGGCGCTAGCCAAAACGACCAAGGAGAGGCTAGGGATAGCTCTGACACGCCCCAGATGGAGCAAGAAAGCAGTGCTGGACGACCTCAACAGCAGCAAACGCAAGGATTATTCCCGCCCGCCTGCCGGGCGGGACACCAAGAGATTCCGCCGGCACCTGTACAAATACGACGGCATCACGGTGCGTCTACGCGACTTTTGGCGCGGGAAGAGGCTACAGGGTGCACAGGTTGGAGGCGAGGGATGCAAATCTCGCCAAGGAACAGATTCTCGAGTACAGGAAAGGAGCAGCCTTCGTGAGCGAGATGGATCGTCACATACATGGTCTGAAGGCCAGCAGCGCTGATTTGAAAAGCATGCTCGAGGCGAACTCCATAAGATCAAAAAAGCACCCAATATCAATTATTAATGGAATCGGCACCGTGATTGAAAAATACGTTCCAGAGAGCCAGTACTTGCTAGCGCAACAAGGCGTTTTTAAGGATCATGCTAGAATTCACAGCAGGCATTTATGCTCGGTTTATTCGT
>MEIE01000080.1 GCA_001750625.1 Candidatus Amphirhobacter heronislandensis
AGCACCGCGCCGCAGGCCTGCGTGAACGGCTCGAGCCGCGCGTCCGGACCGAGGACCGTGTCCTCGAGCATGCAGTTGGCGCCGACCACCGCGCCCGCCTTGAGGACCACCCGGCCCGCGAGGATGACGTTGCGGTCGATGAAGGCGCCCTTCGCCGCGCTGACGTCGCCGCGGACCACCACGGTGTTCGGGTCGGCGAACAGCACGCCCCGCCGCTGCATCTCCGCAACCAGCCGCGCGCCGAGATGGGCCTCGGCCTGCAGCAGGTTCGCCGGCGCGTTGATGTTGACGCCCTCTTCCGCGCTGACCTCGACCGCGTTGACGCGCATGCCGGCCGCCGCCGCCATGCCGATCAGCTCGGTGAGGTACAGCTCGCCGCCCTTGGCGTGCGGCTTGATCCGGCCCAGCTGCCGCCGCGCCCAGGCCGCCGGAAAGCCCTGGCCGCCGGCGTCGCATTCTTCGATTTTCCGCTGCGCCGGCGTCAGGCTTTTTTCGGGGACGAGGTCGACGATCCGGCCCTTCGCATCCCGCAGGAAACGGCTGTAGCCGCGCCCGTCGGCGGAACGCAGCAGCCGGATGCTGACCGCCTCGGGTCCGACGCCGGCGGCCAGCGCCCGCAGCTGGGCGGGCGTGAGGATGCCGTCGCCGAACAGCGCCAGCACCCGGGCCCGGTCCGGAATCAGCGGCATCGCCGCCTTGACCGCGCCGGCGTTGCCGTTGATGACGCGCTGCTTGGCGTAGACGAGGCGCGGGCCTGAGACCTTGCCGCGGATCTCGTCCTCGTTGCCGCCGACCACGATGATGATCTTCGCCGGCCGCAGCGAGGCGGCCGCGTCGATGGTCCGCTGCAGGATGGGCTTGCCGCACAGCGGCAGCATCACCTTGGAGACCGGCGCGCCCATGCGCCGGCCCTTGCCAGCCGCGAGAATCACGACGTACAGGGGCGGACGGGCGCTGCTCATTGCCGGCTCCGGCGTATTTTAAGCCGCCGCCCATCGGCTAGAATCGTGGAACGATGGAGACGCATGCCAGCTTCCACGACCTCAAGGACGTCTCGGTGTTCATCACCGGCGGCGGCAAGGGCATCGGCGCGGCCCTGACCGAGGGCTTCATCCAGCAGGGCGCTAAGGTCGCATTCGTCCAGCGCAGCGACGCCACCGAGCTGTGCGACCGCCTTGAAAAAGAGCACGGCAACCGCCCCCTCGCCCTCCAGGCCGACATCAGCGACGTCGCCGCCCTGCAGGACGCGGTCAAGCAGGCCGCGGCCAAGCACGGCACCATCGGCGTCCTCGTCAACAACGCCGCCTGGGACGACCGCCACAAGACCGCCGACGTCACCGCCGAGTACTGGGACGGCAACCATGCGATCAACCTGCGGCCCTATTTCTTCGGCGTGCAGGCCGTCGCGCCCGGCATGCAGGAGCTCGGCCATGGCTCCATCATCAACATCTCCTCGATCAGCTTCATGCGCGGCAACAGCGAGTACCCCGCCTACATGTCCGCCAACTGCGCGATCATGGGCCTGACCCGCAGCTTCGCCCGCGAGTACGGCAAGGACAACGTCCGCTGCAACGCCATCGCGCCCGGCTGGGTCCTGACCGAGCGCCAGCTGGAAAAATGGTACACCAAGGAAGCCGGCGACGCCCACCGCCTCAGCCAGTGCATCCCCGAGCACCTGCAGCCGCCCGACATCGTCGGCCCGGTGCTGTTCCTGGCCTCCAAGGCCTCGCGCATGCTGACCGGGCAGATCATCCCGGTCGACGGCGGCGCGGTCTTCAACTCCGGCTGAGGCCGTCCCCGGCATGGGCTGGAACTTCGGCCGGCAGCTCATCGTGCTCTGCCAGCAGCACAGCCGCGCCAGCGAAGTCATGATCGCCGCCTTCTTGCTGCTGTTCGGCGTCCTCGCGCTGCTGGTGCTCGCCGCGGTCGTCGCCGGCCTGTTCGCGCCGCTGCTCGGCCTGATCTGGCTCGCCGGCACCCTGGGCGCCTGAGCCCGCCGCCGGCCTAGGCCGGCTTGTCGCCCGCCAGGTTGAGCCAGGCGAGCTGCGCCTCGCTGAGCTCGATCGCCAGCGCCGGCAGGGCCGCGGCGATTTCTGAAGGCTGCCGCGGGCCGATCAGCGCGACCGAGGCGAAGGGCTGCCGCAGCACCCAGGCGGCCGCGACGACGTGGGTGGCGGTGCCGAGTTCGCGCGCGAGCTCGGCGGCGCGGCGGCGGCGCTCCTCGTTGTCCTCGCCACCGAAGCACTCGTCCGGCGTCGTCCCGGCCGGCAGCGGCCCGCGGAGCGCCGGATCGACGAAAAAGCCCCGCGCCTGCGCCGACCACGACAGGTGCGCCTTGTGCGCCTTGGCTAAATAGGCGAGCACCGCCGGATCGTTGGACGAGACGCAGCCGTCCCACACCGGCTTGGTCATCCGCGCCAGCGAGAGGTTGTTGTTGAGGATCGCGAACTCCTTCTTGCCGTTCGCCTTGGCGTAGGCGTTCGCCTCCTCGAAGCGCGCCAGGCTCCAGTTCGAGGCGCCGCAGGCCCCCAGCAGGCCCTCGGCCGCCAAGCCGTCGAGGCAGTCGATGAACTCGCCGACCGGGACCGCCGGGTTGTCGCGGTGCATGACGTAAATCGGCGCGCGGTCCAGCTGCAGCCGGTCCAGCGACTCCCGCAGCTGCGCCCGCAGCGATTCGGGGTCGCAGTGCGGCGTGTGCGCGCCCTTGACGACCACCACCGCCTCGTCGGCGACGCCGCGGTCCTTGAGCCACCGGCCCAGCAGCCTTTCCATCAGGCCGCCGCCGTAGACGTAGGCGGTGTCGAAAGCGTTGCCGCCGGCTTCCATCCAGGCGTCCCAGATCACCGCGCCGTCCGCCACCCGCTCTTGGTTGTCGCAGCCCATCACCAGCTGCGACAGCGGCCGGCCCACGCCTTCGATCTCGACCATGCGCATCTTGTGCTTGGTCTGGATGACGCCGCGCAGCGCCCGCGCGCCGGGCAGCTGCTCCTGCGGCAGCTCGTAGTCCATCTCCCGCCGCCAGGCGTCGAGGACCTCGGCGTTGCCAATGCTGCCGGCCCAGTCCATCGCCGGCGCCGGCGGCTCGACCGCGCCGTCAAGAATCGCCGCCGAGACCGCGCGCGCCTCGAAGGCGAACTGAAAGTCGTCCGGGCAGGCGATCTCCTCCCGGCCGCCGCCCTCGGCCGCGTGGACCTCGATGAAGGTGTCCGCCGGCGGCTTGCTGCCGCCGCCCGGATTCCAGGGGTTGTCGAAGACCAATGTGCCCTTGGTGCCGTAGACGCGGCCGTAGCGGACGTTCTCGCCCCGGACCGCGGCCTTGCAAAAGGCGGTCACGCCGCTGTCGAACTGAAGCAGCGCGCAGCAGCGGGCGTCCGCGCCGCTGGGCGCCTTGGTCCCGACCCCGGCGACCCGCCGCGGCTGCGCGAAGCGCTGGCCCGCCGCCGCGCCCGCCACCAGGCAGGCCAGCGAGGCCGCGTAGCAGCCGACGTCCAGGACGGCGCCGCCGGCGAGTTCGGTGCTGTACAGGCGCGAATCGGGGTTGTAGTCCGAATCGAAGCAGAAGGCGGCCTCGACGTGCTCGATGTCCCCGAGCGTGCCGGCCGCGATGATCTCGAGGGCGCGCCGGATCTGCGGGTGGTGCAGGTACATGAAGCCCTCGGCGAAGAAGCGGCCGCTGGCGCGCGCGACGTGCACCATCGCCCGGACCTCGGCGGCGTGCAGGCCCAGCGGCTTCTCGCACAGGACGTGCTTGCCGGCCCGCAGCGCGTCGATGCTCAGCTGCGCGTGCGCCGGATGCGGGGCGGCGACGTAGACCGCGTCGACGTCGTCCCGCGCCAGCAGCGCGGCGACGTCGGCATGGGCGTCCTTGGCCTCGAGGCCCACGTCGGCGGCGAAGGCCTCGACGCTCGCGGCGCGGCGGCCGGCCGCGGCCCGCAGCTCGGCGTTGCCGGAGGCGGCGATCCCCGCGGCGAAGCAGCGGGCGATCGATCCCGGGCCGACGATGCCCCAGCGCAGCTTCGCCGCCATCAGGATTCCGGCTTGCTGTCGCGCTGGAAGATCCAGTCGTGGTCCGGATCGTTGGCAAAGCGCCAGTTGCGCCGCGGCCCGGCCATGACGTTGAGATAGTACAGCTCGTAGCCGTAAGGCGCGGCGGTCGGATGGTAGCCGCGCGGCACCAAGGTGACGTCGCCGTCGCCGAAGGCGACGGTCTCGTCGAGGCTGCGGTCGTCGGTGTAGATGTGGTGCAGCCCGAAGCCCTGCGGCGGGTTGAGGCGGTGGTAGTAGGTCTCCTCGAGCAGGGTTTCGTTAGGGAAATCGTCGGTGTCGTGCTTGTGCGGCGGATACGAGGACCAGTTGCCCTGCGGCGTGATCACCTCGGTCACCAGCAGGCTGTCGGCGCCCTCGCGTTCCTCCATCAAAAGCGGATGGATGTGGCGGGTGTTCGCGCCCTTGCCGCGGGTGACGTCCTCGATGTCGGCCGGCCCAACCACCATCACCTCGCGGCCGGGTCCGCCGGGCGCCGTGCACACCGCCAGCTCGGTCGCCGCCGTCGCCTCGACCCGCCAGGCGGCGCCCGCCGGGACGTAGACGCACTGCGGCTTGCCCCAGGAGAAGATGTCGTCGCGGCTTTTGAGCTCGCCCAGCTCCTTGCCTGCCGCCGTCACCTTCGCCGCGCCGGTCACCAGCACCAGCAGCGCCTCGCGGCCGGCGTCCTCGCCCGCCGCCGCCGCTCCCGCCGGCAGGCGGTGCAGCGCGAAGCCGACGTACTTCCAGCCCGCCGATTCGGGCGTGATGTCGATCACGCAGCCGTTCTCGGCCGCCTTGGGCTTGACCAGCAGCTTGGACATCAGCCGGCGGCGGCCCGCGCCTCGTCCCAGATCGCGCACAGCTGCGCGAAATTGTCCGTCATCGCCGCGACCGCCTCATCGTCGGCTATTTTATTGCCGAACCAGTCCAGCGCCACCGCCGCGAAAATCGTCCGGCCGACCGCGAAGCCCTTGACGTACGAATGCCGCGCCGCGGCTGCGA
>MEIE01000081.1 GCA_001750625.1 Candidatus Amphirhobacter heronislandensis
GTCTACCAGCTGTCAGGCTCGTTCGGCAAGGACACGGTGGTGGACACCGGCGGGACGGACAAGGTGCAGGTCAGTGGCCATGCGCGGACGGCGCTGGCGTTCGAGCGCCAGGGGGACGACCTGGTGCTGAAGGCGCTGGGGACGAGCAACGAGGCGGTGTTCGAGGGCTGGCACGAGACCGGGGGCACTAGGAAGATCGAGCGGTTCGAGGCCGGCGGCTATGCGCTGAGCGCGGCGCTGGCCGAGAAGATGGCTTCGGACATGGCGTCCTTCGTCGAAGGCGGCGGCACGGCCTCTTCGTTCCTGTCCAAGCGCGTGGACGAGTACTGGCAGGCTATTGTTGGCTAGTGAGAGTCCAGGATGCCTGAAAAAACCGAAGCCTCAAAGAAGGACCGCGAAGCGGCGTCCTTGATTCATCGAGCGGTGGGCGAGATCGCCCTGTTCCTAGGCCAGCATGATGGCTGGCGCTTCGACTTCCTGTCGGATCTGCATTGGCGGGTGCTGCCGCCAGTCGCCCTGCGGCAGTACAAGCTTGTGCAGGGCCCGGGTGGCGGAACGGTTGGCTACATATCCTGGGCGCGGGTGGGAGAAGAAGTTGAGCGACGCCTGCTTGTGGGGGAACGGCGCATCAAGCCGTCGGAATGGAACAGCGGCGCGAAGGCGGTGGTGATGGACTTGGCCTGCCCAGAGTCCGCGCGGCAGCGGATTCTTGGCGGCATCCAGGTGGAGGTTTTTTCTGATGCCGAAGAACTCTACGTGATTGAGCGAAACAAGGAAGGAGCGATTGAGCTGCGCCTGGTTGAACCTTGGCGGGAAGAAGAAAAGAAAGGCTAGCGTTCGTCTAGGGCTTTGTCGCTGTGCCGTAGCAGCGGATCGAGGAAATATTCATAAAGAGGCCGCTCGCCGGTCTTGATTTCAGCGGTCAGGCCCATGCCGGCGGCTAAAGGAACGGTCTGGCCGTTTTTAAGTTCGATGTCTTGGCGTTCAATCTCAATGCGCGCCGGATAAACGATGCCAAGCTCCTCCATTTCAACGGCGTCCGCGGCTATGTCGACCAGCTTGCCAGACAGCAGCCCGTGTTCGGTGTGAGGGAAGGCGTCGAGCTTGATCTTGACATCCTGCCCGGGCTCAAGATAGCCAAGATCCTGGTTGGCGATTAGGACTTCAGCTCGCAGATGCGCGTCGACGGGCACGATGAGGAGCAGGACCTGCGCGGCCTGCACGACTGCGCCGGCCTGGCGGACGGCCAGCTGCTCGGCGATGCCGGCGTGCGGGGCGCTTATGCGGTGATGGGCGAGGAATTCATCCTGTTTGATGATCTCTAGCTGGAGTTCCCGCAGCTGGGCGCGGGCTTCGGTCCAGGCCAGGGCGGCGGCACTTGCGGCTTCGGCAACCTCAGCTCCATGTTCCTGCCGCATCCGGGACAATTCGGCCCTAAGCTCCACAAGCTGGTCGCCCGCAGCGGCGACGGCATCGTCCAAACGTTGCTCTTGGTCGTTGATTTCAGCCTGCTTCAGCGCCAGCCGGCTGCGGGCGAGGCCGACGCGCATCGCTATGTCATGCGAGGCCATTTGCTCTTTGTTGTGGTCGGAAGCGCTAATGATGCCACGTTCGTAAAGTTTGGAGGACCGGTCCTCTTCAATGGCCTGCATCTGCAGCGCCTGTTCGAGGCCATCGATTTCGGCTTGCAGCGCGTCGAATGCGACCTGGGCCTGGACATCAATCGCGCTGCGTTCGTCAAACCGGCGCTGACGCTCAGCCTCTTGGCTGGCTATGGCGGCCTCGATTGTGCCGGCCTGAGCCTGGGCGCGTGCGTTTCTGGCGTCGATTTCACGCAGCTGGCTTGCGAGACGCAGGCGAGTTTCAGCAAGCATGGCCGAATCGATGCCGGCAAGCTCATCGGTTGCCGCGAACTGCGAGAGAGGATCATCGTCTTGGCCTTCAAGTTTTTGCAGAAGAGCTCTTGCGCTAGCTGAGGTGAGCAGAGCGGTGTCGCGCGCCGTGGCTATGCGGTTGCGTTCCGCGACCACGGCCTCGTCATCGAGTTCGATGAGAATGTCGCCAGCGGCAACGCGCTGGCCTGGGCTCACGTGGATGGCGGCGATTTTGCCTGCTATGGCGGCTTGGATTGGCTGGGTTTCGTCAACTGGCCGGAGGGTGCCCGGCGTTTCGACGACGATATCGAGCATGGCGTATCTTGACCAGACTGCCGCAAAGGCGAACAGAAGCGTGATGGTGTAAAGCAAAGCGCGCGCGTATGGAGCAGAAGGCCGTTCTTGGACCTCCAGCAGGGCGGGCAGGAATTCGGCCTCGCGTTGGGTGTACCCCGAGGCTGCATTGTTTTCCCCTTCGTTTTCGGCCCGGGTCGAGGATTTCCAAATACTCACAGGCGGCCAGTGTTGAATAGGCTCGCCAGTTTGCCGCCAGCAGCATGCAGTGCGTCGGGCGAGCCAGCTTCGGCCAAGGCGCCGTTCTCGAGTAGCAGGACATAGCTGCAGTGGCTTAGCAGGTTCAGATCGTGCGTGACCAGGAAAACGGTGCGTCCCTGGCAGATGCGGGGCAGGTTGGCCGCGAAATCAGCCGTCGATTCGGAATCCAAGGCGCTGGTGGCCTCATCGAAAATCAGCAGTCGGGGGTCGGCAGCCAGTGCGCGGGCGATGGCGATGCGCTGACGCTGGCCTCCTGACAGCAGAGCCCCTCCTTCTCCCACGTGCGTGTCGTAAGCCCGCTCGAGTTCGGTTTGGATGAAATCGTCCGCGCAGGCTAGCTTGGCAGCAGCCTCCACTCGTTCATAAGGCATGCGCGGGTCGGACTGCGCTATGTTGTCCCGAATGGTGCCGCCAAAGAGCTCATTGTCCTGCAGGACCACTCCGAGGCTGGGTCGCAGCCAGGAGAGGCGCAGATGACGCAGATCCATGTCGTCCAGCAGAACGGTTCCGCCGCTGGGCTGATGGAAGCGCTGCAGCAGATGTCCCAAGGTGCTCTTGCCGGAGCCGGAGCGCCCGACGACGCCGACGACGGCCCCAGCCGGGACGACAAAACTCAGGTCGCGCAGCGCGGGACGGTCGCGGCCAGGGTAGTGGAAAGTGACCTCGCGGAACTCAACCTTGCCCTGCAGTTTCTTTGGCGGCAGAATCCCCATGCCCGAGTCTTCGGTTGGCGAATCCATAAGTTCGCTGATGCGATTGAGCGCCACGCGCATCTCCTGCAGGTTCTGCCACAGCTGGGCTAGGCGCAGCACTGGCTGCGTGACGCGCTGCGACATCATGTTGAACGCGATCAACGCCCCCACCGTCAGATTGCCGGCAATCACCTCCAGCGCGCCAAAGCACAGCAGCATGACCATCATCAGGCGGTTGACTCCTTGAATCATCTCTGAGCCCAGCGCTCCGGTCTTGGCCGCTTCGAAATTGGCCGCGGCCTGCCCCGCAAGAAGGTCCTCCCATCCCTTGCGTTGCCATGGCTCCTGCGCGGAGGCTTTGACTGTACGGATGCCCTTGACCGTCTCAACCGCGTACGCCTTGCTCGCCGCCGCGCGTTCATACAGGTTTTTAACCCGCTGGCGCAGAACAGGGCCTATCACCACGGCGATCAGCGCGAAGACTGCGATGAAGCCCAGGGAGATGAGAGTGAGCTTGGACGCGTAGCCCCACATCACCCACAGATACAGCAGCATGAAAGGCACGTCCAGGGTCGCCGTCAGCAAGCCATTGACCAGAAAGCCGCGGACCGAATCCAGTTCCCCCAGACGCTGGATGATTTCACCCACTTGGCGCGCCTGGAAATATGAAAGGGGCTGGCCCAGCAGCTGGGCGAAGGCCCGCGCTCCCAGGCGCACATCCAGCTTGCAGCCCAGGTGCGCTGTTAGATACGCACGCAGAGCGGACAGGCCGGTTTCGGCAACTGCAGCCACAACCAGCAGTCCGCCAACCGTCCACAGAGTCTCGAAGGCCCGATTCACGAGCACCTTGTCCATGACAACCTGAAAGCCGATTGGCCCGACCAAGCCCAAGAGATTCACCAGCAGCGAAGCCAGCAGAATCTCAAAGACCGCCACCTTGTGTTTCGCCAGCATGGGCCGGAACCATTTCAGGTTAAAGCGGAGTTTCTGCGAGGAGGCCGCTCCTGCGCGCGTCGCCACATGCACTACTTCGCCTGTCAGGCGTTTCTGAATCTCAGGAATCTCGAGGCTTTCTTGGGACATATCGGCTTTCTGCACTAGGGCGACTGGGCGCGTCGATCCTTGCTGCATGCCGTAACGCACAAGCATGGCCCAGGTGCCGCTGCGCTGTTTCACCAGGCATGGCGTCGGTAGGTTGTCCATGCGCTCGAAGTTGATTTCGCCCAGCTGGGATTTCATCTTAACCGAACGCGCGGCGAGCACCAAGGCTTTGCCGTCGAAACCCTTCCTTTCCGGATCGAATTCATGCACCAGCGCCGCCAAGTCCACGTGGATGCCGTAAAAGGCCAGCAGTGCTATCAGGCACTCCACCCCGTGCGTAGGGCTTAGTTCAGTGTCTGCGAGTAGTTTCGGCAGGTTCATATTGAAACGTGCGCTTGCAATAGGTCAGGTTAAAAAAAGAAAGGGGAGCCGCAGCTCCCCTTTCCCGGTCTGGGACCGTGGTCTATATGAAGACCGACGCGCCGCAGTTCTGGAACACCGGCGGCTGCGCGTTGGCCGGCCGCCAGAAGTTGGCCGTGCCGGTAAGAGCGCCGTTGGTGCCGCCACCCGCGAGTTGCCTCGTGCAGTCGCCCACCGGCGGAGCGTCCGCGCCCGTCGGGTCGTAATTGTTGAAGCGCATGTCGCCGCTCTTCGGGATGCCGTCGTCGATCTTGCGGTCGACCTCAGCCAGGATGTTGCTCGGAATCCGCGGACGTGCGCCGAGTCGTGCCAGATCGACATCACGCCACCATAGTTGTTGATCAGCGAGTTGGCCGCCGTCGGCTTCACCGTGCCCGCCGTGCTCGTTTCCGTGCAGTGCCCGCAGCGCAGGTAGCCCGCCGACGCCAGGTGCTGGAACGCCAGCGGCGCCTCCGTAGTCGCGATCAGGCC
>MEIE01000082.1 GCA_001750625.1 Candidatus Amphirhobacter heronislandensis
ACCGCCGCGCGCAGCTCGGCCGCGTCCTCGAGGCCGAACGACAGCCGGATCAGGCCGGGCGCGATCCGCAGCCGCTGCCGGTCCCGCGCGCCGAGGCGGCCATGGGTGGTGCTCGCCGGGTGGGTGATGGTGCTCTTGGCGTCGCCGAAGTTGGCCGTGATCGAGAACAGTCCCGAGGCCCGCGCTGCGTTGATGGCGCGGTACGCCGCCGGCCGGCCGCCCTTGAGCTCGATGGTCACGATGCCGCCGCCGGCTTTTTGCTGCCGGCGGGCGAGCGCCGCGCCGGGATGGTCCGGATGGAAGGGATAGGCCAGCCGCTTGACCGCCGGATGCGCCGCGGCTTCGGCCGCGACCGCCTCGGCGGTGGCGGCCATGGCGCCGATCCGCAGCTGCAGGGTCTCGAGGCCCTTGGCCTGGACCCAGGCGTTGAAGGGCGAGGCCGCGATGCCGCCGTTGCGCAGCAGCGGCAGCAGCTTCTCGCGCAGCAGCCTGCGCGGCCCGCACAGCGCGCCGCCGAGCACCCGGCCCTGGCCGTCGATGTACTTGGTCGCCGAATGCATCACGATGTCGGCGCCGAGCTTCAGCGGCTGCTGCAAGAAGGGCGTGCACATGCAGTTGTCGACGATCAGCAGCGCGCCGGCGCCGTGCGCGATGGCGGCGAGCTCGGCGATGTCGTAGACGTCCAGCTGCGGGTTGGAGGGGGTCTCGATGAACAAGAACTTCGGCTTCGGCCGGCGGGCGGCGGCGCGGCGCCAGTCGGCGAGGCGGGGGCCGAGGACGTAGTCGACCTTGACGCCGAACCGCGCGACGATGCCGTCGAGCAGCCCGATGGTCGCGCCGAAGACCTGCTTGGAGACGACGATGCGGTCGCCGGCGGAACACAGCCCGAGGCAGCAGGCGAGGATCGAGCCCATGCCGCTGGCGAAGGCGAGGCAGTCCTCGGCGCCCTCGAGCGCGGCGAGGCGCTCCTCGAAGGTCCGGACGGTCGGATTGGTGTAGCGCGAGTAGACGTTGCCGCCGCCGCGGAAGCGCTTCGCCGCGTCCTCGGCGCTCGCGAACACGAAGCTCGAGGTGAGGAACAGCGCCTCGCTGTGCTCGCCGTGCTGCGAGCGCGGCTGGCCGGCCCGGACGGCCTTGCTCTGCCGCTTCTTCATTTTGCGATTCTACGCCCGCGCCGCTACTGCTGCGGCTGCTGTTGCTGCTGCTGCGCCTCAAGCAGAAGCTTGAAGGCCTTCTTCGCCTCGGTCATGAGGTCGTCGATGGGAATCCGGTGCATCAGCCCTTCGAGCTCGCGCTGGACCTCGGCCGGGTCGTCATGCGGCTCCTGCGCCAGTTCCCGGAGGCGGTCGAGGCCGCCGTCGTCAAGCAGCTCGCTGGCGCCCGTCTCCGCTTCCCCGCCGCTGCGCAGCCTTTCGATGATCTTGGCGGTGTCGCCGGGGTCCTCCTCGGAGTCCGAGATGAAGCTTTCGAGGTCGAGGAGATTCTGGCTGTCCGCCGGGATGAAGTCCTCTTCGGCGCGGATGCCGGGGATGGCGTTTTCCCGCCCCTCCGGCGCCGTCCCCCATTGCGGCAGCGACGGCTGCTTGGTCTCCGGATCGAACTGGATGAGGCTGAGCTGGGTCGGCCCGCCGCCGGGTCCGGTGGCGGGGACGACGGCCAGCGCGATCTTGGCGACCTGGCCGTAGATCTGCAGCAGCGCCGACTGCTGGAAATGGGCGTGCGTGTAGGACCGCGGGATCAGGGAGGAGATGATGACCGCCAGCGTGAGGAAGACGCTGGCGCGCGCGATGCCGAGGATGCCGCCGAGCAGGCGGCTGGCGCCGCTGGTCGGGATGGCCTTGACGAAGAGGGTGATGAGCCAGGTGGCGACCATGATCGCGGCGAAGGCGATGGCCACGGCGATGACGAAGGCCATCTGGTCGTTGAAGCTCAGCGCCTGGACGAAGGGCAGGGCGCGCGACAGCGGCTCGGCGTAGACCGTCAGCACCATGAACATCAGGATCAGCGCGGTCAGCCGCAGCATGCTGACGACGAAGCCGTGGAAGAAGCCGAAGAAGACGTACAGGCCGATGATGGCCAGGATCGCGATGTCCGCGGCGGCCATCGGTCCTACTCGAACTCGACGAAGGCGTTTTCGAAGCCGCCCTCGTAGTATTCATGGAGGCGCTCGCGGGCGCTGTTAGCCTGCGCCTCGTCCTCGCCGAAGGGGCCGAGCCGCACCCGCAGCAGCTCGTCGTCGCCGCTGGCCTGGATGTAGGTGTCGAGCTTGAGGTCCTGGGCGATTTCCCGCGCCATCTTGTGCGCGCCCTCGGGATTGCTCAGCGCCATCACCTGGACGTAGTAGCCGGCGGAATCGCCGGCGGGGGTCGCGGCGAGGCCCTCGTCGCCATGCCGGTAAAAGACCGCGGTGACCGGCGGGACGGGCTCGGGCGCGGGCGCCGCGGCCGGTTCGGGCTCCGGTTCAGGCGGCGGGGCAGGTTCGGGCTCGGGCGCCGGTTCTGGCGCCGGCTCCGGTTCAGGCGCCGGGGTTGGTTCGGGCTCGGGCTGCGCCGTGGCCGCGACCGGCTCGGCGGCCTGCGGCGCGGCCGCGGGGCTGATCGCGACCCCCTCGGCCGGCGCGCCCTCATCGGGCAGGGCGGGCGCCTCCTCGAACTCGGGCAGGACGATGCTGCGCTCGCTGAAGTCCGGCTCCGGCTCCTGCGGGATGTTGATCTCGACCTCGGTGTAGTCCGGCGGCGGGTCGCTCTCGAACAGGGCGAAGTAAAAGCCGACGCCGATGATCGCCAGCGCGATGAAGCCGCGGACGCGGCTCGCGCTGATGCCGAAGGCCGGGCCGCCGCCGTCTTCTTTGGCCGCCTTCGCCATCAGTCGCCGCCGCCCGCCAGATCGCCCCGCATAGCCCTTTTTATTTTATTAGAAAGCCCGGCCGCGCCGCTCAGGCGGCCCGCCGCTCGCCGTCGGCCTTGAGGTATTCCTCGACGGTCCGGAACGAGCCGGTCACCACCAGCCGCTCCCGCTCGCCGAGCTCCGCGAGCGCCGCCGCCCGGGCCGCCGCCACCGAGGCGTGCTCCTGCCAGTCGGCGCCCAGCTCGTCGAGGCGGGCGCGCAGCGGCGCCAGGGCCGCCGGGCCTTCGCCGCCGCAGGGCGCGACGTGCCAGCGGTCGACGCGGCCGGCGAGGGCCGCGGCCATGCCGCCGGCGTCCTTGCGCTCGAGGGTCGCGAACACCGCGAGGCTGCGCCGGAACGGCCCCATCTCGCCCAGGGTCGTCGCCAGCAGCTCGGCCGCCGGGACGTTGTGGGCGACGTCGAGGATGACCGGGGCCGGCCCGGGCAGGACCTCGAAGCGCCCCGCCAGCCGCGCCTGCGCCAGCCCGGCGCGGACGTCGGCCTGGCTCACCGCCAGCTGCGGCAGCGCGTCCAGCGCCGCCAGCGCGCAGGCGGCGTTCGCGTACTGGTGCCAGCCCGGCATCAGCGGCCGCGGCAGCGCCGGCCGCAGCGTCGGGCCGCGGTAGTTCCAGTCGCCGCCGGGGCCGATCTCGGCGTTGAAGTCCTGGCCGCGCCGCCAGGTCCTGCAGCCGAGCTCGGCGGCGCGCCCGAGCACGCTCGCCGGCGGCTCGAGGTCGCCGACCACCACGGCCGCGCCGGGCCGCATGACGCCGGCTTTTTCCCGGCCGATGCTCTCGCGGTCGCTGCCGAGGTGCTCGACGTGGTCGAGTCCGATCGAGGTGATCACCGCGACGTCGGCGTCGAAGGCGTTGACCGCGTCCAGCCGGCCGCCGAGGCCGACCTCGAACACCGCCGCGCCGCAGCCGGCCTCCTCGAAGCACAGCATCGCCGCGAGCGTGATGAACTCGAAGTAGCTCAGCGGCTCGGCGTCCGCCGGCCGCTTGGCGTCCGCTTCTTCGACCGCGGCGAAGGCGCGCAGCAGCGCGGCGTCGGGAATCGCCGCGGCGTCGATGCGCAGCCGCTCGCGGAAGTCGAGCAGGTGCGGCGAGTAAAAGCAGCCCGGCCGGTGGCCGGCGGCCGCGAGCACCGCCTCGAGGTAGCAGCAGGTCGAGCCCTTGCCGTTGGTGCCGGCGACCGTGATGATCGGCAGCGCCGGCTGCAGGCCGAGCGTGGCGCGGACCCGGGCGATGCGCTCGAGGCCGAGCTCGAAGGCGCCGCGCGGCCGGCGCGCCTCGAGCCTGTCCAGCCAGGCGGCGAGGCCGCTCATGCGCCGCCGCGGCCGTCCAGCAGCATGCCGGTCAGCGCGATCAGCCGCTCGCGCAGCTCGCGGCGGTCGACGACCATGTCGATGCCGCCGTGCTCGAGCAGGAAGTCCGGCTGCTGGAAGCCCGCCGGCAGCTCGGCGCGGACCGTCTGCTTGATCACCCGCGGGCCGGCGAAGCCGATGGTCGCGCCCGGCTCGGCGATGACGACGTCGGCGACCATCGCGAAGCTCGCCGCGACGCCGCCGGTGGTCGGGTGGCACAGCACGCTGATGAAGGGCAGGCCGTACTCGGCGAGCTTGGCCTGCGCCGCCGTGGTCTTGGCCATCTGCATCAAGGAGGTCAGGCCTTCCTGCATGCGGGCGCCGCCCGAGGAGCAGAACACGATGAAGGGCGCGCTGCGGTCGCAGGCGACGTCGACGCCGCGGCCGAAGCGCTCGCCGACCACCGAGCCCATCGAGCCGCCCATGAAGGAAAAATCGAAGCAGGCGGCGACCACCTGCCGGCCGCCCAGCGGGCCCTGGAAGGCGCGCAGCGCCTCGCGCTCGGGGTCGTCCGCGGCGAGCGCCCGCAGGCGCTCCTTGTAGGCCTGCAGGTCCTTGAAGCGCAGGAAGTCCTGCGGCCGGACGCCGGCGCCGATCTCCTCGATGGCTCGAACAGCGCCCGCGCCCGCAGCTCGGGGACCAGGCCGTGGTGGTGGCCGCACTGCTCGCAGACGCCGCTGTTCTTGCCGAAGTCGCGGTCGAAGATCGCCGCCTCGCAGCTCGCGCACTTGGACCACAGGCCCTCGGGCACCGACTTCGCCGGCCGCCGCCGCCGCCGCTTGATGGTCGGGATGAGGGCGTCGAGCCAGCTCATCCCAAGGCCCGCCGGCAGCTCGCGACCAGGCGTTCGGCGGCCGCGGCCCCGCCGCCGCGGCCCTGGCCGATCACCTCGATCAGGCGGGTGCCGACGATCACCGCGTCGAAGGATTTGCCCAGCTGCGCGCAGTCGGCCGGCGTCCGGACGCCGAAGCCCACCGCCGCCGGCAGGCCGGTGAGCTCGCGGACCCGCCGCGCGGCGCGGCCCGCCGCCCGCGCGTCCAGCTTCCTGCTGCCGGTGACGCCCTGCATCGAGACGTAGTAGGCGTAGCCCGAGCCGCGGCGGCCGAGCTCCGCGACCCGCGCCGCCGGGCTGGTCGGCGCGACCAGCACGATGCGGTCGACGCCGCGGCCGCGCAGCGCCGCCGCCAGCGGGTCGCGCCGCAGCGGCGGCCAGTCCACCGCGAGCACGCCGTCGACGCCGGCGCGGCCGCAGGCCGCCGCCAGCGGCGTGGGGCCCATCCGCAAAAAGGGATTGGCGTAGCCCATCAGCACCGTCGGCAGCGTGCCGCCGCCGTCGCGGTAGCGCGCGACCGCCTCAAGCGCGGTCCGCAGCCCGGCGCCGTGCGCCAGCGCCTGCTCGTTGGCGCGCTGGATCACCGGGCCGTCCGCCGAGGGGTCGCTGAAGGGGATGCCGATCTCGATGAGGTCGGCGCCGCCGCGCTCGAGCGCGCGCAGCAGCTTCGGGGTGTCGGCAAGCCGCGGCCAGCCCGCGGTGACGTAGGGGATGAGCAGCGCGCGGTCCGCCGCCGCGAAGGCCGTCTTGATCCGGCTCACCGGCCGCCGCGCCGCGCGAGGATCGAATCCAGATCCTTGTCGCCGCGGCCCGAAAGGTTGATCAGGATGACCTTGCCGCGCATCGCCTTGCGGGCGAGCTTCTTGGCGTAGGCGAAGGCGTGCGCGGTCTCGAGCGCCGGCAGGATGCCCTCGTAGCGGCTGCATTCGTCGAAGGCGGCGAGCGCCTCGCGGTCGGAGGCGGCGGCGTACTCGACGCGGCCGAGGTCCTTGAGGTGGGCGTGCTCGGGCCCGACCGCCGGGTAGTCCAGCCCGGCCGACACCGAGGCGGTCGGCAGGACCTGGCCGTCCGCGTCCTGCATCACGTAGGTGCGCATGCCGTGCAGGATGCCCGGCCGCGCGCCGCGGCTCAGCGGCGCCGCGTGCTCGCCGCGCTTGCCGCTGCCGCCGGCCTCGACGCCGTACAGCCGCACCCGCGCGAGCCGCAGGTAAGGATGGAAGATCCCGAGGGCGTTCGAGCCGCCGCCGACGCAGGCGACCACCGCGTCCGGCTGCCGGCCGGCGGCCTTGGGCATCTGCGCGCGGCACTCGCGGCCGACCACCGCGTTGAAGTCGCGGACCATCACCGGGTACGGGTGCGGGCCGGCGACCGAGCCGATGACGTAGAAGGTGTCGGCGACGTTCGCGACCCAGTCGCGCAGCGCCTCGTTCAGCGCGTCCTTGAGCGTCCGGCTGCCCGCCGTCACCGGCCGGACCTCGGCGCCGAGCAGCCGCATGCGCGCGACGTTCGGCGCCTGGCGCTCGATGTCGTCGGCGCCCATGTAGACCACGCAGGGCAGGCCGGCGCGCGCGCAGGCGGTGGCGGTCGCGACGCCGTGCTGGCCGGCGCCGGTCTCGGCGATGATCCGCTGCTTGCCCATGCGCCGCGCCAGCTCGACCTGGCCGATGGCGTTGTTGATCTTGTGGGCGCCGGTGTGGTTGAGGTCCTCGCGCTTGAGATAGACCTCCGCGCCCCAGCGCTGCGACAGCCGCGCGGCGTGCGTGATCGGCGACGGCCGCCCCACGTAGTCGGCGAGCAGCGCGTCGACCTGCGCGAGGAAGCGGCGGTCGCGGCGGGCCTTGTCCCAGGCCGCGCCGAGATCGGCGACGGCGTGGTGCAGCGGCTCGGCGACGTAGCAGCCGCCGTGCGCGCCGAAAAAGCCCTGGGCGTCAGGCTCGTACCGGCTCATGCTCCTCCTCGGCGACGGCGGCGCGCAGCGCCGCGAGCTTGGCGGGGTCCTTGCGGCGCGGCTCGCCGTCGGCGCAGACTCCGCTCGAGACGTCGATCCAGTCCGGCCGCGTCCGCGCGACGGCACGTCGATCCAGTCCGGCCGCGTCCGCGCGACGGCGGCGGCGGCGTTCGCCGGGCTGATGCCGCCGGCGAGCATCAGCGGCTTGGGCCGGCCGGCCGGCGGCGGGACGAGGCTCCAGTCGAAGGCCTCGCCGCTGCCGCCGCCGCCGTCGAGGATGATGGCCTCGGCGGCCGGATGGGCGGCGCAGGCGGCGCCGAAGTCGGCCGCGCTTTGCGGCCGCAGCGCCTTGAGGTAGGGCCGGCCGAAGGACGCGCAGAATTCGGCGTCTTCGTCGCCGTGGAACTGCAGCCAGGCCTTGGGGTCGAGGGCGGCGAACTCTTGGACCGTCGCGGCCGGCGCGTCGACGAACAGCAGCGCGCGGACGAC
>MEIE01000083.1 GCA_001750625.1 Candidatus Amphirhobacter heronislandensis
CTGCGCTCGCGCGCCATGCAAAGCGCCCTGCGCCTGCGCCACCGCATGCTGCGCGCCGCCCGCGCCGCGCTCGAGGAGCGCGGCTTCATCGAGGTCGAGACGCCGATGCTGACCCTCGCGACCCCCGAGGGCGCCCGCGACTTCCTGGTCCCGGCCCGCGCCCAGCCCGGCAGCTTCTACGCGCTGCCGCAGTCGCCGCAGCTGTTCAAGCAGATGCTCATGGCCGGCGGCGTCGACCGCTACTACCAGATCGCGCGCTGCTTCCGCGACGAGGACCTGCGCGCCGGCCGCCAGCCCGAGTTCACCCAGATCGACGTCGAGATGGCCTTCGCCTCGGCCGCCGACGTGATGGAGGCCGGCGAAGCGGTCGCGCGCGCCGCCTTTGCGGCCGGCGGCGCCGAGCTCGGCGAGGTGCCGCGGCTCGACTACGCCGAGGCGCTGCGGCGCTTCGGCACCGACGCGCCGCATCTCGGCATCGAGCTCGAGCTCGTCGACGTCAAGGACCTGGTCGCGGACTGCGGCTTCAAGGTCTTCGCCGCGCCGGCGGCCGAAGCGGGCAGCCGGGTCGTCGCCCTGCCCGTCCCTGACGGCGCCAGGCTCAGCCGCAAGCAGATCGACGACCTGACCGAGTTCGTCCGCAAGCTCGGCGCCGGCGGCCTCGCCTGGCTCAAGGTCGACGAGCCCGGCCGCGGCGGCGCCGGCGTCAGCTCGCCAATCGCCAAGTTCCTCGGCGATGCGGTGGTCGACGCCATCGTCGACCGCGCCAAGGCCGGCGCCGGCGACCTCGTCTTCTTCGGCGCGGGGCCGGCGCGGACGGTCAACGGCTACATGGGGCCGCTGCGCGAGCGCCTCGGCGCCGACCTGGGCATCGTCAAGCCCGGCCTGTGGCCGGTCTGGATCACCGGCTTCCCGCTGTTCGAGCGCGGCGAGGAGGGCTCCTTGGCCAGCATGCACCATCCCTTCACCGCGCCGCTGCCCGCCGACCGCGAGGCGCTGCTCGCCGGCGAGCGCCTCGAGGAGCTCGGCAGCGACGCCTACGACCTCGTCGCCAACGGCGTCGAGCTCGGCGGCGGCTCGCTGCGGATCCACCAGGCCGGCCTGCAGCTCGCCGCGCTGCGCGCCCTGGGGATCGAGGAGGACGAGGCGCGGCGCAAGTTCGGCTTTCTGCTCGACGCCCTGGAAGTGGGCGCGCCGCCGCACGGCGGCCTCGCCTACGGCTTCGACCGCATGGCGGCGATGGCGGCCGGCCTGCCGTCGATCCGCGACGTCATCGCCTTCCCCAAGACCCAGCGCGGCCAATGCCCGTTCACGCAGGCGCCGCAGCCGGTCGACGCCGCCACGCTGCGCGAGCTCGGCCTGCGGGCCGCGCCCGGCAAGAAAGCCGAGTAGGCTACAGCCGCTTGCCGAGGCAGGAGATCTGCTCGGTCTCGTAGCCCAGGGAACGGTAGAACGCCAGCGCCTGCCGGTTGTGCTTGACCACGTGCAGGCCCAGCTGCCGCGCGCCGGCGGCGCGCATCAGCCCCTCGAGGTGCCGCACCAGGCCGGTCGCGACGCGGCGGCGGCGGGCGTGCCGCGCGACGCACAGGTAGTACAGCCAGTGCCGGTGCTGGTCGCTGGTGCCGATGCAGGTCCCGACCACCGCGCCGCCGGCGAGCGCGACGATGAACCACTCGGGATGGTTGCGGCAGGCCGCGTCGATGTCCCGCTCGTAGGCCGCGACGCTGTTGCTGAAGCTGCGCCGCCACAGCTTGATTACGTTGGCGCGCATGCGCTCCTCGTACGGCACGAAGGCCGGCGCCGGCGCCGGCGCGGCCGGCAGGTCCAGCGGCGCGGCGCTCATTTAAAATCCCTGCCGCCAGCGTGGCGGGCCGAGATGGCGGAATGGGTAGACGCGGCGGACTCAAAATCCGCTGTTAGCGATAACATGAGGGTTCGAGTCCCTCTCTCGGCACCCGGGCAAGTTAAAATGAGCGGTCGCGCAGGCGCGTAGCTCAGTTGGTTAGAGCGCCACCTTGACATGGTGGAGGTCGTTGGTTCGAATCCAGTCGCGCCTACCAGGCACCCCGCGCTCACCGCTCGTACACCCTGACCGTGACCGCGAACAGGTCGGTCGAGCGCTGCAGGGAAAGCTCGATTTCGCTGCCCGGCCGCAGCAGTTCCCCGGTGGCCTCCTCGATGAAGGAGATCTGCGACGGCGGCCGGCCGTTGATCGCCAGCAGCAGGTCGCCGGGCTCGATGCCAGCCCGCTCGCTCGGCGAGTTCGGCTCGACCCCCTTGACCAGCCAGGCGTCGACCACGTTGCTGAAGCGCGCGCTCAGCGGGTTGATGTCGCCCAGCCGCAGGCCGATCCAGCCGCGGCGGAACTTGCCGTGGGCGAGGATCTGGGCGTAGGCCGCCTCCGCCAGCTCGGCGGGAATCGCGAAACCGATGCCCTGGGCGTAGACGCCCTGGTGCTCGCGGGCGAACAGCGCCGTGCTGATGCCGACCAGCTCGCCGTGGACGTTGGTCAAGGCGCCGCCGGAGCTGCCGTGGTTGATCGCCGCGTCGGTCTGGATGAAATGCTCGTAGCGCGACAGGCCCAAGGCGCTGCGGCCGACCGCCGAGACGATGCCCAGCGAGGCGGTGCTCGGCAGGCCGTAAGGGCTGCCGACCGCCATGACCACGTCGCCGACCTGCACCGGCGCGCGGCGGTCCTGGAAGCTCGCCGCCGCCAGCGGCTCCTCGGGAAACACCCGCAGCACCGCGAGGTCGGTGGCCGGGTCCGAGCCGAGGACCTCGGCGTCGAGGCTGAGGCCCTGGCCGGTGATCACCGTGATGTCGTCGCTGTTCTCGATGACGTGGTGGTTGGTGAGGATGTGGCCCGCGGCGTCGACGATGACGCCCGAGCCGATGCCGAAGCCGTCGGCCAGCGGGCCGTCGCTGCCGCCGGTCCGGATGCTGACCACGCTCGGCATGATGCGCCGCAGCGAGGCGCTGAAGCTCAGCTGGCCGTCGATGGCCGCCGGCTGCTCGCGGCCGAAGCCGCCGCCGGGCGCGACCAGGGCGTAGACGAACAGCAGCGCCAGGACGATGGTGACCGTCTGGGCGAATAGCAGCCACAGCTCCCGCGGCCGGGCCTGACGCTGACCGCGCACCCTCAGCCGTCCTTGCCGTAGTCGCTGCTGATCCGCCGCGCCGCGTCCTTCATCAGCAGCGACGACATCCGCATGATCGGGACGATCTTGGCGTACTTCATCCGGATCGGCCCGATCAGGCCCAGCGCGCCGATGACGTTGCCGTCCTCGCCGGCGCAGGGGGCGGTCACCAGGCTGAACTCCTCCATCTCGGGGACGCCGGCCTCGGCGCCGATGAAGACCGAGACGTCGTCGGCCGCCCGGCCCTTGTCGAGCAGCCGCAGCAGCAGCGACTTGTGGTGCAGCAGCCGCAGCAGCTCGTCGAGGCGCTCGGCCTCCTCGAGCAGCTGGGCGCGCGCCAGCAGGCTGTCCTCGCCGGCGAGGTACAGCTTGCGGTCCTCCTCGCCGCCGGCGAGCTTCGCGAGCATCTGCCGCAGAATGCCGGCGATGCGGCCCTGCAGCGCGGCCAGCAGGCCGCCCAGCCTGAGCTTGGCGTCCGCCAGGCTTTCGCCGGCGCAGTTCTCGTTGAAGATCGCGGCGGCGCGCTCGAGCTCGCGGACGCTGAGCTCGCCGTCGGTCTCGAGCAGGCGGTTGCGCACCTCGCCCTCGCGCGTCACCAGCACCGCCATCACCCGCGTCGCCGACAGCCGCACGAACTGCAGCTGCGCGATCTTGGCCTCTTCGGTCCGCGGCAGCGCCACCAGCGCCACCATCCCGGTCAGCTTCGCCAGCGTCTCGGGCACCGACTTGGCCATGACGTTGACCGCCTCGGTCCGCATGCTCTGGCGCAGCTCGGCGGCGACCCGGCTCGACGGCTCGCGCATCTGGATCAGCGAACTGAGGTAGATGCGGATGCCCTTGGCGGTCGGCCGGCGGCCCGACGAGACGTGGTCCTGGCGGATGAAGCCCTGCTCCTCGAGGCGGGCGAGGATGCCGCGCACCGACGAGGAACTCAGCTGCAGGCCGCTGGCCTGGGCGACGCGCTCGGACGACACGGTGCTGCCGTCGCGCATGTACTCGTCGATCAGCGCCTTGACGATCTGCAAGGACCGGCCGTCCAGGCCGCTCGCCGCCGCGCTCGCGCTCGGGCTCTCCATGATATTGCGATTTTAAGCATTTTCACCCGATTCGCCTTCGAGGCGGCGGCGCGCCCGGCGCATCGCCTTCGCCGCCAGTTCGGCGGGATCGAAATCCGGCGCGTCGGCGGCCTGCCGCAGCGGCGGCCGCTGCCGCTTGCGTTCGTAGCGCCGCCCCAGGCCCTGCGCGGCCGCGCGGGCTGCGGAGCTCTGCAGGCCGTTTTTCACCAGCTGCCCCGGGACGTCCGCCCGCGGCGCCGGCTCCAGCGTGATGCAGTCCACCGGACAGGGCTCGACGCACAGGCCGCAGCCGGTGCACCAGTCGCCGTCGACCGCGTGCATCATGCCGTGCGCGCCGATGACCGCGTCGACGGGGCAGGCCTCGATGCACTTGAAGCAGCCGACGCAGCGGCTTTCGTCGATCGCGGCGACCTTGAGCGGCGACGGCGGCGGCGCGGCGACGACGGGGACGTCCAGCAGCTTGCCCAGCGCCTGGGCCGTCGGCGGGCCGCCGGGCGCGCAGCGGTCGGGGGTCGAGCGGCCCGCGGCCAGGGCCGCCGCGTACGGCCGGCAGCCGCCGAAGCCGCATTCGCCGCACTGCAGCTGCGGCAGGGCGTCTCTTCGATCTCTGCGGTTTTCTTCTCGAGTTCCTGGGCCGCCTGCGGCCCGTCCGCCGCCATCGGCTAGGCCGGCGGCGCCGGGCTGGCGGCCGGCGTCGTCATCCGTCGCTCATTGACGACAGATCTCTTAGTTTCACAAGCAGGCTTTGGTGCCTGTTCCGATCCTCGATGTAGGACGAGACGTAAGGACACTCCATCAGCCAGCCGCGCACGCTCAGCTTGAGCGCGCCCGTGCCGCGGCCATGGATCACCCGCACCCAGGTGCATCGGTCTTCCAGGCATCGGCTCAGGTAATTGTCCAAGGCGTTGAAGGCTTCGGCACGCGTGTAACCATGCAGATCGAGCTCGACGGCCGGTTCCGGCGCGTCGTCGAACCACTCGCGCAGGTCTCTGCGCGAGTAGGTTTCGAAGCCCTTGCTGAACTCCTTGCGCCGGGCTTCGAACGAATCGTTCTGCAGGATGGGATGAGGAACATCTAGCGAAGGCCCGCCCGTCTTCACCACGGCGGTAGCGCCAAGCAGCTGGGCGAGGGACTCGGCCAGCGCTTCTGGGCTGTCAGTCATGCCGCCGCCAAATCGGCGCGCCCGGCTGCCGCCGCGCCCACCTGCTTCTTCTTGTGGTCCGAAGCGCGGCAGCGGGCAATCATGTTGTCGGCTTCTCGCTGCGCCCTGGTCAGCGTGCTTTCCCAGCCCTCATTCGCCACCTGCTTGAAAACGTCTTTGTTTTTCTTCCGGGAATGGACCTTTATTTTATAGAAGAAGCTGCCCTTGGCCTCCTCGCATGAGATCTGAGCGTAGTAGTCCCCGCTTTCGCCGTGATGGAAGGAAGCGCCCCGTCCGGTCCGATCCCTCTGCCACTTCGGCTTGTCCGCGCAGACCAGCACGTGTTCCCCCTCCTCGTTTTGCGTGATTGCCTCGACGAAATAGACCCTTGAGCCGAGCTTGATGAGCACGGTCTTCTCGTTGGCCAAGGCTTCGGCGTTCTCTTCGGGGACGACGATTCCGAACTTGTTCGGCTCGCCTTTGATGTCAAGCTTCTTAAGCTTGACGACGTGGGTTTTGGCTATCTCTGGCGGGTCTTGGGCGAGGCACTGCTCGATCTGCCTGAGGGTTTGCCCTTCTTCCTGCTGGTCGGGCGCCAGCGAAAATCTTTTTTGGGTCTTGCGGTTGTCATGCGGATTGCGGTTGTGGTACATGTTTTTCTCCCCTTGCGGTGGTCCTTACCCCTCTTTATAAGCCCTGCGATTCAGATATTCAAGTTTTGCAAATCGCCGGGTCATTGGCAGCATGCCCGCAAGCCCCAAAACGCCAATGCCCGCCATCATTCGCGCTCATTCGCCGCGCGGCTGCTCCTCGCCGGCGCGGGGCGCCACCCAGCGCTCGCCGAACGAGCCGGTCTCCTTCTTCCAAAACGGCGCGTCGGTCTTGAGATAGTCGACCACCTGCCCGCAGGCCGCGAACGCCGCCTGGCGGTGCGCGGCGATGGCGTGGACGAAGACGATGACCTCTAGCGGCCGCAGCAGGCCGTGGCGGTGCCATAGGCCGATGCCGGCCAGGCCGTGCTCCTCGGCCGCGCGCGACGCGATGCGTACCAGCTGCTTTTCGGTCATGCCCGGATAATGCTCCAAGAACATGCTTTCGAGCTTCTCGCCCGCGGCGGCGCGCACCGTCCCGGCGAAGCTCGCCGCCGCCCCCGCTTCGACGCGCGCCGCGCCCAGCTTCGCTTCCAGCTCGGCTGTCGCGGCCGCCGGATCGATGGGCTGCTCGCGCAGCTCGACGATCGTGGCGGCCGCGCTCATCCCCCGGTGACCGGCGGGAACAGCGCGACCTCGTCGCCGTCGCCGAGCTTGGCGTC
>MEIE01000084.1 GCA_001750625.1 Candidatus Amphirhobacter heronislandensis
GGCGGTGGACGCCGGCGCGGGCGTGTGGTTCGGCGCCGACGGCCTGGCGCTGGAGGGCTGAGGCGGTGGCCGAGCTGCAAATGCGCGGGGTCGCGAAGACCTACGCGGGCCGCGGCGGCGAGGTCCGGGCGGTCGCGGACCTGGACCTGGACGTCGCCGACGGCGAGTTCCTGGCGCTGCTGGGGCCCTCGGGCTGCGGCAAGTCATCTACCCTGCGGATGATCGTCGGCCTCGAGGAGATCAGCGCCGGCGAGATCGCCTTCGACGGCCGCCGGGTCAACGAGCTCAGCCCGCAGGAGCGCAACGTCAACGTGGCGATGGGCTTCGAGAACTACGCGCTGTACCCGAACCTGACGGTCCGCGGCAACCTCGCCTTCCCGCTCGAGCTCGCCGGCGTCCCGGCGGCCGAGGCGGCGGGCCGCATCGACCGCATCGCCTCCTTGCTCGACATCGGCGCCATCCTCGACAGCCGGCCGGCGGCGCTGTCCGGCGGCCAGCAGCAGCGCGTCAGCCTCGGCCGGGCGCTGGTCCGCGAGCCGGCGGCCTTCATCCTCGACGAGGTCATGAGCCACGTCGACGCCCAGCTCAAGTTCCGCATGATCGACGAGCTCGGCAAGGTCCACCGCGAGGTCGGGCGGACGACGGTCTACGTCACCCACGACCAGCTCGAGGCCCTGGCCCTCGCCGACCGGATCGCGGTGATGCACGAGGCCCGCCTGCAGCAGGTCGGGACCCGCCAGGACCTGTTCCTGCGGCCGGCGAACACCTTCGTCGCCGGCTTCATCGGCGAGCCGGCGATGAACCTGTTGCCCTGCGAGGTCAGGGACGGCGAGGTCCGGCTCGCCGGCGGCATGCGCCTCAAGCATCCGGGGCCGGCGGCGGCGCCGGCGGGCGGCCTGATCCTGGGCTTCCGGCCGCAGCACCTCGTCCCCGACCCCGCCGCCGAAGACCTGCGGGCCGAGGTCAAGGTCCGCGAATACCTCGGCGAGCGCGTGGTCTACAGCATGGCGGCCGGCGACGCGGCCTTCAAGGCGGTCGCGCCGGCGGCCAGCGCCCACCGCCCCGGCGCGGCGCTGGGATTCGCCATCGCGCCCGGGCGCTGCGTCTTCTTCGACGCCAAGACCGGCCTGCTGCTGGACTGAGAGCCGGCTTGTGGTGTAAAATCGGCTTAAGCCTAGGGATCAAGACCGCCGCGGCCGCCGCGGCCGCCTCGCAGCTGCCGGCCGGCCTGGCCCGCGCCGCGACCAAGGTCCCGCCCGGCAAGAAGCTCTTCAACGACATCGAGCTGACCTACTTCCAGGACAGCAACTGGCTGCACGCGCCGATGTGGCTGTCGGACCTGCTGCGCAAGGAAGCCGGCGTCGGCATCAAGTCCCGCGAGAACTACGACGGCGGCGACGCGATCTCCAAGATCCTGCCGCAGCTGCTGTCGCGGCGGCCGCGCTTCGACTGGGTCCAGTACCCGTCGCTGTTCTTCGGCTCGCTGGCGCAGACCGGCCAGCTCGAGCCGCTGGACGACTACCTCGCCCAGTACGAGGGCAGCTCCGAGTACCTGGACTGGGTCATGCCCGCCTACCGCGAGTTCTACACCAAGTGGGACGGCAAGACCTACGGCCTGATGCTCGACGGCGACATCCACATCCTGCACTACCGCGACAGCTACTTCAAGCGCGCCGACCTGCAGCGCAAGTTCTCGTCCCGCTTCCAGCGCGAGCTCGAAGTGCCCAAGACCTGGCCCGACTTCGTCGACGCGGTGCAGTTCTTCACCGAGGAGCTCAAGAACGAAGGCGTCTACGGCACCTCGATGGTCGTCAACCCGCCGAACTTCGGCTGGGGCTTTTGGATGGACATCGCGGCCTCGTCCGGCGTCAACTACTTCGACGAGAACATGAACGTCACCATCAACCAGGGCAACGCCGCCGCGTCGCTGGACATGTTCAAGGAAATCATCAAGTTCGGCCCGCCGGGGGCGGAGAGCATGGACATCGGCACGACCATCCAGCGCTGGCAGTCGGGCTCGGACGTCATGTCGGTGTGGTGGATCGACCTGGCGGAGTTCACGGTCCAGCAGCAGGGCGTCGAGCGCGCCGAGGACCAGCGCGGGGCGATCGTCCCGGGCTGGGTCAACGACGACGGCTCGGTCACCCACCGCGCGATCTCGCTGTGGTGCCGGACGGCCTCGATTCCGAAGAACATCCCGCAGGACGTCAAGGACGCGGCCTTCTACTTCATCTACCGCATGTCGCACCCGGACTACTCGAACGAGATCGTCGCCGACGAGTACTGCGGCTCGGACCCGTTCGGACGCAGCCACTACGGCGACGCCGCGGCGCGGCTGTACCTGCAGGCCAACCCGCAGCGCGGCACCGACGAGCTGTGGCCGACCAACGCCGGCATCTTCAAGAACTTCGACACGGCCAAGAACCACCTCGACGCCGGGCTGGCGAACATCGAGGTCGGCTACCCGCAGTTCTTCTGGGAAGGCACGCCGGAGTACGCCGACGCGCTGGGCCGCAACATCTCGCGGGCGGTGTCCGGCGAGCTGACGAGCCAGCAGGCGCTGGACGAGGCCGCGGAGGAGTGGACCCAGATCGTCCAGAAGCTGGGCATCGACAGCCAGAAGGCGCAGTACCGCAACTTCATCAACGGCGCGCGGCAGCTCGGCTACAAGATCTAGCCAGCCGCGTCCGCGGGGCACGGGCATGAAGAAGATCCTCAACGAGCCGGCGGCCTACGTCGACGAGATGCTCGAGGGCCTGGTCGCGGCCCACCCCGAGTTCTACGCCCGGCCGCACCCGCGCGTCATCGCGCGCCCGGGCGGCGCGGTCAAGGACAAGGTCGGCATCGTCACCGGCGGCGGCTCGGGCCACCTGCCGGTGTTCACCGGCTACGTCGGTCCCGGACTGCTGGACGCCTGCGCCATCGGCGACGTCTTCTCCTCGGCCAGCGCCGAGCAGATCGCGGACGCGATGAAGGCGGCGGACGGCGGCGCCGGCGTGCTGCGGCTGTACGGCAACTACGGCGGCGACGTGATGAACTTCGACATGGCCGGCGAGACGCTGGAGGTCGAGGAGGACTTCGAGTCGACGTCGGTGGTGCTGACCGACGACGTGGCGAGCGGGCCGCCCGAGGAGGCGGCGAAGCGCCGGGGCGTCGCCGGCATGGTCTACGCCTTCAAGATGGCCGGCGCGGCCGCGGACCGGGGCGGCGACCTCGCGGCGGTGACGGCGACGGCGCAGAAGGCGGCGGACGCCTGCCGCTCGCTGGGCATCGCGCTGACGCCGTGCACCATCCCGCAGTCGGGCAAGCCGACCTTCGAGATCGACGACGCCGACATGGAGATGGGCATGGGCATCCACGGCGAGCCCGGCATCTGGCGCGCCAAGCTCAAAAAAGCCGACGAGATCGCCGACGAGATCTGGGAGCGCCTGCAGGCCGACCGGCCGATCAACAAGGGCGACAGGGTCTCGGTGCTGGTCAACAGCCTGGGCGCGACGCCGCCCGAGGAGCTGTACATCCTGTACCGGCGCTTCGCCAAGCACCTGGCCGACTGCGGCGCGAGCGTGGTGATGCCGCTGGTGGGCCGCTACGCCGCCTCGATGGAGATGGCCGGCGCGACGCTGACGGTCTGCCAGCTCGATGCCGAGCTCGAAGAGCTGCTCAAGGCGCCGGCGTCCTGCGCCTTTTGGCAGGTCAGCTGAGGCCGCCGGCATGAGCGGCGGACTGGACCGGGCCGCCCTGGTGGCGGGCGCCAAGGCGGTCGCCGCGCGGATGGAGGCCTGCGGCGACGAGATCAACGAGGCGGACGCCAAGCTGGGCGACGGCGACCTGGGCGTGACGATGACGCGCGGCATGGGCGCGATCGTGGCCGAAGCCGACGCGCTGCCCGCCGACGTCGGCATGGCGCTGCTGGCCTGCTCGAAGTGCTTCACGCGGATCTCGGGCTCGAGCTTCGGGACGCTGGTGGCGACCGGCCTGATGGCGATGGCCAAGGCCTGCAAGGGCAGGGAGGAGGTCCCCTGGGCCGAGGCGTCCGCCCTGCTGGCGGCGGCCTGCGAAGCGATGCGCAAGCGGGGCAAGGCCGAGCTCGGGGCCAAGACCGTGCTGGATTCGCTGGCGGCGATGGCCGCGGCGATGGAAGGCAAGGACGCCCCCGGCGAGCTGGCTGCGGCGGCGCGCGACGCCGCCGGCGCGGCGCTCGAGGAGTTCCGCGGCAGGCAAAACAAGCTGGGCCGCGCCCGGATGTACGGGGAAAAGAGCAAGGGCCTCGACGACCCCGGGATGCTGGTCGCGCTGCGCGTGGCCGAGGGCCTCGCGCCGCCGGCGGACGGCTAGGCCTTCGCCGAGAACGGCCGCAGGGCCGGATACAGCTTGCGGTAGCGCTCGTAGACCGCGGCGTAGGCCGCGGTGGCTTCTTGGTCCGGCTCGACCGGGCCTTCGGCGGCCGGGTGGACCATCGCGGCGCAGCCGGCGTCGATGTCCCCGAAGCGGCCGGCGCCGGCCGCGGCGAGGATGGCGCAGCCGAGCAGGGGCGCGGCGGCGACCTTGGTGCGCTGGATCGGCAGGCCGAGGGTGTCGGCGTGGATCTGCATCCACAGATCCGAATTGGTCGCGCCGCCGGCGATGACGATGCGGGCGGGCTCGCGGGCGGCGGCGAAGCTGTCGATGACGAGCTTGGTGCCCAGGCAGACGCCTTCGATGATCGCGCGGTAGACGTGGGCCGGGCCGTGCGCCAGCGACAGGCCGACGAGGGCGCCGGCCGAGTGCGGGTCGGTGTAGGGCGTCCGGTTGCCCTGGAAATGGTCCTGGGAGAGCAGGCCGTCGCAGCCGGGGGCGATCGCGGCCGCCGCGGCGTTGAGCTCGGCGTAGTCGGTCTTCGCCGCGAAGTTCTTCTTGAACCAGTTGATGACCGAGCCGGTCGAGGTCTGGCCGCCCTCGAGGATGTGGCGGCCCGGGTAGACCGCGTCGGCGTAGGTGCCCCAGACGCCGGCGCCGTTGAAGGCCTGGTCGGCGACCATCAGCTGCAGGTGCGAGGAGCCGGTGATCAGCGCGACGTCGCCCGGCGCGGCCACGCCGAGCCCGATCATGCCGATGAAAGCGTCGGCGCCGCCCTGGACGACGGGGGTCCCGGCGCGCAGGCCGGTGTGCGCGGCGGCGGCGGCGGTCAGCTCGCCGGCGACGGCGCCGGGGGCGAGGACCTCGGCGGGCCACAGCTCGGCGAGCTCGGGGATGCCGGCCTTTTCCAGCAGGCCCAGCGGCGGGCCGCCGGCGTGGTGCCAGCGCACCGCGGCGTTGTTGAGCGAGGCGGTCCAGCGCCCGGTCAGCTTCCAGTTGAGCCAGTCCTGGTACTCGCAGACGACCTTGGCGTCCTTGAACTCGGGCGCGTGCCGCTTGAGCCACAGCGCCTTGGGGATCATCCATTCGGCCGAGACCGGCCCGGCGCCGGCGCTGTTGACGCGCAGGGCCTCGTCGCCGGTCGCGGCGACCGCGTCGGCCTCGGCGCTGGCGCGGACGTCCATCCACAGCAGGCAGGGCCGCAGGGCCTCGCCGTCGGCGCCGGCGATCACGACGGTGCAGCAGGTGGTGTCGGCGCAGACCGCGATTATGTCCGCGGGGCCGGCGCCGGCGGCTTCCAGCGCGCCCTTGCAGGCGGCGCCGGCCGCCTCCCACCAGGCGCGCGGGTCCTGCTCGGCGTGGTTCGGCTGCGGGAAGGCGGTCGGGTAGGGGGCGGCGCGGTCGCCCAGCATCGTCCCCTGCAGGTCGAAGACCGCGGCCCGCAGGCTCTCGGTCCCGCCGTCCAGCGCCAGCAGCAGATCCCAGCAAGGATTCTAGCCGCAGGAGGGGCGGCGGGGGCCGCCGGCCTTCGCCCAGGGGCGGGCCTGGGTGGTACGGCGTCGCCCACGAAGCCAAGGTGGACGGGGCTTTCGTGGACCGCCTGCGGGGGATGGCCGAGGCCGCCTATTGACAAGGGCCGAATCCATGCTAGAATACGCCCCTTGCTCTACAACAAAGGAACACAGGCAAAAGAAGCGAAAAAACTTCGACGACTAAGTGCGCGCGATGGATGCCTTGGCGATTGCAGGCGATGAAGGACGTGGATTACTGCGATAAGCTTCGGGGAGCCGCAAACAGGCTTTGATCCGGAGATTTCCGAATGGGGAAACCCAGCCCGCTTGCGGGCTACGTCCAGCTGAACACATAGGCTGGACGGGCGAACCTGGCGAACTGAAACATCTAAGTAGCCAGAGGAAAAGACATCAATAGAGATTCCCAAAGTAGCGGCGAGCGAAATGGGAACAGCCAGGCTGAATCAAGAAAGCGAAGCTAGCGGAATGGTTCTGGAAAGGCCAGCCATAGTGGGTGAAAGCCCCGTACGCGAAAGTGGAGCCGACGGACAGCCAAAAAGTAGGACGGGACACGTGAAATCCTGTTCGAAGATCGGAGGACCATCTCCGAAGGCTAAATACTCGCAATCGACCGATAGTGAACTAGTAGTGTGAGCGAACGGTGAAAAGAACCTCGGGACGGGGAGTGAAATAGACCTGAAATCACGTGCATACAAAAAGTGGAAGCGCCCTTGTGGCGTGACCGCGTACCTTTTGCATAATGGGCCAGCGACTTACGGTCACAGGCAAGCCTAACCGTTTAGGGGAGGCGCAGGGAAACCGAGTCTGACAAGGGCGAATTAGTCTGTGGTCGTAGACCCGAAACCAGGTGAGCTTACCATGACCAGGCTGAAGGTTCAGTAACATGAACTGGAGGGCCGAACCCACTAATGTTGCATTATTAGGGGATGAGTTGTGGTAAGGGGTGAAAGGCCAATCAAACCTGGAGATAGCTGGTTCTCTTCGAAAACTATTTAGGTAGTGCCTCGTGTTTATCACTGCCGGGGGTAGAGCACTGTTATGGCTAGGGGGGAGTCAATCCTTACCAAACCATGGCAAACTCCGAATACCGGCAAGCGGCAATCACGGGAGACAGACAGCGGGTGCGAACGTCCGTTGTCGAGAGGGAAACAACCCAGACTGCCGGCTAAGGTCCCCAAGACACAGTTAAGTGGAAAACGAAGTGGGATGACTAATACAGCTAGGATGTTGGCTTAGAAGCAGCCATCATTTAAAGAAAGCGTAATAGCTCACTAGTCTAGTCATCCTGCGCGGAAAATGTAACGGGGCTCAAACTGTGCACCGAAGCCGCAGGATCGAGGGCAGCTTGCTGCCTTGGATCGGTAGAAGAGCGTTCTGTAAGCCGTCGAAGGTGGGCCGGTGAGGCCTGCTGGAGGTATCAGAAGTGAGAATGCTGGCATGAGTAGCGATAATAGGGGTTAAAAACCCCTTCGCCGGAAGCCCAAGGTTTCCAGGGCCATGTTAATCAGCCCTGGGTTAGTCGGCCCCTAAGGCGAGGCAGAAATGCGTAGTCGATGGGAAATCGGTTTTTATTCCGATACCTGAGCATGATGCGATGGGTGACGGAGATTGCTAGCCTGGCCGGGTGTTGGATATCCCGGTAATACTTGTGGCCGCGTTCCGCATGGAGCGCGGTGAGGAGTGGCCGATGTCTTTCTAACGAAAGGCTGGAGCAGGTTACGCAGACTTCCAGGAAAATCCCCTGAAGCTCCAGTCATGTTCAGACCGTACCGCAAACCGACACAGGTGGGCAGGAAGAAAATTCCAAGGCGCTTGAGAGAATTCGGGTGAAGGAACTCGGCAAAATGGCACCGTAACTTCGGGAGAAGGTGCGCCCCAATAACGTGAAGCCACTTGCTGGCGGAGCGGTACGGGGCCGCAGTGAATCGGTGGCTGCGACTGTTTATCAAAAACACAGCACTCTGCAAACACGCAAGTGGACGTATAGGGTGTGACGCCTGCCCAATGCCTGAAGGTTAATTGATGGGGTTATCTTCGGAGAAGCTCCTGATCGAAGCCCGGGTCAATGGCGGCCGTAACTATAACGGTCCTAAGGTAGCGAAATTCCTTGTCGGGTAAGTTCCGACCTGCACGAATGGCGTAACGATGGCCACACTGTCTCCACCCGATACTCAGCGAAGTTTTAATGGTCGTGCAGATACGATCTACCCGCTGCAAGACGGAAAGACCCCGTGAACCTTTACTACAGCTTTGCACTGTGCTTTGAATAGGTTTGTGCAGGATAGGTGGGAGACTTTGAAGCCGAGGCGTCAGCCTCGGTGGAGTCACCCTTGAGATACCACCCTGATCTATTTGAAGCTCTAACCCAGATCCGTTATCCGGAGCGGGAACAATGCATGGTGGGTAGTTTGACTGGGGCGGTCTCCTCCCAAAGAGTAACGGAGGAGCGCAATGGTATGCTTAGTGCGGTCGGAAATCGCACCTAAAAGTGTAATGGCTGAAGCATGCCTGACTGCGAGACCGACGGGTCAAGCAGGTGAGAAATCAGGTCATAGTGATCCGGTGGTTCTGTATGGAAGGGCCATCGCGAAACGGATAAAAGGTACTCCGGGGATAACAGGCTTATCGCGCCCAAGAGTTCATATCGACGGCGCGGATTGGCACCTCGATGTCGGCTCATCACATCCCGGGGCTGGAAAAGGTCCCAAGGGTATGGCTGTTCGCCATTTAAAGTGGTACGCGAGCTGGGTTCAGAACGTCGTGAGACAGTTCGGTCCCTATCTGCAGTGGGCGTTGGAAATTTGAGAGGAGCTGCTCCTAGTACGAGAGGACCGGAGTGGACGAACCTCTGGTGTACCGGTTGTCACGCCAGTGGCATCGCCGGGTAGCTAAGTTCGGTAAGGATAACCGCTGAAAGCATCTAAGCGGGAAGCCCCCCTCAAGATGAGATTTCCCTAGGGCCTCGAGCCCTCTGAAGGTCCGTCAGAGACTATGACATGATAGGCTGGATATGGAAGCGCAGCAATGTGTTAAGTTAACCAGTACTAATTGACCGTGAGGCTTGATTTCATAGTCTTGGCTGCCGCGTGCGGCGCCAAGGCTGAAGCGGATCGCTTCGGATGCCTGTGTTGCTTTGCCTTTGTTGGCGGAGCTTGATTTTTTTATGGCTTGGCGGCCATAGCAGAGTGGAACCACGCCTTCCCATTTCGAACAGGGCCGTGAAACGCTTTAGCGCCGATGGTAGTGCTGCATAGGCAGTGTGAGAGTAGGACGTCGCCAAGCCTTTTTT
>MEIE01000085.1 GCA_001750625.1 Candidatus Amphirhobacter heronislandensis
GCGTTGCCGGCCATGACCTGCTCGATGGCGGTGCCGCCGAAGGCGGTCATCCACAGCAGCGAGACGAGGGAGGGGATGACGAGCACGCAGATCAGGAATTCGCGGATGGTCCGGCCGCGCGAGACGCGGGCGATGAACATGCCGACGAACGGCGACCAGGATATCCACCAGGCCCAGTAGAAGGCCGTCCAGCCGGTGTAGAAGTTGCTGTCGCTGCGGCCGACGAAGTTCGACAGGGCGGGCAGCTCGACCAGATAGGCGGCCAGGTAGCTGAACAGGCCGGTCGCAATCGCCAGCGTCGGGCCGGCGATGATGACGAACAGCAGCAGTAGCAGGGCGAGGATCATGTTGATCTCGCTGAGGCGCTTGACGCCGGCGCGCAGCCCGAGGACGACGGAGACTAGGGCGAAGCCCGTTATCAGCCCGATCAGGACGACCTCGCTGGTGGTGGTGTCCGGGACGTCGAAGAGGTGGTTGAGGCCGGAGACCGCCTGCGAGGCGCCGAAGCCGAGGGAAGTAGCGAGCCCGAACAGGGTGGCGAAGACCGCGAGGATGTCGATGATGTGCCCCGGCCAGCCCCAGACGCGCTCGCCGAGCAGCGGATGGAAGGTGGAGCGGATGCTCAGCGGCAGCTTGAGGTTGAAGCTGAAGAACGCCAGCGCCAGGCCGACGACCGCGTACATCGCCCAGGGGTGCAGGCCCCAGTGGAAGACGGTCGCGGCCATGCCGAGGCGGGCGGCCGCTGCTTCGTCGCCGGGCGCGCCGGACAGCGGCGCCCAGCTTTCAGGGGTGCCAGCGTCCGCCGCCAGCGACGAGCCGTAGTGCGACAGGGGCTCGGAGACGCCGAAGTACATCAGGCCGATGCCCATGCCGGCGGAGAACAGCATCGCGAACCAGGCGGGATAGGAGAAATCGGGCTTGGCGTCGTCGCCGCCGAGGCGGATGCGGCCGTAGGGCGAGAAGGCCACGATGATGCAGAACAGGATGAACAGGTTGCCGGCGATCGCGAGCAGCCAGCTGAAGTTCGTGGTCGCCGCCGGGCGCAGCCAGCCGAAGAACTCGTTGGCCTGCTCCTTGAGCAGAATCGTCAGCAGGACGAAGAGGATGATGACGATCCCCGAGACGAAGAACACCGGGTTGTGCAGGTCGAGGCCGAGGACCTTGACGTTGTCTTCGCCGAGCTTGTGGCTGGTCTTGATGGGGGAGGGCTTGGCTTGGTCCATGGCGGTGCTCCTTTGTCTGGAGGCAAAGCGTCCGCGCGAGGATGTCAATCCCAGCCAGCCAAGGCGCCTGCGAAAAGCGGCGAAACCCCGAGGGGCGGCGGCCAAAACCAATGCGTCAGCAAGAATGCACGAGACGCTAGTTTGTGATTATGAAGATAAATTGTATCACAGGCGCGGTGCGCGCCGCCGCCGGCCTAGCCTTGGCCGAACCGGCGCAGCCAGGCCAGGCTCGCCGCGGTGTCGCCGCCGGCGGGCTTGTACTCGGCGCCGAGCGGCGCTGAGTAGCCCAGCTCGTCGATGCGGGCGAAGACGTGGCCGTAGTCGACTTCGCCATGGTCGGGCGCGCCGCGGTCGGGAACCGCGGCGAACTGGATGTGGCCGATGATGTCCATGTTCCGCTGCAGGCCGTTGCTCAGGTCGCCCTCGAGCAGCTGCAGATGGTAGCAGTCGTACATCAGCTTGACGTCGGGCGCGCCGACTTCCTCGATCAGGGCGCGCGCCTGCGCGGTGGAGGTGAGGAAATAGCCCGGGAAGTCGTAGCCGTTGAGCGGCTCGATCAAGATGGCGATGGAGTGCGGCGCGGCCTGTTCGGCGGCGTAGGCCAGGCTGGCCGCGAAGGCGGCGTGGGCCTCGGCGCCGGTCGCCTTGCCCGCCATGACGTGGATGGCGGCGCAGCCGAGCTCGGCTGCGCAGGCGACGGCCTGGTCGATGTGGCGCCGCGCCTCGTCGCTGCGGTCCGGCACCGCGGCGAGGCCCACTTCGCCGGCCGCCGCGTCGCCGCGCAGGGTGTTGAGCCCGAGCAGCGGCAGGCCGGCGTCCGCCAGCGCCCGCTTGACCGCGGCCGCGTCCTCCTCATAGGGCCAGTGGCACTCCACGGCGGCGAAACCGGCCTGCTTGGCGGCCGCGATCGCGTCCGGCAGCGGCAGCTCCTGCCACAGCAGGCCGAGATTGGCGGAAAAGCGCGGCATGGCCGCCGCTCAGGAGCCCTTGGGCAGGACCTTGCCGGTGGCCGCGTCGAAGAAATGCAGCTCGTCCAGGTCCAGGCCCAGCTCGACGACGTCGTCGGGGCTGACCTTGCGCGCCGCCGGGACCTGCGCGGTGAACTGGACGTCGCCGACCATGCCGACCTGCAGGGTGTGCGGGCCGAGGGGCTCAACCACCTTGACCTTCTGCTTGACCTTCGCCGGGCCGCTGGCCTCGGCGAGGATGTGCTCGGGCCTGACGCCGCAGACCGCCTTGGCGCAGTCGGTTCCGGACGCGAGGCGCTGCGGCGGAATCGGGAAGCTGCAGCCGTCGGCGCCGGTGAAGGTTCCCTGGCTGATGGCGCCGGGCAGGAAATTCATGCTGGGCGCGCCGATGAAGCCGGCGACGAAGAGGTTGGCCGGCTCGCGGTACAGCGTGATCGGGTCGGCTGCCTGCTCGATGCGGCCCTCGTTCATCACCACCACGCGGTCGGCCATCGTCATCGCCTCGACCTGGTCGTGGGTGACGTAGACGATGGTGGTGCCGAGCCGGCGGTGCAGGTCGCGGATCTCGACCCGCATCTCGATGCGCAGCTTGGCGTCGAGGTTGGACAGCGGCTCGTCGAACAGATAGACGTCCGGCTTGCGCACCAGCGCGCGGCCGATCGCGACGCGCTGCCGCTGGCCGCCGGACAGCTTCTTGGGCAGGCGGTCGAGATAGGGCTCGAGGTCGAGGATGCGCGCCGCGTTCGCGAGGGCCTCCTTGACCTCCGCTTCGGGCGCGCCGCGGACCCGCATGCCGTAGGTGATGTTCTGCGCCACCGTCATGTGCGGGTACAGCGCGTAGTTCTGGAAGACCATGGCGCAGTTGCGCTTGCCCGGCCGCAGGCCGGTGACGTCGCGTTCGCCGAAGCGGATGACGCCGCCGCTGGCCTGCTCGAGGCCCGCGATCATCCGCAGCGTCGTCGTCTTGCCGCAGCCCGAAGGGCCGACGAGGACCACGAACTCCTTGTTCTCGATCGCGAGGTTGAAGTCCGAGATCACCACCGTCTCGTTGAAAGACTTCGATACGTTCTCAAGCGTGACTTGGGTCATGGAATCTCCTTCGGGTCCGTCCTGCGCTTTCTTATTTGATGCTGCCGAGCATCAGGCCCGAGCGCATCAGCCGGCCCAGCAGCCACACGACCAGCATCATCGGCACGATGGCCGTCAGCGCCGCGGTCGACAGCGCCCACCATTCGTCGCCGCGCTGGCTTATCTGCGAGGCGACCAGGATGGGCAGCGTCTGCCACTGGGTGTTGGTGAGGAAAAGCGCGAACAGGTACTCGTTCCAGACGAAGGCCAGCGTGATCATGAAGGTCGCCGCCAGCCCCGGCATGACCATCGGCAGCACGATCTGCAAGAAGATGCGCCAGACCGGGACGTCGTCGACGATCGCCGCCTCCTCGACCTCCGGCGGCAGGGCCTCGAAGAAGTCCCGCATCAGCCACACCACGATCGGCAGCGAGAAGGCGACGTAGCACAGGGTCAGGCCCAGGTAGGTGTCGGTCATCTTGAAGCCGGCCTTGCCGAACTCCGAATACAGCAAAAACAGCGCGAAGGCCGAGACGATCGGCGGGAACATCCGCTGCGAAATGAACCAAAAGATGATGTCCTCGTTGCCCAGCAGCGGCCCGGGCAGCTTGAGGTTGCCGAGGACGATGCTGGTCGCCAGCGCCACGGCGAAGGCCAGGCTGATGGCGCCGAAGCGGCCCATGCCCAGCTCGGTCAGGGCGACGTAGCCGCCGATCGCGATGACCGCGAAGGCCAGGCCGGCCAGCAGCGGCACTCGGAAGCGGTAGCGCGCCAGCGCGTAGGCGGCCATGGTCCCGAACAGCGTGGCGACCACGGCGGCGCTGACGCCGACGATGGTGGAGTTGGCGAGGTTTTTGAACATGTTGCCGCGGACGCCGGTGAACAGCTCGACCCAGCCGTGCACGCTCGGCTGGAAGTCGATGAAGGGGAAGTAGGTCGGCCCGCCGACGATGATGCGCAGGTTCTTGAAGGACGTGACGAAGGTCCAGTAGAAGGGGAAGAGGGTGACGAAGGCCCAGGCGAGCACGCCGCCGATGACGAAGCCCCGGGCGACCGGGCCGAACTGCGCGGCGCTGCCGATCCTCATCGGTATTTCTCGAGCTGCGGCTTGAGCACCGCCAGGTAGACCAGGCCGAAGATGATGATGACGATCAGGAACAAGAAGGACAGCGCTGAGGTGTAGCCGAGGTTGAACTTGCGGAAGCCCTCCTGGTAGGCGAACAGCGTCAGAGTCTCGGTGGCGATGCCCGGTCCGCCGCCGGTGAGGACGATGACGGTGTCGATGATTTTGAGGCTCTCGATCAGCCGGATCAGGACCACCGCGACCGAGATCGGCAGCAGCATCGGGAAGGTGATGTCCCAAAAGCGCCGCCAGGGCGACGCGTTCTCGATCTCAGCGGCCTCGTAGATGTCCTG
>MEIE01000086.1 GCA_001750625.1 Candidatus Amphirhobacter heronislandensis
GGCGGCCTCGCCGCGATGGTGCTGCTCGGCCGCATCGTCGCCGACGCCGGCTACCTGCCCGCCCATGCGGCGCTGGTGCTGCTCGGCCTGCAGCTGCTCAAGAACAGCCCGCAGCTGCTCAGCGTCTCGGCCTTCGCCGGCATGCTGATCGCCTTCAGCCGCATGGCGCAGGCCCGCGAGCTCACCGCCTGGGCGATGGCCGGCCTCGGCGACCGCGCCTGGACCGGCGCCGCGCTGGCCCTGGCGCTGCCGATGGCGGTCACCGTCGCCCTGCTGGCGCTGCACGCGGCGCCGTGGGCGATCCGCTCCGCCGCCGACTACCAGCGCGGCCTCGCCGACGAGGTCGAGCTCGAGCGCGCCAGCCCGGGGCTGTTCGGCGAGATCGCCAGCCAGGACCTGGTCTACCACCTGCGCGCGGTCAGCCCCGACCGCGGCCACGCCTTGGGCATCTTCATCGCCCGCGGCGCCAAGGAGGACGGCGTCCAGCTCATCCTCGCCGAGCAGGCCGACACCCTCATCGACGACGCCGGCCTCCACCGCCTCGACTTTTCCGGCGGCGAGGTCCACAGCCTCGACTTCGCGACCAGGACCGCCAGCCGCATCCGCTTCGCGGCGGGCGCCTTCCAGCTCAGCCAGAGCGCCGGCGGCGGCGCGCAGCGCCGCCGCGCCCTCGCCGCCGCCGACCTCGGCGACGGCGCCGCCGGCCGCACCGAGCTGTGGTGGCGGCTGTCCTTCGGGCCGGCCCTTTTGCTGCTGACGCTGCTGGCGCTGCCGTTCGGCCGCATGGGCCTGTCCTCGGGCAAGGGCTACCAGGTGCTGCTCGCGATCCTGTGCTACTGGTTCTACTACGCCCTCAGCGGCTACGCCAAGGAGCTCGGCGGCCGCGGCGAGCTGCCGGCGGCGCTCGCCGCCGGCGGCCCGCTGGTCCTGCTCGCCGCCGGCGCGCTGGCCGCCCACCTCGCGCGCCCGGGGCGCTGGCTGGCGTGAGCGGCATCCTGTTCCGCCACTTCCTGCGGCACCAGGTCCGCACCTCCTGCTTCGTCACCCTGGCGGTCCTCGGCCTGTTCTTCGTCCTGACCCTGCTCGAGAACCTCGGCGACGCCGGCGTCGGCCCGCTGGCGGCGCTGCAGGCGACCATCCTCGCGATGCCGGCGGTGCTGCACGCCGCCCTGCCGGCCTGCGCCGCGCTCGGCTGCGCGGTCTCGCTCGCGCTGCTCGACGGCCGCCGCGAGCTGGCGATGATGCGCATCCTCGGCCTGCGGCGCCGGCGCCTGCTGCTGTGGATCGCGCTCGCGAGCCTGCTGTGGGTGGCGCTGCACGCCGCGACCGCCGAGCTGCTGCTGCCGAAAAGCGCGGCGCTCAGCCGCGACCTGGAGTCGCAGCGCAGCGGCTCGCTGGTCACCGCCGCCGACAGCGTCTGGCTCAAGACCGCCGACGGCTACGCCCGCCTCGACCTGGTCACGCCGCAGGGCGGCCTGCTGCGCGACGTGTGGATCTTCGCCTACGCCGGCCCCGAGGGCGCCGGCGGCCTGCGCAGCGTCCGCCGGGCGCGCTGGGCGAGCTACGCCAACGAGGAATGGAGCCTCAACGACGTCGACGAGGCGGTGGTCAGCCCCGGCGGCTGGAGCTTCGCCTTCGCGCCGCTGGCGCCCTGGGACGGCGGCCCCGACCCCAGCCTGCTGGCTTCCTTCGCCATCCCGCCCGCCAGCCTCGCGCTGGGCAAGCTGCGCGAGCTGGCCGCCTCGCTGCGGGCGCTGGAGCAGAACACCGTCCAGCTCGACCTGCTGATCTGGAGCCGCCTCGGCGACGAGCTGGCGCTGGTCGGCCTGGCGCTGGCGATGCTCTCGCTGGCGCGCTTCCGCACCCGCTCGAGCCCCGGCGCCACCCGCGGCGCCGTCATCGCCGCGATCGTCGCGGTGCTGCTGTTCCACTACTTCCAGATCATCGCCAAGCAGGCCGCGGTCGACGTCGGCCTGCCCGGCGCCGCCGGCGCGCTGCTGCCGCTCGCCGGCCTCGTGCCGCTGGCGCTCGCCGGCCGGCTGTTCGCGAGCCGCGCCTAGCGGCCCGCCGTCACTCCCACTCGACGGTCGCCGGCGGCTTGGAGGTGACGTCGTAGAGCACCCGGTTGACGCCGGGGACCTCGTTGCAGATCCGCGTGGCGGTCCGCGCCAGCAGCTCCTGCGGCAGCTCGGCCGCCGCCGCCGTCATGAAGTCGTCGGTCACCACCGCCCGCAGCGCGACGGCCGCCGCGTAGGTGCGGCCGTCGCCCTGGACGCCGACGGTGTCCACCGGCAGCGCGACCGCGAAGGCCTGCGCGACCTTCTGGTGCCAGCCCGCCGCCCGCAGCTCGGCGATGAAGATCGAATCCGCCCGCCGCGCCGTCTCCAGCCGCGCGGCGGTCACCTCGCCCGGGACCCGCACCGCCAGCCCCGGGCCGGGGAAGGGGTGGCGCTCCAGCAGCGCCGCCGGCAGGCCGAGCTCGGCGCCGAGGCGGCGGACCTCGTCCTTGAACAAAAGCCGCAGCGGCTCGACCAGCTCCATCCCCAGCCGTGCCGGCAGGCCGCCGACGTTGTGGTGCGACTTGATCTTCGCCGCCGCGCCGGCGCCGTCCCCGGCCGACTCGACCACGTCCGGGTAGATGGTCCCCTGGGCGAGGAAGCGGATGCCGCCGAGGCGGGCCGCCTCGGCCTCGAAGACCTCGATGAAGGTCCGCCCGATCGCCCGGCGCTTGGCCTCGGGCTCGTCCAGCCCCGCCAGCGCCGCCATGAACTCGGCCGCCGCGTCCACCACCACCAGCCGCTCGCCGAGGTCCGCGAAGGCCTCCTTGACCTCCGCCGCCTCGTTCTCGCGCAGCAGGCCGTTGTCGACCAGCACGCAGACCAGCCGTCCCGGCAGCGCCCGCTCCAGCAGCGCCGCCGCCACCGCCGAGTCCACCCCGCCCGACAGCCCCAGCAGCACCCGCTCCTGCTCGCCGACCTGGGCGCGGACCGCGGCGGCGGCCTGCTCGGCGACCCGCGCCGGCGTCCAGCCGCGATCGGCGCCGCAGACCTCGGCCGCGAAGCGCTCGAGCATCCGCATGCCCTGCTCGGTGTGCGCGACCTCCGGATGGAACTGCAGGCCGTGCAGCCGCCGCTTGGGGTCGGCCATCGCCATCACCGGCGCCGACGGCCCCGCCGCGGTCGCCGCGAAGCCATCCGGCAGCCGCGCCACCCGGTCGCCGTGGCTGGTCCAGACCGCGAGCTTCGCGCCCGCTGCCGCCAGGCCGTCCAGCAGGCCGCCGCCGGCCGCCGCCACCTCGATCTCGGCGCGGCCGTAGCCGCCGGCGGAGTCGCAGGCCTCCAGCTCGCCGCCGAGCTCCCGCGCCAGCAGCTGCATGCCGTAGCAGATCCCCAGCACCGGCAGGCCGCTCGCCAGCACCGCTGGCGGCAGCCCCGGCGCCCCCGGCGCCAGCGCCGACGCCGGCCCGCCCGACAGGATCACGCCGGCGCGCCCCGCCAGCGCCCCCGCCACGTCGCCGGCGCAGCCGACGACCTCGCTGTAGACGCCGAGCTCGCGCAGCCGCCGCGCGATCAAAAGCGTGTACTGCGAGCCGAAGTCGACCACGCAGATGCCCGCCGCCGGCGCGGCCGCCTCTCCTGCCATGTCCTTTCGGCTTCTCCCCTGCAAAAGGGGGCTAGTTTAAATCCTCAGCGCGCCAAGACCGCCGCCTAACGCTTCAAGCAGCTAGTCTTTGCTGTGACTGATGGATAAATCCCGCAATTTCTTGCTCACGGCTGCAGGAATGATAGCGCTGCCCACAAGCGGCCCGACAGTCCCGACTGCTCCAATGGGATCTTCGCCTGTCAGAATTTCTCTGCCTAGCAGGAACATCATGTACCCGTAGGCAATTACCCAGAAGAAAGAAAACAGGCCCGACGCGACAAGCAGACCATACGACGCTACTGCGACTTTTCTTCTGGCGGGTTTTTCGTCGGCTGCGTCGCGGCTTGCTGATCCTCCTGGGCCCGCAGAGCCGCTTTCTGCTTCTGGATGTCCCTCCAGATTCCCACTACGGAGTAGATCCCCAGAGTAGCCGCATTGAGGGCATACTCCCCGAAAAGATCCTTGTTGCGTTCCTTGCTCATCGCTTGTTCCATCCGACATTGTCTCCTAATTCTACCACTAGCGTAGATGATTTGGAAAAAGCAGCCTCTCACCATCTTGCTGAAGTTCCCTTGCCTGCATTTCTGCCGCAGATATTGCTCATCTCCGCATCGTTCGTCTAGTTTCTGAAGCCGAAGTCGATCACGCAGATGCCCGCCGCGGCGCGGCCGCCTCTCCTGCCATGTCCTCCTAGGTCCTTCCTTGCAAAAGGAGGCTAGTTTAAATCGTCAGCCGCCAAGGCCGCCGCCCGGCGTCCGCACAAGGCGTCCTTATGCCGCCGGCTGCGCAACGGCGCGGCGCGGCGCTGCAGGTTTATAATTAAGGTTATGGACGGCTACTGCCCGCGCTGCTACACGAAGAGGAGCTTCATGGAAGACGTCCTGCGGGACTTCCAGTCCCTCGGCCTCGCCTCGCTCATCGACGGCTGGCGCAATGCCTGCGAGGGGCGGGGATCCCGCCTTCAAAAAGGGATGATATCCCGCAGGAGCGGCTTGTGCATGTGAATGTGGCGGGGGTTGCAGGAACTCTGCGCCGCCTCCGGATTCATGCTAGAATTA
>MEIE01000087.1 GCA_001750625.1 Candidatus Amphirhobacter heronislandensis
GCGGATATCTCATCCGCAGTGGCTATTTTAGCATAGTCGCCGCCAAATCCCGCCCCCGACGCCAGGGTCTGTTGTTTTTTACACAGCCCGACCCGCTCCCCTGACAAGCCCTGCTGTCCTAAGGCAATGCGCCGCGGGCTGGCGCGCCGGGCCCTTTCCCGCCGCCTCCTTGCTTAGCAGCCGCCGGCCTCGGCGGCGGGCGTCTGGCTATGGTTCGCCCGCCAGCATTTCATTTTGGCTTGCCCGGGGGAGGGTTGCGGTAGGGCTTCAGCAGGATGAATTCGCGGTGGTGCCTGAGGAAGGAGCGCTGCTCGGCGTTGAATTTCTTCGGCCGCCCGTCCGTCGCCGTCAGCAGGCGGTCGAGCAGGGGCTCGTTGGCCGCCAGCGGCGACTTGACGAGCGCGCCGTCGTCGTCGAAAGAGAAGAAGCCGTGGCTGAACAGCGGCGCGGCGCCCGGCGCCAGCAGCAGGCCGTTGGCGCCCGCAAGCTTCTCTTCGTCGCTGGACTCGCGCCAGGGCTTGATGTGGCAGGCCGTCAGGCTGTGGGAATACAGCTGGTTGGTCAGGCGGCAGGAATCCTCGACCTTGGCGACCTCTTCCCGGAACATGCCCACGCCATGGCGCGCCTGCAGCAGGTTGCGGACGTTGTCCGCGTCGTAGCTCTGCTCGATGCGGCGGGCCTGGATCGCGTCGAGGATGGCGTGCCGGTAGCTGATGGTGTCGAGCGCGGCGCCACTTGGCATCGCGGCCTCGCCTGTGCGCAGGATCTCCAGCAGGCCGGCGTCGCCGGCGGCGGCCGCGACGGCCTGCGCGAACTCAGGCGCCACCTGCGACAGGTAGGAGCCCTGGTGGATCTGCCCGTTTTTGTCCAGCGGCCGGATGCCCTGGTCCGGGGAGGGAATCGCCGCGAGCTCGGCCGCATGGCGGCGGAGCGGCACTTCCTTCGCGAAGCGCGTGAACCACACGTCGCAGCGCCAGCCCAGGTCCTGCCACTTCTGCCGGTAATGGAGCGGCCGCATGTACGAGTAGCTGTAGGTCTGCGCGACGCCGTAGCCCTGGACGCCGCCGGCGAAGAAGGCCAGGATCACGTCGCCCGGCTTGAGGCGCCGCATGTTCTCGTAATATTGGTAAACGCGGCCGCGCTCGGCACGCTTCGGCGACCAGAGGTAGTCCTCGTTGCCTTTGTGCTTGTAGGTCCTGCCCTGATTGACGAACCAAAAGTCCATGACCTTATTTTATCCAGGCGGGCTTGTTCCTGCTTATAATCTCCAAGGCCCGCGCCGCTCCCCCTGTCCGTGCCCGCCTTCGCCGCCCGCCTCGCGCTGCTGCTGCTCGCGCCGCTGGCGGCCAGCCAGGCCCAGGTCGCCGGCCCCGGCCTCGAGCTGCTGCCGCAGGACGAGGCCTTCCGGATCTCCGCCGGCGCCACGCCGGCCGCCTTCGCCTTCACGGTCGCGATTCACGAGGGCTACTACCTGTACCGCGACCGCACCGCGCTGCGCCTGGCCGACGGGACCACGCTGGCGCTGGCGCTGCCGCCGGGCGAGATGGTCGAGGACGAGTTCTTCGGCCGGGTGGAAACCTTCCGCGGCGAGCTCGCCTTCAGCGCGGCGCGGCCGGCCGCCGCCGGCGCCGAGCAGGTCGCCGAGCTTGTAATCCAGGGCTGCGCCGACGCCGGCGTCTGCTATCCGCCCTACGCGGTCAGCATCGCCTTCGCGGCCGCCGGCCCCGGCGAGCTGCGGGGCGACAACCTCGGCCGCTACGCCGCGGCGCCGGAGCCGCTGTCGAACACCGCCGAGCTGGTCGCGGCCCTCGACGGCAGCCCGCTGCCGCTGGTGCTGCTGCTGTTCTTCAACGCCGGCCTGTTGCTGTCGTTCACGCCCTGCGTCCTGCCGCTGGTGCCGCTGGCGCTGGCGGTCAGCGCCGGCCGCGGCGCGAGCCGGCGCCGTGCGCTGGCGCTCGGCGTCGCCTACGTGCTCAGCATGGCGCTGGTCTACGCGGGGCTGGGCGTGCTCGCCGCGACCGCCGGCCGCACCGCGCTCGCCGCCTGGCTGCAGACGCCGTGGCTGCTGGTGCCGCTGGCGCTGCTGTTCGCCTTCCTCGGGGGCGCGATGATCGCCGAGCTGCGGCTGCGGCTGCTGCCTGTGGGCCTCGGCCAGCGGCTTGAGGAGCTGCGCGGCGAGGCCGGGACCTGGCGGGGCGCCGCCGGCGCGGGGGTGGTGGGCGCCGTGGTCGTCAGCCCCTGCGTCGCGGCGCCGCTGGCCGGCGCGCTGCTGTTCATCGCCGCGACCGGCGACGTCGCGACCGGCGGCCTGGCGCTGTTCGCGCTGGCGCTGGGCATGGGGGTCCTGCCGCTGGCCTGCGCGGCCGGCGCCGGCCGCTTCATCCCGCGCGCCGGCCCCGCGAGCGTCGTGGTCCGCCGCCTCGGCGGCCTGCTGCTGCTCGGCCTCGGCGTGTGGGTGCTCGGCGGCCTGCTGCCGGCCCATGTCAAGATGCTGGCCTACGCGGCGCTGGCGCTGGCGGCCTGCTGGTGGCTGGGCCGGCTGCTGCATGGCGGCCTGCAATCCTGGGCCGCGCGCGGCCTGGCGGGCGCGCTGCTGGCGGCCTTTTTGGGCTTCGGCGGCGTCATGGCGGTCGGCGGCGCGACCGGCGGCAGCAACGAGCTCGCGCCCTTGGCGCACCTGCGGGAGGGCCCGCCGCTGGCCTTCAGCACGGTCGCGACCATGCGCGCCTACAACGAGGGCGTCCGCGCCGGCGCCGGCCGGCCGACGCTGGAGTACTACACCGCCGACTGGTGCGTGACCTGCGTCGAGATCGACGCCTACGTCTTCGGCGACCCGGAGGTCCGGGCGGAGCTCGCCGCCTACCGGCTGGTGAAGATCGACGTCACCGCCAGCGGCAGCGAGGCCCGCCGGCTGCTGGGCATCAACCGCCTGTTCGGGCCGCCGGCGGTGGTGGTCCGCAGCCCCAGCGGCGCCAAGCTGCTGCAGTTCGCAGGTTCGGTGGACCGCGACGAGCTGCTCGCCGGCCTGCGGCGCATCGCGGCCCGGCCGGCCGCCTAGGCCTCGATCTGCTCGATTTTGCCGCTTTTGACCGAGCGGTAGGCGGCTTCGGCGAGCAGCAGCGCCCGCAGGCCGTCGGCGAAGCCCGGGGACGGCGGCCGCTTTTCCTTGACCGCCGCGACGAAGGCGAGGATCTCGAGCTCGTAGGAGCGCAGGTAGCGGTCGATGAAGAAATGCTGCAGCGGCGCGCGGCTCGCGGTGGCGTCCTTGGTGTACTTCGCCAGGTTGTGGCCGCGGTTGTTGTCCGAGATCACCATGCCCCGGTCGCCGTGCAGCTCGATGCGCTGGTCGTAGCCGTAGACCGCGGCGCGGGTGTTGTTGATGTGGCACAGCTTGCCGCCCGCGGTCCGCAGGATCACCATCGCCGAGTCGTGGTCGTCGATTTCGGCCATCAGCGCCGGATCGCAGAGGCGGCCGGCGACCGCGAAGACCTCGGCCGGCTCCTCGCCCAGGCAGCAGCGCGCCAGGTCGAAGTCGTGGATCGTCATGTCGCGCAGCAGCCCGCCGGCGGCCTCGTAGTAGGCGCGCGGCGGCATGCCCGGGTCGCGCGAGGTGATCACCGCGTGCAGCAGCTCGCCGATCTCGCCGGCCGCGAGCGCCGCGAACGCCGCCGCGTGCCCCGGGTCGAAGCGGCGGTTGAAGCCGATCTGCACCGGAACCTCCGGATGCGCGTCGACCACCTCTTGGCAGGCGCGCACCCGTCCGACGTCGAGGTCGATGGGCTTTTCGCACAGCACCGGCTTGCCGGCGCGGACCGCGATCTCGATGAAGTCGGCGTGGGTCGGGGTCGCCGAGGCGACGAGCACCGCGTCGACGTCGGCCGCCTCGACCGCCGCCGCTGGCGATGCCGCCGCCGCCGCGCCGTGGCGTTTGGCGACGGCCGCGGCGGCCGCTTCGTCGATGTCGTAGACGCGGGCGAGGCCGGTCTCCGCGAGGCGGGCGAGGATGCCGGCGTGCATCACGCCGATGCGGCCGCAGCCGAGCAGGGCGAAGCGGATCATGGGGCGGGCCTCATGCGTAGAATGAAAAACTCATTCTAGGGGAGAACAAGGGATGGAAGCGCAGCTCAAGGACAAGGTCGCGATCGTCACCGGCGCGACGCAGGGGCTCGGCAAGGCGGTCGCGCTGCTGTTCGCCGAACGCGGCGCCGCGGGCCTCATGCTCGCCGGCCGCAGCGTGGCCAAGGGCGAGGAAGCGGCGGCGGCGGTGGCTGCCGCGGGCGGGGGCGAGGCGGCCTTCCGCGCCGCCGACGTGTCGCGGGTCGCCGACTGCCGGGCGCTGGTCGCGGCCTGCCTCAAGCGCTTCGGCCGCGTCGACGTCCTGGTCAACGTCGCCGCCTGCACCGAGCGCGGCAGCATCCTCGACACCAGCGAGGAGCTGTTCGACCGGATCTTCGCCACCAACGTCAAGGGGCCGTTCTTCTTGATGCAGGAGGCCGCCAAGGCGATGCGGGCCGCCCGCATCGAAGGCGCGATCGTCAACATCGTCCGGCCAGCCCTTCATCGCGGCCTACTGCGCCTCGAAGGGCGCGCTCGAGATCCTGACCAAGAACACCGCCTTCGCGCTGCTGCCCGACCGCATCCGCGTCAACTGCCTCAACATCGGCTGGATGGCCACCGAGGGCGAGGACCGCATCCAGCGCCGCTTCCACGGCGCCCAGGACGGCTGGCTCGAGGAGGCCGCCGCCCGCCAGCCCTTCGGCCGGCTGGTCGACCCGGCCGAGGTCGCCAAGGCGGCCGCCTTCGCCGCGAGTTCCGAATCCGGCCTGATGACCGGCGCGGCGATCTACTTCGACCAGACCGTCCCCGGCGCCTTCATGACCCAGCCGCTGCCCGAGAGGCTCGCGGACTGAAGCAGACTCAGGCGACCGGCTGGACGTCGCCGGCCGCGTCGGCCGCGAAGGCCTGGTCGATGACCTGCTGCAGGTCGCAGGCGTGGGCGAAGTCCGGCTTGGCGGGGCCGCCGTCGCGGACCGCGGCGATGAAGCGCTCGATGGTCTTGGGCTGCGGCGCCGGCTTTTCGTCGCGCCACTCCTTGACCTTGAGCGCCGCCGCGCCGAGGCAGCTGCGCAGCGAGTCCTCGCCGTCGCCGTAGACGACCTCGAGCGCGCCCTCGTCGCCGAACAGCCGCAGGTGCAGCACGTTGATGTGGCCGCTCATCCAGCGGCTGGCCTGGAAGACCGCGACCGCGCCGCCGGCGAGGCTGGCGGTCAGCACCGCGGTGTCGTTGGCGTCCAGCGGGTACTCGCCGATGCGGTCGCCCTCGGCCTTGGCGAAGGTCCGCAGCAGGCAGCGGACGTCGGCGACGCGGTCGTTGGCCGCGAAGCAGCCGAAGTCCAGCAGGTGGACGCCGACGTCGCCGAGGACGCCGAGCGAGCCGTGCTTGGTCGACAGCCGCCACAGCCAGGTGTCCTGCGTGCGCCAGTCGCCCCAGCTGTCCTGCGCCAGCCAGCTTTGGCGGTACTCGGCCTGGACGTGGCGCAGCGCGCCGAGCCGGCCGGCCTTGACCAGCTCGTGGGCGGCGCCGAGCGCCGCCGAGACCCGGTAGGTGAGATGGACCATCGCGACCGTCCCCGCCGCGGCCGCGGCCTCCGTCATGGCGCGGGCGTCGGCGTGGTTGGGCGCCAGCGGCTTCTCGCACAGGACGTGCTTGCCGGCGGCGAGCAGCGGCAGGCTCGCGTCCTTGTGCATGGCGTCGGGCGTGACCACCGAGGCGCTGTCGAACTCGCCCCAGGCCAGCGCGTCCGCGACCGAGCCGAAGCTCTTGGCGACGCCGTGCTTGGCGCAGAAGTTCTTGAGACTGTCCTCCTTGACGTCGACCGCGGCCGCGAGCTCGGCGCCGGCCGCCTTGTAGGCCTCGGCGTGGTAGTTCGCCATGTTGCCGGCGCCGACGATCAGGACCCGCATCGGCTTGCTCACTTGAAGCCCTCCTCGCCGGCGGCGTGCAGCTTCGGCCCGCGCTCGGTCAGCGGCTCGGGCGCCGAAGCGGCCGGGACGTTCGGCGCGTCGGTCACCTTTTCGATCCGCGGCTGCGGGTTGGCGGCCCAGCGCACCGCGTTGCGCAGCACCTGGCGGACGTGCGGGTCGTGGTAGGTCGGGTAGACCTCGTGGCCGGGCTGGAAGTAAAAGATGCTGCCGGCGCCGCGGCGGAAGGTTACGCCGGAGCGGAAGACCTCGCCGCCCTCGAACCACGAGACGAACACCGTCTCGAGCGGCTCGGGGATGCCGAAGGGCTCGCCGTACATCTCCTCCTGCGGCAGCACGAAGCTCGGCGGCAGGCCGGCGGCGATCGGATGGCGCGGGTTGACGGTCCAGACCCGCTCCTTCTCGCCGGCCTCGCGCCAGGACAGGTTGCAGGGGGTCCCGAGCAGGCGCTTGAAGATCTTGGCGAAGTGCCCCGAGTGCAGCACGATCAGCCCCATGCCGGCCCAGACGCTCGCGGCGACGCGCTCGACCACCTCGTCGGCGACCTCGCCGTGCTTGGCGTGGCCCCACCACAGCAGCACGTCGTGCGCCGCGAGGGCTTCGGCGGTCAGGCCGTGCTCGGGCTCCTGCAAGGTCGCGGTGGCGGCCTCGATGCCGGGGTCCTCGGCGAGCGCGGCGGCGATGCAGGCGTGCATGCCGTCCGGATAGACCTCGCGGACCAGCTTGTTTTCCTGCTCGTGGAAGTTCTCGCCCCAGACCAGGGCTTTGACGGGGGACGTGGACATGGGCTTTAAAATAAGGCGGCGGAAGGCGGCGGGATTTTAACCGCCGGCGGCAAGGAGAAAAGCAATGCGCAAGAACTACATCGCGGGCGAGTGGCGGGAGGCCAAGCAGGCCCTGCCGGTCGCCCACCCCTACGACGGCGAGGTCTTCGACGAGGTCCCGTCCGCCGAGCCGGCCGACGCGGCCCGCGCCATCGACGCGGCGGTCCGCGGCGTGGCGCAGCTGCGGGCGATGGGCGCCCACAAGCGCTACCTCGCCACCCTCAAGGCCGCCGAGCTGCTCGAAGAGCGGGTCGAGGAGTTCTCCCAGGCGATCACCGCCGAGAACGGCAAGCCGCTGGCCGAGGCCCGCGCCGAGGCCTCGCGCTCGGTCGACATCATCCGCCTCAGCGCCTTCGAGGGCGCCCACCTGCGCGGCGACCAGCTGCCGCTCGAGGC
>MEIE01000088.1 GCA_001750625.1 Candidatus Amphirhobacter heronislandensis
TGGTCTGCGCCGCCGCGCGCGAGATTCCGACCGCGCTGCTCGAGCAGCTCGCGCCGGAGGGCCGGCTGGTCGTGCCGCAGAACGGCGCCGACGGCGAGAAGCTGATGGTCTGCACCAAGAACGCCCAGACCGCGCACGACGAGGTGATGTTCGTGCCGCTGATCGAAGGCCTGGCGTGATTCGGACGGCCGGCGCCCTGCTCGCGCTGGCCGGCCTGCTCGCCGGCTGCGGCGGGAGCCCCAGCCGGGGCACCGCCCCGATCGAGGTCATCGAGCTCGGCGACACCGGCGCCGGCATCGAGCTGGACGGGCCGGTCTCGCGGCCCGAGGACCACATCGTCGCCGCCGGCGAGACCCTCGGCGAGATCGCGCTGCGCTACGGCATGGACTACAGCGAGATCGCGCTGTGGAACGGCATCGCCAACCCCAACCGCATCGAGATCGGCCAGCGCCTGCGGCTGAGCCCGCCGCCGGGCATGCCCGAGGTCACCCCGCTGGTCGAGGCCGCCGAGGTCACGCCGCTGGCGCTCGAGGCGCCGCCGCAGCCGGTCGCGCTCGCCGCGCCCGACGGCGCGCCCGCGGCCGCCGAATCAGCCGCCGCGGCGCCGGCACGGCCCGCCCAGGTAACCCGCGCCCAGATCGGCATCGGCGCCGACGGCGGCGCCGCGCCCGGCGGCGAGGTCTCGCAGCCGCAGGCGCTGCTGCTGCCGTACAGCGACGCCGACTACCGGCGCCTGCTCGCCGAGGCCGGCGGCGCCCAGCAGGCCAGCCTGGTCATCCCGCGGCGGGCCGACGGCATCGCGCCGCAGAGCACCCGCGAGCGCAGCGGCCTGGTCTGGAGCTGGCCGACCAGCGGCAAGGTGGTCGAGAACTTCAGCACCGGCAGCAAGGGCATCCGCATCGCCGGGCCGCAGGGCTGGCCGATCTTCGCCAGCGCCGACGGCCGCGTGATCTACGCCGGCACCGGCCTCAAGGGCTACGGGCAGATGGTGGTCATCAAGCACGCCAACGAGTATCTGACCACCTACGCGCACAACCACCGCATCCTCGTCGCCGAGGGCGAGGAGGTCCGCCGCGGCCAGCAGATCGCGGAGATGGGCAAGTCGGGGGCCGAGGCCGTCGGCCTGCACTTCGCGGTCCGGCGCGGCTCCGACACCCTCAACCCGCGCCAGTTCCTGCCGCGCAACCCCTAGCCGGGGCCGGCGGCGGCCGGCGTCACCAGGGGATGTCTTCCTCGCTGTCGCCGAAGGGCTCGGCGCTGTCGCGGGCCGGGGCCCGCTCGCTGCTGCGGCCCGAAGACGCCGGCGCGTCGCCGTAGGAACGGCTTTCGCCGCCGCCCTCGCGGCTGGCGCGCGTGTCGAGGAACTGGAAGTTCATCACCCGGATCTCGGTGGTGTAGCGCTCGACGCCTTCCTTGTCGGTCCACTTGCGGGTGCGCAGCGAGCCCTCGACGTAGATCTTCGAGCCCTTGCGCAGGTACTCGCTGGCGATCTCGGCCTGGCGGGCGAAGAAGGTCAGGCGGTGCCACTCGGTGTGGCTGGCCTTCTCGCCGCTCTTGTCGCGCCAATTCTCGGTGGTCGCGAGGTTGACGTTGGCGAACGCCGTGCCGTCGGGGAAGTGCTTGACCTGGGGGTCCGCGCCCAGGTTGCCTATCAAAATGACCTTGTTTACCGCCATGTTCGCTGTTCCTTGTGCTGTCTTCGGTTGCGCAGCCGGCCTCAGGCGGCGGACGCGCCGGCTGCCGCCGGCGTGCCCGGCGCCACCCGATTCCCGCTGTTTTTGTGTATTATATGAAAGCCGCCGACCACGATCTCGGTGCGGTAGAAGATCTCGCCGTCGGCGTAGATGCGGGTCGTCCAGCAGCATCACGTCGTCGGCGATCTCGCCCAGCCGGCCGATGAAGACCAGATGGTGCTTTTCGACGTGCGCGGCGGGCCCCGTCGGCAGGCGGTAGTGCTCGACGGTCCGCAGCACCGCCTCGAGCTGGCGGCGGCCGTCCGGCCGGTCGAAGCCCGCCTCTTTCGATTCAATCCTGCCCAGCAGGAAGACCTTGTTGACGCCGCCGCCCATCGCCGTCCTCAGCGCGCCCAGCGCAGGGCGGGCAGCCAGATCAGAGCCGCCGCGCCGGCGAGGTACAGGCCCAGGTCGCCGTGCTCGGCCGCCAGGCGGCCGGCGACCGCCGCGCCGACGAAGACGCCCAGCGCCTGGCAGACCGCGTAGGCCCCCAGGGCGGCGCCGCGGCCGGCGGCGCGCGCCGCCAGCGAAGCCCGCGCCGGCAGCAGCGCCTCGAGCAGGTTGAAGCCGGCGAAGAAGGCCGCCAGCGCGCCGATGGTCAGCGCCGCTCCCGGCAGCTGCGGCGCCAGCAGGAGGCCGGCGGCCAGCAGGGGCGCCGCGAACCACAGGACGCCGTCGCCGCGCAGCCGGCGCAGCAGCAGCGGCACGGCCACCGCAAGCGACAGGTTGAAGCCCAATAGGTAGACCAGCCAGGCGGGCGGCGCGTCGGCCGCCGCCAGCCGCAGCGGCAGATGGAAGAACAGCGCGGCCATCGCCCAGTGGATGCCGAACACCCCCAGGCAGTACGGCAGCACCCGCAGCTCGATGAAGGCGCTGTCGGCCGCCGCCGGCCGCGGCGCCGGCAGCGGGCAGGCGAGCACCGCCGGAATCGCCGCGAGCGCGAGGACCGCGGTGCCGATGAACAGGCCGCGCACCCCGGCCAGCGCGGCCAGCGGCGCGGCGAGCACGATCGCCAGCGCGAAGGCGCCGCCGATCGCCACCCCCGCCAGCGCCATGCCCTGGGCGCGCTTGGCCGGCGGCGTCAGGTCGCTGATGCCGGCGAGGACGACGGCGGAGATCGCGCCCATGCCCTGCAGGGCGCGGCCGGCGACCACGGCGGCCGGGTGGGCGGCGGACGCGGCGAGCAGGCCGCCGGCGGCGAAGACCAGCAGGCCGGCGCACAGCACCGGCTTGCGGCCCCAGCGGTCCGACAGCCAGCCCAGCGGCAGCAGCATCGCGGCCTGGGTGAGGCCGTAGGCGCCAAGCGCGAGGCCGGCGAGCTCGGCGCTGCCGGCTTCCAGCTCCATCACGTAAGGGGCGAGCACCGGCAGCAGCAGAAACAGGCCCAGCATCCGGCAGCCCAGCGCGGCGAGCAGCGGGCTAAGCGCGGCGGCCTCGGCGCGGCTGAGCGCGCCCGAAGCGGGGCGGTCAGCGGCCATCGGCGGCGCGGCGGCGGTGAGCGCGGTCATTGCGGAAGGGATTTTGCATGGCTTTGGGCGGCGGAGACGCGGTAAAACCGCACCGGGCGCCGTGCGGTTTTCGCGCCGAAAGATTGTATAGTTAACCCTTTTAACGACGGCGGTGGCGAAAACGAGCGCAAAAGCGGCGGTGGCGGCGGCCGACGACCCGCACCGCAGCATCGTCATCCGCGGCGCGCGGGTCCACAACCTCAAGAACGTCGACCTCAGCGTCCCGCGCGGCCGGCTGGTGGTGATCACCGGCCTGTCGGGCTCGGGCAAGTCCTCGCTGGCCTTCGACACCATCTACGCCGAGGGCCAGCGCCGCTACGTCGAGTCGCTGTCGTCCTACGCGCGGCAGTTCCTCGGCGTGATGGACAAGCCGGACGTCGACTCCATCGCCGGCCTGTCGCCGGCGATCTCGATCGAGCAGAAGACCGTCTCCCACAACCCGCGCTCGACGGTCGGGACCGTCACCGAGCTGTACGACTACCTGCGGCTGCTGTACGCCCGGGTCGGCATCCCGCACTGCCCCAAGCACGGCAAGCCGCTGCGCGGCCGCCGTCCCGCCCAGATCGCCGACGACCTGCTCGCCTCGTGGCGGGACCGGCGCCTGATGCTGCTCGCGCCGGTGGTCGAGGACCGCAAGGGCGAGCACCTCGACGTCCTCGCCGGCCTCGCCAAGCGCGGCTTCGTGCGGCTGCGCATCGACGGCGAGGTCTGCGACATCGAGTCCGCGCCCAAGCTCGCGCTGCGCTCGCGCCACAGCATCGAGATCGTCGTCGACCGGCTGCGGCCGCGGCCGGCGGAGCGCCAGCGCCTGCTCGAATCGATCGAGACCGCGCTTGAAGAAGGCGGCCAGCGCCTGCGGGCGGTCGACATCGACAGCGGCAAGGAGCAGGTCTTCTCGGCCAAGCAGGCCTGCCCGGTGTGCTCGTACTCGCCGCCGCAGCTCGAGCCCAAGCTGTTCTCCTTCAACGCCACCGCCGGCGCCTGCGAGACCTGCCTGGGCCTCGGCGAAGAAAGCGTGTTCTCGGCCGCGACCCTGATCACCGACCCCGGCCTGTCCCTCGCCGGCGGCGCGATCCCCGGCTGGAGCCGCGACCACCGCTTTTACTTCCGCAAGCTCAAGTGGCTGGCCGACAAGCTGGGCTTTTCGACCGCGACGCCCTACCGCGACCTGCCGGCGGCGGCGCGCAAGGCCATCCTCGAGGGCTGGAGCAGCCCGCGCGGCGGCAAGAAGTTCGAGGGCGTCCTCAACTGGATCAAGCGCCGCTACCTCGAGGCCGAGTCGCAGATGATGCGCGAGTGGTACGGCCGCTTCATGACCGCGCAGACCTGCTCGGCCTGCGGCGGCGCCCGCCTGCGCGGCAGCGCCCGCGCGGTGACGGTCGGCGGCCTGTCGCTGCCGCAGCTCGCCGAGCTGCCGCTGGCCGAGGCCCACGTGTTCGTCCAAGAGCTCAAGCTCGACGCCGCCGCGGCCGCGATCGCCGCCCGCATCGTCCGCGAGGCGGTCGAGCGCCTCGGCTTCTTGGTCGAGGTCGGGCTGGGCTACCTGACCCTCGGCCGCAGCGCGACCACGCTGTCGGGCGGCGAGAACCAGCGCATCCGGCTCGCGAGCCAGGTGGGCTCGGGCCTGACCGGCGTCACCTACGTCCTCGACGAGCCCTCGATCGGGCTGCACCCGGCCGACAACCTGCGGCTGCTGCGCTCGCTCGAGCGGCTGCGCGACCAGGGCAACACCGTCATCGTCGTCGAGCACGACGAGGAGGCGATGCTGCGCGCCGACCACATCATCGACGTCGGCCCCGGCGCCGGCCGCCACGGCGGCGAGATCGTCGCCGCCGGCCCGGCGGCCGAGGTCAAGCGCTGCGGCCGCTCGGTCACCGGCCGCTACCTCGCCGGCAAGCTCAAGATCGACGTCCCGGCGAAGCGCCTTAAGCCGAAGCGCGGCGAGCGGCTGCGCATCGAGGGGGCGCGCGGCAACAACCTCCGCAGCCTCAGCGTCGACATCCCGCTCGGCGTGTTCACCTGCGTCACCGGGGTCTCGGGCTCGGGCAAGTCGACGCTGGTCACCGACACGCTGTACCGCCAATTGATGCGCCACTTCCACGACAGCGGCGCCGAGGCGCTGCCGCACCGGGCGCTCAAGGGCCTCGAGCGCATCGACAAGGTCATCGACATCGACCAAAGCCCGATCGGGCGCACGCCGCGCTCGAATCCGGCGACCTACACCGGGCTGTTCACGCCGCTGCGCTCGCTGTTCACCGAGCTGCCGCTGGCGCGCGAGCGCGGCTACCCGCCGGGGCACTTCTCTTTCAATGTCCCCGGCGGCCGCTGCGACGCCTGCGAGGGCGACGGCGTCAAGCGCGTCGAGATGCACTTTTTGCCGGACGTCTTCGTCACCTGCGAGGTCTGCGGCGGCAAGCGCTACAAGGAGCAGACCCTCGAGGTCAAGTACCGCGGCAAGTCCATCCACGACGTCCTCGAGATGACCGTCGACGAGGCGCTGGAGTTCTTCCGCAACCACCCGCTGCCGAGCCGCAAGCTCGAGACCCTGGCGGCGGTGGGCCTGGGCTACATCCGCCTCGGCCAGAGCGCCCCGACCCTGTCCGGCGGCGAGGCCCAGCGCGTCAAGCTCGCCAACGAGCTGTCGAAGGTCGCGACCGGCCACACCCTGTACCTGCTCGACGAGCCGACGACCGGCCTGCACTTCCACGACATCGCCATCCTGCTCGAGGTGCTGCGGCGCCTGCGCGACGCCGGCAACACCATCGTCGTCATCGAGCACAACCTCGACGTGATCAAGACCGCCGACTGGATCATCGACCTCGGCCCGGACGGCGGCAGCGGCGGCGGCCGGCTGATCGCCGCCGGCAGCCCCGAGGACGTCGCCAAGGACCCGGCCAGCAAGACCGGCCAGCACCTCAAGCCCCTGCTGAAGC
>MEIE01000089.1 GCA_001750625.1 Candidatus Amphirhobacter heronislandensis
CTGGGCCTCGACCTTCTCGAACACGCCGCGCAGGCCGTGGGCGTAGATCAGGCGCAGCGCGAAACGCGCCGCCGGCGACGCGTCCGCCCCGAGCAGGCCGGTCATCCGGATGACGTTGTCGGGCTCGCCGGCGGCGTGCTCGGCGATCGCTAGCCGCAGCAAAATGCTGGCGTCGGCGTCGGCGTTGAAGGTTACGGCGCCGGCCAGCAGCGGCCGGCCGGCCACGCGGACGCTCTGATGGTCGCCGGCGAGCCAGGCGTCGTAGATGACGGCCAGGCGGCTGGCGGCCGGGTCGGCCAGCATTTCGGCGTGGCAGGGCAGGTCCGCCTGCAGCCGCGCCCGCAGCTGCGGCCGCTCGGCCGCGTGCAGGAAGGGATCGATCGCGTTGACCATCTCCGCCATCCGCGAGGCGCGCTCGAACAGGTTCGGGCCGGCGGCGCAGTCGGAATTGAACAGCGCGGCGACCTGGCCGGCGTCGAGGCCCAGCGCGCCGGCGAGGTCGGCGAAGGCGTCAGGCAGCGCCACCGCCGGATCGAGCGCCCGCAGCCCCAGCGCCGCCCAGCTCTGCTGCGCGCTGCGGGGGTTGACGTTCAGCTGCGCGGTCCGCGGCAGGTGCGGCGCCGCGGTGGTGAAGCCCGGCTCGCGGAACACAAAGCCGAAGTTCTCCAGCGCGCCGCGCAGCCAGCCGCCGCCCCGGCCTAGGAACAGGTCGAAGTCGAAGTGCCAGCTGGCCGCCGGGAACATGTCGGCGCTGGGATAGATTTCGGTGTAGGTGTCGAGCAGCGGCTCGACCGCCAGCCGCTCGAAGGCCAGCGCGCTTTCGACCGCGTAGACGTTCGCCAGGCCCATCCGCGCGGCGGCCGCCGGCTCGCGCAGCCGCGCGAAGCTGCCCGCGCGCAAAAGGCGGATCGCCGCCGGGTCGCGCGCCGCGACCAGCAGGACCGCGTTGGGCTGCGGCAGGAAGACCCGGTAGTCCGCGAAGGCCGCGCCGGCGGCCTTGGCGATCGCCGCGAACAGCTCGGGGCTGAGCTCCTCGGCGGCGAAGTGCTGCACGAACACCCCCTGGCCGCTCAGGCGGCTCGCGGCGAGCTCGTAGAACTCGAGCGCGTGCAGCGCGGCGCCGGCGCCCAGCCCCGGGACCGTCGCCGCCACCGCGACCACGTCGTAGCTGCCCGGCTCGCGCCGCAGCAAAAGCTGCCGCGGGTCGACGGCGTGGATCTGCAGGCGCTCGTCCTCGAAGGCCGCGGCCGACAGCGGCAGCGTCCGCGCCATCTCCAAGGCGACGCGGCCGGGCTCGGCCAGGTCCATCTCCGCCATCGCCGCGCCCAGCAGCAGCGTCTCCGCGATCCGGCCGCTGCCGGCGCCGATCACCGCGGCGCGCGCGGCGCCCGGCTGGTACAGCAGCGGGATCATCCCCGCCATGGTCTCGGCCTGCAGGTCGGCCGCGAAGCGGCCGTGCTCGGGGAACGGCGCCGCGACCAGCTTCGTCAGGCCGCGCTCGTTGATTTCGAAGCCGGCGGGCAGCGTCCGCGCGGCGATCGCGCCGGCCGCGTCCTGCCGCAGGTAGGTGACCTCGGCTTCGGCCGGCTGCGGCCGCACGCTGTACGGCGAACTGAGCAAAAGCGCCGGATCGAAGAAGGGCTTGGCGAAGGAAGCGAGCACCGCGGCGGCCGCCACGGCCAGGACCAGCCAGCGGCGGCGCGCGAGGACCAGCAGCAGCGCGAGGACCAGCAGCGGCGTCGCCGCGACCGCCAGCGCCAGGCCCAGCTGCGGCAGCAGCACGAAGCGCCCGAGCGCGATTCCCGCCGCGAGGCCGCCCAGAACTGCGGCAAAAGCCAGCGCGAAGGCGCCGTCGCCGTGCCGCGGCCACAGCTCCCGCGTCAGCAGCGGCAGCGTCCGTGCCAGCAAGGCGGCCGGCAGGGCGACGAAGGCCAGCAGCAGCACGAAGCAGGCGGCGACGTACTGCAGATAGGCGTCGCGAGACGCCGGCAGCGCGTCGAGCAGCTCAGGCAGCCATGCGAGCAGCGGCTCGTAGGCGTGCATCGCCGCGGCCGCGGCCGCCGCGGCGGCGGCCAGATGCCGCGGCAGCGCGGCGCGGCGGTCGGCGCCCGCGAACAGGCTGCCGGCGAACAGCGCGAGCAGCAGCGCGAGCAGCAGGCTGGCGTCGACGCGGGGCGTCGCGCCGAAGGCCATCACCGCCAGCCGGTGCGCGGCCGCGGCCCAGGCGCCGAAGGCCAGCGCCAGGGCTCCCGGCAGCAGCCACAGCGCCGCTGGCGCTTTTTGTTCGGCCCCCTCGTCGAGATGCGCGGGCGCCGCGAGGCTGACGTCCGGGTAGCGGTGCCGCAGCGCCCAGGCCACCAGGCCGGCGAGGCCGGCCGCCACCGCCGCGGCCTGCCAGGCGCCGAGGGCGCCGAAGCGGATTTCCATGAAGACGCGCAGCGCCTCGCCGAGGAGGAAGCCCAGCAGGACGATCTGCCAGTGCCGCCGCAGCGGCCCGGCGGGGTCGCCGCGGCCGCGGGTGATGACCGGGACGAAGACCGCGGCCGCCGCGCCGATGAGCAGCAGCCCCGGCAGGGCGACGGCGAAGGCCAGCAGCCACTGGGCGGCGGCGGCCGGCGCCGCGCCGGCGGCCAGCGCCCCGCGCAGCATATCAAACAGGTCGTGGGCATAGACCGCCTGCAGCGCCAGGACCGCGTGCATGGCGGCGAAGGCGACGTGCGGCGCGGTGATGCGCCCGAGCAGCGGCCGGATCAGCAGCGCGCCGGCCGCGACCCCGGCGAGGATGCCGGCGAGGGCGAGCAGCCAGGAGGTGGCGCCGAAGCCCAGCAGCGAGCGCAGCTGCAGGTGCCAGCCGCCGAGCATGAGCCAGGCCGCGGCCGCCGCCGGCAGCAGCGCCGCGTAGGCGTCGCCGGCGAGGGCCTGGCGCTCCTCGGCCGGGGTGCGGGGCGGCGGCGGCGCGAAGTCGTCCCTGCCGCCGAAGCCGTCCGTGGCGGCGGCCTGTTCCTCGCGCTCCTCGTCGGCGGGACGGACGGCTTCGCTCATGCGGCCGGCGGCAGCTCGCGCGGCCCGGGGCCGACGTACTCGGCGGCGGGCCGCAGCAGCGCCTTGGATGCGCGCTGCTCGCCGACGTGGGCGAGCCAGCCGCTGAGGCGCGAGCAGGCGAACAGCGGCGTGAACAGCTCGGTCGGAATTCCCAGGCAGGCGTAGGCGACCGCGGCGTAGAAGTCGAGGTTGGGGTGCATGCCCTTGTCCGCGAGCATGGTCTTTTCGATGGCCTCGGCGACCGCGAACATCTCCTGTTTGCCGTGGCGCTCGCTCAGGCCGCGGGCGGCCTCCTTGATCACCGGGCTGCGCGGGTCGCCGCTCTTGTAGACGGCGTGGCCGAAGCCCATGATCAGCCGCTTCTCAGCCAGCAGCTCCTTGACGCCGGCGACCGCCGCCGCCGGCGAATCGAAGCGGCTGATCAGCCGCATCGCCTCTTCGTTGGCGCCGCCGTGCAGCGGCCCCTTGAGCGCGGCGAGCGCGGCGGCGACCGCGTCGAGGCAGGAGGCCCGGGTCGAGGCGGTGACGCGGGCGACGAAGGTCGAGGCGTTGAACTCGTGCTCGGCGTACAGGATCAGCGCGACGTCCAGCGCGCGGACGTCCGCCTCGGCGGGCGCGGTCCCGTGCAGCATCTCCAGCGTCGCCGCGGCCAGCGACGGCGCCCGGCTGATTCCCGGCCACTCCTGGCCGCGGGCGGCGCGCATCCAGCGGCACAGCGCGGCGGGCATGGTCCCGAGCAGCGCCGCGGCCGCCGCCTCGGGCTCGTCGGGGGCGTCCGGGGCGCAGGCCAGCAGGTCGGCCACCAGGCGGCAGACCGCCATCGCCGGCGCGCCGGCCGGCAAGGCAAGCAGCGCCGCCTCAATCGCCGGATCAAGGACGCGCGCCGCGGCCAGCTGCTGTTGCCAGGCCTCGCGCGCGGCCGCCGCCGGCAGCTCGCCGCGCAGCAGCAGCAGGGCGACGTCCTCGTAGGTCCGCGCGGCGGCGAGGTCCTCGATGGCGTAGCCGCGGTAGCGCAGCTCGTGGCCGTCGCCTACCGAGCACAGCGCGGTCGCGCCGGCGACCACGCCGCGCAGGCCGGCCTTCTCCCTCGCTTGCTTGTCCATCGTCAACCCTCCCTAGGCTTCGGCTTCGTCCTGGCTGGCGTCGAGCGCCTGCTCGTAGGCGGCGTAGCCCAGGTTGGCGTACAGCTCGTCGCGGGTCTGCATCGCGTCGAGCGCGCCGGACTGGCCGTCCTCGGCGGCGAGCGCCTGGTACAGGTTTTCGCCGGCGCGCATCATCGCCCGGAACGCCGACAGCGGATACAGGACCAGCGCGACCCCGAGCTCCGCCAGCTCTTTGCGGCCGAGCAGCGGCGTCACGCCGAACTCGGTCATGTTCGCGACCGCCGCGGCGCGGTACTGCGCGGCCTCGGTCGCGCCTTCGAGGAAGATCATGTCGGCGCCGGCCTCGGCGTAGGCGACGGCGCGTTGGATCGCGGCGCCGAGGCCCTCGGGCGCGATCGCGTCGGTGCGGGCCATCACCACGAAGGAATCGTCCCGCCGCGCGTCGCAGGCGGCCTTGAGCCGGTCTTGCATCGCCGCCGTCGAACACAGCCGCTTGCCGGGGCGGTGGCCGCAGCGCCGGCTGCTGCCGTCCTGGTCTTCGATGTGCAGGCCGGCGGCGCCGGCGGCCTCGATGGTTTTCACGCTGCGGCCGAGGGCGAGGACGTTGCCGAAGCCGGTGTCGGCGTCGACGAGCACCGGCAGGCCGGGGACGGCGGCCACGATCTCGGCGGCGACCGCGGCGACGTCGGCGGCGGCGACGGTGCCGAGGTCGGGCAGGCCCTTGGTGGCGGCGGTCGCGCCGCCGGAGACGTAGGCGGCCGGCAGGCCGGCCTTGGCCGCGAGCATGGCGGCGTAGCCGCTGACCGCGCCGGCGACCGGGGCCGCGCCGGGGGCGGCGGCGAGCTCGCGCAGCTGCTTGCCTGGTTTCATCGCTTGGCTATTATAAATTAGTAGAATCTGCTCCGCCATGACCCCGCGCGCCCTGCTTGGCCTCGCGGCCGCGCTCGCGCTCGCGGCGCCCGTGCTTGCGGCCGACGTCCAGCGCCAGACCCCCGACGCGGTCAGCTTCGTGCTGACCGAGAATGCCGAGAAGGAGTACGGCGCGGCCGCCGCGGCCTTCCTCGGCTCCATGGCGGCCGATCCGGCCTCGAACGGCTGGCTCAAGGGCGCCGACGGCGCCGAGCCCGACGCGCTCCTCGACGCGCTGGCGCGGATCCTGCGCCTGCCCGAGCTGCGCGGCTGGGGCTGTTCGCGGACCGCGATGGCGCTGCCGGACTGGCCCTACGTCAAGGGCGGCGCCTGGGAGCACGGCAACCGGGCCCACCTCGTCCTCGACTGCGGCCCCGAGAACCAGCTGTGCTTCGATTTGTATTTCCTCACCGGCGGCGTCGAGGGCGTGCAGTACGGCGTCGAGATCCAGCGCATGGACGAGGCGCGGGCGGCGGGCTACCTGCGGGCCGCGCGGCCGATTCCAGCCAACTGCGTGGGCTCCTGAGGCTTAGAATCACCGGCATGGAGGTCGCGCCGCCAGCTTGGGAAACGACATGATCGCGCAGGATCTAGAGGAGAACATCCAGTTCACCTTCCGCGACGCCCGCGACCGCGGGCTCGAGCATGTCACCATCGAGCATTTGACCCTCGCGCTGATCGACGGCAGCGACATCCGCCTTTTAATGAGCAGCCTGTCGGTGGACCGGCGCCTGCTGCGGCAGGACCTCGAACGCTTCTTGGAGCAGCGCGTCCCGCAGCAGCGCGGCGGCGGCGACCCGCGGCCGACGCCGGCGTTCTCGCGCGCGATCCGCCGGGCGATCAAGCAGGGCAAGGACGGCGGCGCCAAGAAGGTCACCGCCGCCCACGTGCTGTACGCGATCCACCACGAGCCCGAGTCCTTCGCGGCGCGCTACATGGAAAAGAGCGGCATGACGCCGCGGCGGCTGGCCGACTGGCTGGAGCGGCGCCGCGACGAGCCCGACGAGACCCACGTCCTGCAGCCGCGCCGCAGCCCGCTGGGCCGCGCCCGCTTCGAGGCCCGCGGCCGCGCCGCCCGCGCCGCCCGCGAGGAAGCGGCGGCCGCCG
>MEIE01000009.1 GCA_001750625.1 Candidatus Amphirhobacter heronislandensis
GGGCATCCCGACCGCCGACCGCGTCGAGGGCCTGGTCGCCGAGCCGGTCCGCTACATGGTGGGCGCAGCGTCCGGAAAAAGGGCTGCTGGGCCTGCGCGCGGGGCTGGGCGTGTACGCCAACCTGCGCCCGGCGGCGATCCGCGACGACCTGCTGGGCGCCTCGTCCCTGAAAGAAGAGGTGGCGAGGGGCATGGACGTCCTGATCGTGCGGGAGCTGATTGGCGGGATTTATTTTTCCGAGCCGCGCGGCGTCGAAGGCGACGGCGACGAGCGGGCGGCGTACAACACGATGCGCTATTCGGTGGGCGAGGTGCGCCGCATCGCCAAGGTCGCGTTCGAGGCGGCGCAAAAGCGCGGCGGCAGGCTGTGCTCGGTGGACAAGGCCAACGTGCTCGAGGTCAGCAGGCTGTGGCGCGAGACGGTGACGGCGATGGCGGCCGGCTACCCCGAGGTCGAGCTGCGGCACATGTACGTCGACAACGCGGCGATGCAGCTGGTCGCCAATCCAAACCAGTTCGACGTGATCGTCACCGGCAACATCTTCGGCGACATCCTGTCGGACCTGGCGGCGGAGCTCGCGGGCTCGATCGGCATGCTGCCGTCCGGCTCGCTGGGCGAAGGCGTCGGCCTGTTCGAGCCGGTGCACGGCAGCGCGCCGGACATCGCGGGCGCGGACAAGGCCAATCCATGCGCGGCCTTCATGTCGCTGTCGATGGCTTTTGATTTCGCCCTGGGCCAGCCCGCTCTTGGCGATGCGGTCCGGGACGCCATAGGCGACGTGCTGGGCGAGGGCCTGCGCACCGCCGACATCGCGCGGCCAGGCGAGGCCGCGGTGGGCTGCGCGGCGATGGGCGCGGCCATCGTCAAGCGTTCGCTGCAGCGAATCGAACGGCTTTAAAATAAGCCGCCTTATGAGCGGAGAATTCGACGCCCACGGCATCGACGTCGCGGTCGCGGGCGCGACCGGCGAGGTGGGCCGCGCCATGCTGGCGATCCTCGCGCAGCGGCGCCTGCCGGTCCGACGCCTGCATGCGCTGGCCTCGAGCGCCGGCAAGCCGGGCCGGACCGTCTCTTTCCGCGAGCGCGAGGTGCCGGTCGCCGCGGTCGACGATTTCGACTTCGGCCAGGTTCAGCTCGCGCTGTTTTCAATGGGCGGCGGCCCGTCCAAGGAGCACGCGCCGCGGGCTGCGGAACAGGGCTGCCTGGTCATCGACAACTCTTCGGCCTTCCGGCAGGAAGAAGGAGTCCCGCTGGTGGTCCCGGAGGTCAACGGCGAGCTGCTGGCGGCGCGGCCCGCGCGGGGGATAATCGCGAATCCGAACTGCTCGACCATCCAGCTGCTGCTGGCATTGGCGCCGCTGCGGCAGGCGGCTGGCCTCGAGGAGGTCTACGTCGCGACCTACCAGGCGGTGTCAGGCGCGGGCCGGACCGCGATCGACGCCCTCGAGCGCCAGGCGGCCGCGGTCCTCGCGGGCGATGACGAAGACCCGCACGGCGTCGGCTTCAACGTGGTCCCGCACATCGACGTCTTCGAAGACGGCGGCTTCACGAAGGAGGAGATGAAGATCGTGTGGGAAAGCCGCAAGATCCTGGACATGCCGAATCTGAAGGTCGCCGCGACCGCGGCGCGGGTGCCGGTGTTCAACGGGCACAGCGAAGCGGTGCGGGTCGTGACCAGCCGGCCGCTGGCGGCGGCGGCGGCGCGCGAAGCCCTGGCCGCGGCGCCGGGCGTGACGGTGGTCGACGCGCGCGAGGCCGGTGGCTATCCGACGGCGCGCGGCCATGCGGCCGGCGCGGACGACGTCTTCGTCGGGCGCATCCGGGCCGACCTCGACCAGCCGAACGTCCTGCACCTGTGGGTGGTCGCGGACAACCTGCGCAAGGGCGCCGCGCTCAACGCGGTCCAGATCGCCGAAAGGCTGCTGGCGAACGGGGTGCTGGCCGCTTCCTAGGAACCGAAATCGCGGCACGCGAGCATCGCGGCGGCCGTTTCCTCCACGTACGCGAAGTAATCGGCCTCGGGATCCGGGCTGAAAGGCGGGATCACGGCGAGGCGCAGCTTCGGCAGGTCGGCGAGCGCGGGCGCGACCTCGTCGTGGCTGGACTGCGCGCCGAAGACTAGGCAGGGCTTGTCCTCTTCCTGCGCGAAGGCGCGCAGTTCGTTCAGGCGCTGGCCGGAGAGCATCTGATGATGGGTGTCGCCCATGCCGACGTCGTGGTAGTCGTCCACGTCGATGCTTGCGAAGAAGTACTGGTAAGCATCGTGAGCCACCGCGTAATCGAAACCGGTTTCCTGGCCGATCGCCCGCAGGCGATCCTCAAGCGCGCGGGTCCTTTCCTTGATGCCGGCTAGGTTGGCGCGGTAGGCCGCGGCGTTGCCTGGATCGGCGCGCGCGAACTCGTCCGCGACGATCTCCATGAACAGTCCCGTCAGGAACGGGGACAGCCAGATGTGCTCGTCGATGCATTCGGCCGCGGCATGGCCTTTGTGGTCGTCGTCATGGTCGTCGTCGTGCCCATGGTCATCATCGTCATGATGGTCATCGTCGTGGTGATCATCATCATGATGGTCGTCATCGTGCCCATGCTCGTCGTCGTGATGGTCATCATCATGGTCGTCGTCGTCGTGCCCATGGTCATCGTCATCATGATGCTCGTCATCGTGCCCATGCTCGTCGTCGTGATGGTCATCATCATGGTCGTCGTCGTGCCCATGGTCATCGTCATCATGGTGGTCGTCGTGCCCGTGGCCATCATCGTCATGATGCGCCTCCTCATCCCCGTGATGATCGTGGCAGGGGCCGGCGAGCAGCCGGCTGGCCGGCAGGCTGCGCAGGGCGTAGACGACGCCGGAGTCGCGGCCGCGCAGCTCTTGCAGACGCTCGGGCTGCAGGAAAGTGGCCTCGATCTCGCTGAAGGCGAGGACGACGTCGGCCTCTTGCAGCGCGCTCAGCTTGCCGGGGCTGAGTTTGATGCCGTGGATCGAGGCGCCGTCGTACAGCGGCGCGACCGTGGCATCCGTGCCCGCGGTCAGCTCGGCGAGCAGATGGCGGTAGGGCGCCATGGTGGTTGCGATCCGCAGGCCGTCGGCGCTGGCGGCCGAGCCTGCGAGGAGGCCGAGCAGGGCGACAAGCCGGGAGAGTCTGATGTTCATAGCCGCTGATATTCCTTTATCGTGAACGACGGAGATGTCGCTGAGCGGCTTATCGTATCACATTTCCACTGGTCAATGTCAAATCCCGGAAAAAAGGCGTCGCCCTCGAACTCGTCGTCGAAGTGGGTCAGGAGCATGCGGCGGACGAGGGGCAGGGCCTGTTCGTAGATCTGGGCGCCGCCGGCGATCCAGACCGGGCCGGCGGTGGCGTTCGCGGCGATGTCGATGGCGCGGTCGAGGCTGCTGCAGACCACGGGCCGGGCGCCCGCCTGGAAGCCGGGGTCGCGGCTGACGACGTACATCGTCCGGCCCGGCAGCTCGCGGCCGATGGACTCGTAGGTCTTGCGGCCGACGACCAGGTGGCCGTTCTTGGTGGCGCGGGCGAAATGCCGCAGGTCCTCCGGCGCGCGCCAGGGCAGCTGGCCCCTGTCGCCGATGACGCGGTTGGCGGCGAGCGCGGCGATGATGCGCAGGTCGGCGCCCGCCGCGGCGCTCATACGGCGACCGGAGCCTTGATCGCCGGGTGCGGATCGTAGCCGTGGAACTTCACGTCCTCGTAGCCGAAGGCGAAGATGTCGTCGACCGCGGGGTTGAGCTCGAGCCGCGGCAGGGGCCGGGGCTCGCGGCCCAGCTGCGTCTTCACCTGCTCGAGGTGGCTGCGGTAGATGTGGGCGTCGCCGAAGCTGTGGACGAAATCGCCGGCCTTGAGGCCGCAGACCTGGGCGAGCATGTGGGCCAGCAGCGAGTAGACCGCGATGTTGAACGGCACCCCGAGGAACAGGTCGGCGCTGCGCTGGTACAGGTGCAGGGAGAGCGCGCCGCGGTCGACCCAGGCCTGCGCGAGGACGTGGCAGGGCAGCAGCCGCATCTGGCCGAGCTCGCCGACGTTCCACGAGGAGAGCAGCAGCCGCCGGGAGCTGGGGTCGGCCTTGATCTGCGCTACCAGGTCCGCGATCTGGTCGTGGACGGCGCCGTCGGGGCCGCGCCAGCCGCGCCACTGCCGGCCGTACAGCGGGCCGAGCTCGCCGTCGGCGTCGGCCCATTCGTCCCAGATCGACACGCCGTGCTCCTTGAGGTAGCGGACGTTGGTGTCGCCGCGCAGGTACCACAGCAGCTCATGGACGATCGAGCGCAGGTGCAGCTTCTTGGTGGTGACCAGCGGGAAGCCGGCGCGCAGGTCGAAGCGCAGCTGGCGGCCGAAGACGGCGATGGTGCCGACGCCGGTGCGGTCGTCGCGTTCGCTGCCGTTGGCGAGGACGTCGGCGAGCAGGTCCAGGTAGTTCTTGATCGCTTGGCCTTGGGGCGGCGGGAGGCGCTGGTTATTTTATGCATCGGGGGCGCGCCGCGCCGATGCCCTAAGATTCGGCTCGTCATGCGCATCGAGCACGCCGCCCATGCCTGACGCCGGCGCCGACGGCGCGGCGCCGCAGGCCGCGTGCTACCGGCTCGGCGGCCGGGTCCAGGGCGTGGGGATGCGCGCCTGGCTGCGGCGGCAGGCGCTGGCGCGGGGGCTGGCGGGCTGGGCCCGCAACGAGTCCGACGGGACGGTCACCGCCGTTTTCGTCGGGCCGCCGGCGCCGCTCGCGCAGGTCGCGGACTGGATTGGCGCGGGGCCGCCCGGCGCCGCGGTCCGGCAGGTCGAGGAGCTGCCGGCCGAGGCCGCGGGGGAGGCGGCGCGCGCCGCGGCGGGCTTTGCCATCCTCGGCTAGCGGCGCGGCGGCCCGCCGCAGGTATAGAATAGCCGCAAATGAAACTGTCCGTTCAGGGCGTGAGCGGGATGCCCGACATCCTCCCTGACGAAAGCCGGCGCTGGCACCGGCTCGAGAGCGCGGTCCGCGCGGCGATGCAGGCCTGCGGCTACCAGGAGATCCGCACGCCGATCCTCGAAAGCGAAGAGCTGTTCGTCCAGTCCGTCGGGGCCGACACCGACGTGGTGGCCAAGGAGATGTACCGCTGCCAGGCCGGCAAGGACGATTCGCAGCGCACCTACTGCATGCGGCCGGAGGGCACGGCGGCGGTCGTCCGCGCGCTCGCGCAGGCGGGCCTGCTGCGCGGCGGCCGGCCCCGGGTCTGGTACATGGGGCCGATGTTCCGGCACGAGCGCCAGCAGGCCGGGCGCCAGCGGCAGTTCCACCAGTTCGGCTGCGAGTTCCTCAACCATGCGGCGCCGGCGGCGGACGTCGAGGTCATCGGCCTGTGCGCCGACATCTTCGGGCGGCTGGGCATCGCCGCCGACGTCGAGCTGCTGGTCAACAACCTGGGCCGGCCGGAAGAGCGCCGCGCCTACCGGGACGCGCTGCGCGAGCACCTGGCCGCGCGCCGCGGCGAGCTGGCCCCGATCGACCAAGAAAGGCTGGCGCGCAGCCCGCTGCGGGTGCTCGACAGCAAGGAGGCCGAATCGGCCGCCGCGATCGCGGCGGCGCCGCGGCTGGAGAAGTTCCTGACGCCCGACTCGCAGGAGTATTTCGCGCGGGTGCTGGCCGGCCTCGACGCGCTGGGCATCGCGCACCGGGTCGATCCGCTGCTGGTCCGCGGCCTCGACTACTACAACCTGACGGTCTTCGAGTGGATCGACCCGGCCGCCGCCGGCCGGCAGAACAGCCTGGTCGGCGGCGGCCGCTACGACGGCCTGCTGGCGCGGATCAGCGATTCGGACTGCGCCGGGACCGGCATGGCCGCGGGCATGGAGCGGATCCTGCAGCGGCTGGCGGACGCCGAGGAATGGACGCAGGACGTCTACCTCGGCCTGCTCGACGGCGAGTACGACGAGGCGCGGCTGCTGCGGCTCGCCGCCGCCTGGCGCGCCGCCGGCCTGCGCGTCCAGACCCACCTGCAAAAAGATAAAATTGGCGGTTTTCTAAAATTGGCCAGCAGCAGCAAGGCGAGGTACGCCGCGTTCGTCGGCGCGCGGGAGCGCGCGGCCGGCGCCATCGCGGTCAAGCCGCTGCGCGACGGTTCGGAGCAGTTCAGCCTGGCCGCCGACGCGGCGCCGGCCGAAGCCGCCCGCCAGCTGGGTGAACAAAGATGAAAGAGACCCTGAGCCAGGCCATCGTTTTCCTGCCGCCCCGCTACCGGCCGTATTTCCTGCCGGCGGCGCTGTGGTCTTTGGGCGTCATCGTCGCGGTGCTGGCGGCCTACACCGCGTACCAGACGCGGATCGAGGGCCGCAACGCCCGCGCGAGCGCGGCGATCCACGCGATCACCAGCGCGATCGAAGATGGCGCTGGCATAGGCCTGGACCAGCTGTACGTGGACTTCGCGGCCGACGCCGGCGACGGCCACTACCCCTTCGGCGCGATGCCGTACGCCAAGTGGCTGTTCGAGGAAGGGCGCTACGAGGAGGCGGGGAACGTCTACCGGCGGGTGATCGAGCGGGGCGACGACCCGTACGTGCGCGACCTCGCCCGGCTGGGCATGATCAACGTCATGTTCGAGCTTGAGGAGGGCACCGACACCATCGACCAGATCGCGCTGCAGTACGAGAGCGCCAACGTCTACTCCCAGCTGGCGCTGGACTACCTGCTGGGCGACGTCTACGCCGCCAAGGGCGCCTACGAGGAGGCCGTCAGCTATTACGAGCAGGCCTTGAACATGGCGAACAACCTCGGCGACCAGAACTTCGCCAACAACATCAACTACAAGATCAGCGCGATGTTCTCGGCCCGGCTGCAGCAGGGCGGCCAATGAGGGCGGCGGCGCTGACGCTGGCGGCGCTGGCGGCAGCGGCGCTGGCGGGCTGCGGCCCGGCCGAGTTCGGCGAGGACTTCGACGAAGGCTGGGAGGAAGGCGGCGCGAGCGTCCTGTGGGAGGCGGACGTCGGCGCGGTGGGCCGGCGGCAGGCCATGCACCAGCTCGGCGGGACGGTGTGCCTGGTCAACGAGGAAGGCGTCATCCTGCTTATCGACGCCGCGACCGGCGCGGTCGAGAGCCCGGCGCTGATCAATTTCGACGGCCCGGTCCGGGCCAGCGGCGGCTGCACGCGCAGCAAGGCGGTGACGGTCGACGGGGCCGGCGCGGTCCAGGCCCACGACTGGCGCAATCCCGCGCGCGACTGGCGCAAGCAGCTCGACGGCAACCTGATCGGGGCGCCGCTGCAGGTCGCCAACACGCTGCTGGCGATCCTCAACGACGGCACGGTCGTCGCCTACGCCATGTTCACCGGCGACGAGCTGTGGCGGCTGGAGCTGAACGAGAGCGAATTCCGCTACGACGGCAAGTTCAAGCCGCGGGTGGAGGAGTACCACGTCGCGTTCGGCACCCCCGAGGGCACGCTGTACTACATCGACACCATCGACGGCTTCATCGTCTGGGAAGGCCGGCTGTTCAACGAGCGCGATCCCGATCCGACCGCGAACCTCTCGCTGATCGCGGGGCCGGACGTCGCGGCCGGCGTCGCCTGCGCCGCCGCCTACAACGGCGCGGCCGGCTGCTTCGGGGCCGACGGCCGGCCGCTGTGGCAAAAAGACCTCTCCTCGGCGGGGACGGTGCGCATCGTCGACGGCCACGTCCACCTGGTCTCGGCCAGCGGCACGCTGCTGGCGCTGGCGACGCGGGACGGCCGCGAGCGCTGGCGGACGGCGGGCGCGAGCTCGCACCGCTCGCCGATGGTCGCGGCGCGCGGCGACCTGCTGGTGGTGGAGAACGGCTTCAGCGGCCTGTCCTTCTTCGAGGCCGCGACCGGCGAGCTGGCCGGCGGCATCGAGCTCGACGGCGAGATCATCGACTACATCGAGACCGGCGACGGCCTGCTGGTGCTCGGCTCGGACGGCGTCCTGAGCCGCATCGCGATTGACTGAGCATGAGCCGGGTGGTGATCTGCGGCCGGCCGAACGTCGGCAAATCGACGCTGTTCAACCAGCTGACGCGCAAGACGCGGGCGCTGGTCCATGACCGCCCGAACGTAACCCGCGACTGGGTCGAGGCCGCCGTCGGCGACCTCGAGCTGGACCTGGTGGACACGGCGGGCTTCGGCGCGGAGCCGGCGGCGGCGCTGCAGGAGGAGGCCGCCGCGCGGGCGCTGCAGCAGGCCAAGGAGGCGGACCTGGTGCTGCTGGTGGTCGACGCCAAGGCCGGCCTGACGGCCGAGGACGTGGCCTTCGCGACGCTGCTGCGCAAGGCCAAGGACGCCGCGGACATCGTGACCATCGTCAACAAGTCCGAGAACATGGAGGCCGCCGCCGCCTGCGCCGACTTCTACGCCCTGGGCTTCGGCGAGACCCTGGCGGTCGCCGCGGTCCACAAGCAGGGACTGCGGCAACTGGCCGCCTACCTGCAGGAGCGGCTGGCGCCGGCGGAGCGGCCGCCGCCGGCCGAGATGGTGCGGCTCGCGGTCATCGGCAGGCCGAACGTCGGCAAGTCGACGCTGACGAACGCGCTGCTTGGCCGCGAGCGCATGCTGGTGTCGGACATGCCGGGGACGACGGTCGACACGGTGGCGAACCGCTTCACCCACAAGGGCCAGCTGCTCGAGCTGGTGGACACGGCCGGCGTCCGCCGCCGCGCGCGGGTGGACGACGCGGTCGAGATCGAAAGCGGCCGCCACGCCCGCCAGGCCGCCGAGCAGGCCGACGTGGTGATCTTCATGGTCGACATCGCCGAGGGGGTGGTCCACCAGGACCAGCTGCTGGCGCGGCTGGTGGCCGGCTACGGCCGGGCGACGGTGGTGGTCTTGAACAAGGACGACCTTTTGGACGGCGCCGACCGCCGCCGCGCCAAGGCGAAGGCGAAGCGCGAGCTGGGCTTCATGGACCACGCCGAGCTGATGATGTGCAGCGTGGCCGCCAAGGATTTCCGGCCGCAAAAAGTCCTGGACGCGGCGCTGGCCTGCCTCGCGAGCGCCAGCCAGCGGGTGAGCGCCAACCGCATGTCGCGGATCCTGCGCGAGGCGCTGGCGGGCAACGCGCCGCCGCGCAGCGGCGGGGTCAGGCCGGCGCTGCGCTACGCCCACCAGGCCGGCGTCAATCCGCCGCTGGTGGTGATCCACGGCCGCCACGTGGACCTGGTCAAGGAGCCCTACCTGCGCTACCTGGCCGACCAGTTCGCGACCCGGCTGGGCTTCAGCGGCGCGCCGGTGCACATCCGCCTCAAGGAATCCGTGGCGCGGAGCAGGGCATAGGAGCCTCCGGCGCTCCCGCCGCGCCGGCCGCCGTCGTGCTGGCGGTGGACCTGGGGCAGGACCCGGAGTTCGCGCAGCTGCGCGACGAGACCCGCGAGCTCGCCTTGGCCGCGGGCTTCGCGGTCGCCGGGGTCATGGAGGCGCGGCGCGTCCAGCCGGACCGGCGCCACTTCATCGGCGCGGGCAAGCTGGCCGAGCTCAAGGAGCTGATGGAAGCCTGCGGCGCCAAGGTCCTGGTCATCGCCCATGCGGTCAGCGACGGGCAGCACATGCGGCTCGGCCGCGAGCTGGGCTGCGAGGTCTTCGACTATCCGGGCCTGATCCTGACGATCTTCGCCAAGCGCGCCCAGACCGCCGAAGGCAAGCTGCAGGTCGAGCTGGCGCAGGAGATCTACGGCCGCGCGAAGCTGCGCGGCGCCTGGACCCACCTCGAGCGCCAGCGCGGCGGCCTCGGCGCCACCGGCGGCCCCGGCGAGCGCCAGATCGAGCTGGACCGCCGGATGATCGCGCGCCGCATCAAGCAGCTGCGGCGGCGGCTGGCGAAGCGGCACACGCACGCCCAGCTGGTCGCGGCCGGCCGGATGAAGCGGCTGCCGACCGTCGCGCTGGTGGGCTACACCAACGCGGGCAAGTCCACCGTGTTCCAGGCGCTGACCAAGGCCGCGGTCCCGGCCTCGGCCCGGATGTTCGAGACGCTGGACACGACGACGCGGCAGATGCACCTCGGCGGCGGCCGCTGCGCCGCGCTGTCGGACACCGTCGGCTTCGTCCGCAACCTGCCGCATGAGCTGGTCGACGCCTTCCGCTCGACCCTGAACGAGGCGGTGGAGGCGGACCTGCTGCTTTTGGTCCTGGACGGCCAGGACCGGGCGGGGCCGGCCAAGCTGCGGACCATCCAGGAGACGCTGGCGACCATCGGCGCGGCCGGCGTCCCGCAGCTGCTTTTGCTCAACAAACTCGACCTCGGCCAAAGCCCCGAGCTGCTGGATTCGCTGCGCTGGGATAAAATGCCCTTCCTTAGCATCTCGGCGCTGACCGGCGCTGGCCTGCAGGAGCTCCGCGACCGGGTCGCGGCTTCCCTCGCCACGCCCGCCGCCGCCGTCCGCTAGAATCCTTTCCCGCATCCGATGGTAACCTCCATAATCCTGGGCGTCCTGCAGCAGCAGCAGGGCGAGCCTCCCGACCTCGAGGAGCTGTTCCGCAAGATCGTCCAGCGCCTGCGCGGCCGCCGCCAGTCGCAGCTGGACGCCTTCCGGCGCAACGGCTCGGGGCCGAACGGCGGCGAGCCGCTCAACCTGCCGATGGGCCCGATCATCGGCATCGTCTGCGCGGTCATCGTCGGCCTCGTGGGCCTGTCGGGCTTTTACACGGTCGAGCAGTACGAGCGCTCGGTGACCTTCCGCTTCGGCAATCCGACCGGCGTCAGCCAGCCCGGCCTGCGCTGGATCATGCCGTTCTTCGAGAGCGAGGAGCGGGTCAAGCTGACCGAGGTGCGCCAGCTCGAGATCGGCTACCGCGGCAGCCAGACCAACAAGGTCGCGCGCGAGGCGCTGATGCTGACCGACAACCTCAACATCATCGACCTGCAGTTCGCGGTCCAGTACCTGCTCAATAATCCGGAGGACTACCTCTACAACAACCGCGACCCCGAGAGCGCGGTGCTGCAGGTCGCCGAGACCGCCATGCGCGAGGTCGTCGGCCGCAGCAACATCGACTTCGTCCTGTACGAGGGCCGGGAGCAGATCGCGGCGGACACCCAGACCCTGATGCAGGAGATCCTCGACCGCTACCAGACCGGCATCCTGATCCAGCAGGTCGCGATCCAGAACGTCCAGCCGCCCGACCAGGTCCAGGCGGCCTTCGAGGACGCGATCAAGGCGCGGCAGGACCGCGAGCGCAAGATCAACGAGGGCGAGGCCTACGCCAACGACATCGTCCCCAAGGCGCGCGGCCTGAGCTCCCGCATCCTAGAGGACGCGGAGGCCTACCGCCAGCAGAAGATCGCCCTCGCCGAAGGCTCCTCGCAGCGCTTCATCAACCTCGCCGAGGAATACGAGGCGGCGCCGGCGGTGACGCGGCAGCGCCTGTACCTCGACACGATCGAGGACGTCATGCGGCGCACCAACAAGATCATCGTCGACCAGGGCGAGGGCTCGAACAGCCTGCTGTACCTGCCGCTCGACCAGCTGCTCGGCGCGGCGGCGGCGCGGCAGTTCGCGCCCGATAGCGGCGGCTCGCTGCCGCTCGGCGGCGGCGATGCGGGCAATTCCTCGTCCTCGTCGTGGAGCGACCTGCTGCGCGAGGACATCCGGCGGCGCTTTGAAGAGCGCCGGGCGCAGGGCGGCAGCTGATGACGCCGCGCGCGGCCGGCATGCTGGGCGTGGGCCTGGCGGCGCTGGTGCTGGTGCTGGCGATATCGCTGTACATCGTCTATCCCTGGCACCACGTGATCGTGCTGCGCTTCGGCCAGGTCGTCGACGTCAGGTCCGAGCCGGGGCTGTACGTCAAGCTGCCCTGGGATTCGACCATCTACCTGGACTCGCGCATCCTGACGATCGACACGCTGGACGCCGACCGCTTCATCACGACCGAGAAGGAGAACCTGCTGGTGGATTCCTTCATCAAGTGGCGGATCAAGGATCCGAAGCTGTACTACACCTCGGTTCGGGCTGAGGAGGGCCTGGCGCAGGTGCGGCTTTTGCAGATCATCAACCGCTCGCTGCGGGACGAGATCGGCAAGCGCAAGGTCACCGACATCGTCTCGGGCGAGCGCGACGAGGTGATGGAGGTCCTGCGCGACCGCGCCACCGAGACCGCCAGCGAGCTGGGCATCGAGGTGGTGGACGTCCGCATCAAGCGGGTCGAGCTGCCGCAGCAGGTCTCCGAGAACGTCTACCGCAACATGCAGGAGGAGCGCCGCCGGGTCGCGAATGAGCGCCGTTCGACCGGCGACGCGGAGAAAGAGAAGATCACCGCCGAGGCCGACAAGGACCGGACGATCATCATCGCCGAGGCCCAGCGCGAGGCCGAGATCATCAAGGGCGAGGGCGACGCCGAATCGGCGCGCATCTACGCCCAGGCTTACGGCCAGCATCCGGAGTTCTACGCTTTCTACCGCAGCCTGAACGCCTACTCCAACTCCTTTGGCACCGGCAGCGACTTCATGGTGATCGACGCCGACTCCGAGTTCTTCCGCTACTTCCGCAACCAGTTCGGCGACCAGGCCGAGGAGTAGGCGGCGATGGCCGTCTTCGGCATCCTGCTCTACCTTCTGTGCGAAGGCCTGGCGCTGATGGCGATTCCTGAGCAGGTCCGCGCCTTCACGATCGCGATTTTCAAAGGCCGCAAGCGCAGCGTGCTCGTGACGCTCGCCTTCGTCGGCGCCGGCCTGCTGCTGTTTCGGCGGGCGGCGAAGGTGGACGAGGCGGTGCTGGAGCTGGTGCTGCCGGCCGTCGGCTTCCCGCTGATCGTCTACGGGCTGCTGCGGCTGATCGTGCCGCGGGCCTTCGACGAGATCCTGCTGCGCTTCGCGGAGTACAGCCGCGGCCAGCTGCGCAGCATCGGCCTGGTCGAGGCCTCCTTCGCGCTGTTGCTGATGCTAGTGGTCTGGGGCCTTACGCGCCTGCTTGCCTGACCCGGGCGCCGAGGGCGTTCAGCTTGGCCGCGAGGCCTTCGTAGCCGCGCTGCAGGTGGTGCGCGTTGTGGATCACCGTGGTGCCGCTGGCGCAGAGGCCGGCGATGACGAGCGCCGCCGAGGCGCGCAGGTCGGTGGCCTGGACGTGGGCGCCGGTCAATTGGGCGACGCCGTTGACGGTGGCGGAGCTGCCGCTGACCGCGATGTCGGCGCCCATCAGGCGCAGCTCGTCGGCGGTGCGGAAGCGCTGTTCCCAGATGCCCTCGACGATGCGGGCGGTGCCTTCGGCGATGCTGCTGACGGCGAGGAACTGCGCCTGCAGGTCGGTGGGGAAGCCGGGGTAGGGCGCCGTGGCGATGTCGACCGCCCGCGGCCGCCGGTCCATGATGATGCCGATCCGGTCCTGGGAGCTTTCGATCTCCGCGCCGGCGTCCTCGAGCTTGTCGAGGACCATGGCCAGCTCGTCGCCGCCGCAGCCGCGCAGCGTCAGGTCGCCCTGGGCGGCGGCCGCGGCCGCGAGGTAGGTCCCCGCCTCGATGCGGTCGGGCATGACGGCGTGGCTGGCGCCGCCGAGGCTGGCGACGCCGGCGATGGCGATGCGGCTGGTGCCCGCGCCTTCGATCTGCGCGCCCATGGCGACGAGCAGGGCGGCGAGGTTGGCGATCTCCGGCTCGCGGGCGGCGTTGTCGATGATGGTCTCGCCCTGGGCCAGGCAGGCGGCCATCATGAGGTTCTCGGTGCCGGTGAAGCTCGGGAACTCCAGGGTCAGGCGCTGGCCGCGCAGGCCGTCGGCGCGCGCGTGCAGGACGCCGCCTTTCATCTCGATCTCCGCACCCATCTTGCGCAGGCCGCGCAGGTGGATGTCGATGGGCCGGCTGCCGAAGTCGCAGCCGCCGGGCAGGGGGACGACGGCTTCGCCGCGCTTGGCGAGCAGGGGGCCGAGCGCGAGGATGGACGCCCGCATCGCGCGGGCCTGCTCCAGCGGCACTTCGCAGGACGCGCTTTTGGCCTTGGCCGCGTCGATGGTCGCCTTCTTGCCCTGGCGGCGGACCGCGAGGCCCAGGCTCTTGAGCACCTCGATGCTGGTCATGGTGTCGGTGACCAGCGGCAGGTTGTCGAGGACGACTTTCTTGGACGACAGCAGGCTGGCGAACAGGCAGGGCAGGGCGGCGTTCTTGGCGCCGCTAACCTCGATTTCGCCGGCGAGCTGCCGGCCGCCGTCGATGGCGATGGTTTCTTCTTTCATTGCTTCCATTCGTCCGGAGTGAGGGTTTTCAGGTTGAGGGCGTGGATCTCGTTGCCCATCTTCGCGCCGAGGCAGCGGTAGACGAGCTGGTGGCGCTGGATCTGGGACTTGTCCTCGAATTCGGCGCTGACGACCAGGGCGGCGAAATGGACGCCGTCCGGGCCGTGGACCTCGAGATGCGAGCATTTCAGCCCCGCCTCGATCCAGCCGCGCAGGTCTTCTTCGGTAACCATGTCCTGTTTTCCCGTCAGTTCCGTATCTTGTAGCCGTTTCTTATCATCAGGTAGCCGGCGGCCGAAGTGACGGCGGCGAACAGGATGGTGATCGCCAAGGACGCGCCGACGGGGATGTCGGAGACGCCGACGAAGCCGTAGCGGAAGCCGTCGATGTAATAGGCGAAGGGATTGAGCTTGGTCAGGAACTGCCACAGGGGCGGCAGCGATTCCAGGGAGTAGAACACACCCGACAGGAAGGTCAGCGGCAGCAGGATGAGGGTCTGGAACAGGGCGATCTGGTCGAATTTCTCCGCCCAGATGCCGATGACGACGCCGAGCGCCGACGAGAACAGGCCGCCGGAGAGCAGGAAGGCCAGCATCCACCACGGGTGCTCGAGCCGGATCTCGGCGAGCAGGGCGCCGACGAGGATCATGAGCGCGGCGACGATGAGGCCGCGGACCAGCGATGACAGCAGGTAGGCGAGGAAGAACGACAGCGGCGTGATCGGGGTCAGCAGGATCATGACGAGGTTGCCCATCATCTTGGAGATGATGAGGCTGGAGCTGGAGTTGGCGAAGGCCTGCTGGATCATGGTCATCGCGGCGAGGCCGGGAATCAGGAACACCGCGTAGCGGACGTCCTCGAAGGCGGCGCCGCGGCCCTCGAGCACGTGGGTGAAGATGAGCAGGAACAGCAGCGAGGCGAGCACCGGGCCGAAGACGGTCTGGACCGAGACCGACAAAAAGCGCAGGCACTCCTTCTGGAACAGGCCGGGGAAGCCGGGCAGGACGGCCTGCAGGGCGTTTTTGAGGGGATTCACGGCTGCCTGGTCAGCTCGACGAAGACGTCCTCGAGGTCGGGCGCGGCGATCTCGAGGCCGCGGCAGGGCAGGCCGCTGGCGTTGATGCGGCGCAGCAGGTCCTCGAGCTCGGCGTTGTCGGCGAAGTCGATGTGGAAGCGGCCCTGGCTGTCCGGTCCCTTGGCCTGCGCCGGCGCGAACAGCTCGGCCGGCGGCGCCGCGCCGTCCGGCAGGCGGAAGTACAGGCTGTGGGCGTGGTGCTGGCCGGAGCTGAGCAGGTCGGCGGTCAGCTTGTCGGCGATGACGCGGCCATGGTCGAGCATGACGATGCGCTCGCAGAACTCCTCGGCCTCCTCGAGGTAGTGGGTGGTGAGGATGACGGTGGTGCCTTCGGAGTTGAGCTGCTGGATGAACTCCCACAGGCTGCGGCGCTGGCTGACGTCGACGCCGGCGGTGGGCTCGTCGAGCACCACGACCGGCGGCCGGTGGACCAGGGCCATGCCGACCATCATCCGCCGCTTCATGCCGCCGGACAGCTTGCGGGTGTTGACGTTGGCCTTGTCGGCGAGGCCGAGGCGGTCGAGCAGGGTGTCGATCCAGTCCTCGTTGTCGTAGATGCCGTAGTAGCTGGCCTGCTGCCGCAGGTACTGCCTGGTGGTGAAGAAGGAGTCGAAGACGATCTCCTGCGGGACGATGCCGATGCGGCGGCGGGCGGCCATGGCGTCGGCGACGACGTCGTGGCCCATGATCGACGCGGTGCCGGCGCTCGGCAGCGTCAGGCCGCCAAGGATGCTGATCAGGGTGGTCTTGCCGGCGCCGTTGGGCCCGAGCAGGCCGAAGAAGCTGCCGCGCTCGATCGTCAGGCTGACCCCGTTGACGGCGGCGAGGCCGCCGTAATCCTTGCGCAGGCCGTCGATCGCGACCGCAGGGCCGTCCGCCATCCGCCTAGCCGCCCAGCATGCCGCGCATGGCGGCCATCGCCGCCATCGGATTCTTGGCGGCGCGGCGCATCAGCTTGCTCGCCTGGGCGTGCTGCGCGAGCAGCTGGTTGACCTGGGAGACCTGGACGCCGGCGCCGCTGGCGATGCGGGCCTTGCGCGAGCCCTTGAGCAGCTGGGGGTTGGCGCGCTCGAACTTCGTCATCGACAGGTAGATGGCTTCCATGTGGGCGAAGAGCTTCGGGTTGATGTTGGCCTGCTTGACGCGGGCGTTCACCTGCGAGGGCAGGTGGTCGGCGATCTTGTCGATGCCGCCCATCTTCTTGGCCTCGCGGATCTGCTCGATCATGTCGCTCAGCTCGAGGCCGCGCGACTTGACGCGGCGCAGCTTGCGCTCGAGGCGCTCGGTCTTCTGCTTGCCCATCGACTTGGTGGCGTTCTCGACCAGCGAGGCGATGTCGCCCATGCCGAGGATGCGCGAGGCCATGCGGGCGGGCTCGAAGCCCTGCAGGTCGCCGGGCTTTTCGCCGGTGCCGATGTACTTGATCGGCACGCCGAGCACCGCGCGCGCCGAGATCGCGGCGCCGCCGCGGGCGTCGCCGTCGAGCTTGGTCAGGCAGATGCCGGTGACCGCGAGGTTCTCGTTGAAGCCGCGGGCGACGGCCAGCGCTTCCTGGCCGAGCGAGGAATCAATGACGAGCAGGGCCTCCTTGGGCTTGGTCGCGTCCGCGATGCGCCGCATCTCGGCCATCATTTCATCGTCGATCGCGGTGCGGCCGGCGGTGTCGACGATCAGGTAGTCCGCCAGGGTCTGCCGCGCCGCCGCCAGCGCCTGCTCGGCGCGCTTGACGGCGTCGCCCCGGTCCGCTTCGGCGGCGGGCTCGTGGAAGTCCAGGCCGCCGTCGGCGCACAGGATCCGCAGCTGCTCGATCGCCGCCGGCCGGTGGACGTCGGCCGAGGCCAGCAGGACCCGTTTTTTCTCCTTGGCGAGCAGGGCGGCGATCTTGGCCGCGGTCGTGGTCTTGCCGGCGCCCTGCAGGCCGCACAGCAGCACGACGACCGGCTCGTCCGCCGGCTTGGCGATGCGGGCGCCTTCGGAGCCCAGCAGCTTGGTCAGCTCGCGCTGGACGAGGGCGATGATGACCTGGGCGGGGTTGAGCGACTTGATCACCTTGTGGCCCAGCGCCTCGGTCCGGATGGCCGCGACGAAGCCGTCGACCACTTCGAGGGCGACGTCGGCGTCGATCAGCGTGTCGCGGATCAGGGCGCAGGTCTCCTCGACCTGGGTCTCGGTGATGCGGCTGTAGCCGCGCACTTTGGTTAAAATCGCGCCGAAGCCCTCGCTTACTTGCTCAAGCATTTCCTAAGGTCCGTTCCTGGTCTTCACTCATTCGATGGGCGTACTGCATGTCCTGGCCGCCGCCTGCTACTGCTGGGGCGTCGCCAGCCTGCGCGGGCGTCCGCTCGACTGGCGGACGGGCGGCCCGGTCGCGCTGGGGATTTTAAGCCAAAGCGCGGCCCTGCTCACCGTCGCCGACGGCCAGCTGGCCTTCCGCAACTACAGCCTGCTGACCGCGCTCGCGTTTTTCGTGCTCGCGGCCCTGGTCCTCAACTGCCTGCTGGACCGCCGCGGCGGCTTCCGCCAGGCCTGGATGGCCCTGTGCGCGCTGGCCGGCTGCGCCTCGCTGCTCGCGCTGCTGCCGCTCGCCGGCCGCGACGGCCAGGCCGAGGGCGTCGCCGCCAACGTCCATCTCATCCTAGCAACCCTGGCTTACGCCTTGTTTCTGCTGTCTTTCATCCAGATGATCGACGCCGTCAGCCAGGCGCGGAGGCTGGCGAAGCCAGGGGCCGAGGCGGCGCGGCAGGGCGGCGAGATGCCGCTGCTGGCGAAGGAGGCCCTGGTGTTCCGCCACATCACGCTGGGCTTCGCGATCCTGACGCTGACGATCGGCACCGGCGTCGCGCTGGCCTTGCTCAACGGCGAGGCCATTGAATTCGACCACAAGAACCTGTTCGCGGCGCTGACCTGGCTGTTCTGCCTCGCGCTGCTCGCCGGCCGGCGCTGGCGCGGCTGGCGCGGCCGCATCGCCTTCAAGATGTTCCTGGCCTGCAACGTCTGCCTGGTCCTCAGCTATCTGGGCACCGTTTTCGTCCTCGACGTGCTGCTGGCCTGACTGGCCGCCGCCGGTCCCGCCCCGCCTGGGCGGTCCCCGTTATTTCGCATAATAAGCGTTATGTAAAATAGACTGGGAATCGGGGTTTCAGCTCTGGGCCGCGCCGTTGCCTGATCCGTTGCCGTCCTTCTCCCCGTCCCCGCCCAGGTGCCGGACCTGGCCCTCGAGCGCGCCCAGCTTCTTCTCAAGGCCGGCGTAGGTCGCGTGCAGGTCCTCGCGGATCTTGGGGATGCTCTTGTGGACGGCCTGGTGGCGCTCTTCGCGGTTGCGGGCGGTGCGCAGCAGCCGGGCGCGCTCGCGCTCGAGGTAGCGCTTTTCGATGCTGTCGTCGATGCGCCTGTCGATCTCACCGTCCTTGGCAATCGCGGCGCGGATCTTCGCGGCGCTGCGCTGGCATTCCTCCTGCAGCTCGCGCTGCCGCGCCGCCAGCCGGCCTTTTTCCTCGTCGAGGTCGGCGCCTTCGTGCAGATCGGCGAGCAGCGGCTTGATGTCCGGCCGTTCGCACAGCTCGGCGATGAGCCGCTCGGTGGCCTGGCACGGCCAGGTCAGCCGTCCCTCGTGCTGCATCTCGCGCATCAGCTCGACCGCCCGCTCGTTCTTCGCCAGCTCCTGCAGGGTCTTGCGCAGCCGCTTGAGGCCGGCGGCGCCGAGCTTGTTGTGCTGCTCGACGCTGGCGCGCAGGATGCCGTCGCCGTCGCTCAGGTCCAAGAAGCGCTGGGTGTCCGGGACCTCGCCGACGTGCATGTTCAGGCCGCTGACGAGCTGGATCGAGCTTGGTGGTGAAATCATCGTTGGCCAGCGCGACCAGGCCCTTGGGCGGCTTGGCGAACAGGCCGTCCTTGAGGTGGATGATCTTGTCGCTGTGCTCGTGCTCGCGCTGGTGGCCGGCGAGCTCGTCGAGCTTGTCCCGCAGCGCCTCGGTGTCGCTCGAGGCGATGTCCTCGAGGCTTGCGACCACGTGGGCCGGCATCACCCGGCGCTGGGCGTGGATCTTCTCGTGCTCGTCGACGTTCTCGGGCGCGACGTCGTGCTCGTCGACCCGGTAGACCGCGTACTCGTCCTTGTGCGGCAGCGGCGGGAAGCGCGCGCCGGCGAAGTGCACGATGCGGCCGCGCGGCGGGAACAGGCGCTTCGCCTCCGCGGACGGCAGCTGCATCCATTCCTCCGAATTGGGCTCTTTGATCGCGATCACGTCCGAGAAAGCCACTTCCCGCTTGTTCATTTCCGGGTTGTCGTCGTGGCGCAGGCGGCAGTGCACGAGGACCTCGATGCGCGCGACGTCCGGGATTTTCACGCCCTCGGCGGCGAAGATCCGCCGCGCCTTGATCCGGCCCTGGGGCCGGTGGTTCTCGCTGAAGTCCGCGATCTGGCTGCGGATGCGCTCCGACTGCTCCCAGTTCGACGACCGCAGCAGCCGGTCCAGCTGGAGGGATAGCTGCTCGACGGCGTCCGGCGGACCGAAGCGCAGCGCCGCGAACAGCGCCATCAGCATGATCTCGAGCTTGCTGACCGGGTCGTTGCGGTAGTCCTTGTTCCTCTCGACGAGCTCGAGGGCCTTGATGGGCTCTTCGAGCACCGCCAGCGAAGCGATGCAGGCCTTGCGGGTGCTGTCGACGCGCCTGGCGGCGTGGATCGCGACGCTGTCGCCCGCCTGCAGGCAGGACAGGTACTCGTCGCCGTGGGTCCAGGCGTCCAGGTACAGCATGGCGAGGCTGCGGAACGGCTCGTCCTTGCCGGCGCGCTTGCCCATGCGGCCGCGGGAGGCGATGCCGAAGGCGAGCAGGCGCTCGCGCAGCTGGTCCTTGCTGGCGCCCTCTTTCTCCATGAACTTCTTGGCCGCGTCGCCGGTGATGGTCCGCAGGAACTCGACCAGGTACTCGAAGCCCTCCTTGGGCCGGTCCTGCGTCACCGACTTGAGGAAATGCCTGTCGCCCTTGAGGCCGCGCGCCATCAGCAGCTTCGGCTTCTTTTTCGCATAGACCAGCAGCGCCTCGTCGAGGCCGGTGTAGCCGAGCGCCTCGAAGATGCGCCGCGAGCGCCGGGCGTACTCGCTGGCGCTGGGCCCGGCGGCGGCGGCCGGCTGCTGCTCTTGCTGCTGTTCGGCCTGCTGCTGCTCAGACATTGCCCTGCTCCGTTCTCGCCTCGGACTCCTTGATCAAGGCGCGGACCGCCT
>MEIE01000090.1 GCA_001750625.1 Candidatus Amphirhobacter heronislandensis
GCATATTATCATGGATGGAACTGTTCTTCAAGGCGAATGCCGGCGTGACGGCGGGCAGCACGGTGAGCGTCACCGTGGTCGCGACGCCGAACTCCTCCTGCACGGCCGCGGCGACGCCGGCGCCGTTGACGGTGGCGTGGAACATGACGATCGCCGAGACCAGCGGCTGGGTTAATCAGGGCAGGGACGACGCGGTTTCCGACGGGCCGTTCTCGGCGCTGACCCTGACGACAGCGGCGAACCGCACCGACACCGGGATGGCGTTCCACCGCAGCGCGGAAGGATGTCGCCAGATCAACGTGGCGCTGTCCGGCGACACTGGGCAGGTCGAACTGATCCGCTACGCGGGCGACAGCGCGGCGACTCAGACCGGACTGAGCAACATCACGATGTTCCAAAACAATGCGGACGATCATCACGTCAAGCTGTTCCTCAAGGCGCGGGCGGCAGTGACCCAAGGCGACGTCCTCGACCTGACCATCGTCGCGACGCCGAACTCGTCCTGTACCGACGCGCGGACGCCGTCGCCGCTGACCGTAAGCTGGAACATTACCATCGCGACTGCGGCCACCTGGGTCAAGCAGGGCGCCGACGACGACAGCGCCAGCGGCAGCTTCTCGCCGCTAACGCTCGCCGCGGCCAGCAACCGGACCGCCACCGGCCTGGCGTTCCATCGCAATTCGGACGCCTGCAAGCGGATCGACATCGCGCTGAGTGGCGACACCAGCCACGTCGAGCTGCGCCGCTATGCTGGCACAACCGAGGCCAGCAGCCAGGTCCTCAGCGACATCACCATGGACGACGGCGCGACGCAGAGCGGCAGCAACCAGCACGTGCGGCTGTTCTTCAAGGCGGGCGCGGCCCCGGCGGGAGGCAGCGTCCTGAACGTCACGATCGTCGCGACCCCGAACGCCGCCTGCACCGACGCGCGGACGCCGGCGCCCTTGACCGTGGGCTGGGCGCTCACCGTGGCGTCCACCAGCCCGTGGGTCGACCAGGGACGCGACTCGGCGGCCGCGAGCGGGGCGTTCTCGGCGCTGACGCTGACGGCGGCGGCGAGCCGCACCGACACCGAGCTGGCGTTCCACCGCAGCGCGCTTGGCTGCCGGCAGATCGACGTGGCGCTGTCCGGCGACACCGGCCAGGTTGAGCTGCTCCGCTATCAAGGCAGCAGCGCCGCGACGCCGACCTCGCTGAGCAACATCACGATGCACAGCGCCGCGACCGGCAACAACGACCATCACGTCAGGCTGTTCCTCAAGGCGCGGGCCGCCGTGACCCAAGGGGATGTCCTCGACCTGACCATCGTCGCGACCCCGAATTCCTCCTGCACTGATCCGCGCACCCCGGCGCCACTAACGGTGAGCTGGAACGTCACGATCGCAACCGCGGCGAACTGGGTCAAGGAAAGCAGGGACGATGACAGCGCCAGCGGTTCCTTCTCGCCGCTGTCGCTTTCCTCCTCGAGCAGCCGGACCGACACCGGCCTGGCGTTCCACCGCAACTCGGACGCCTGCAAGCGCATCGACGTCGCGCTGTCCGGCGACGTCAGCCATGTCGAGCTGCGCCGCTACGCCGGCGAGAGCGAAGCCGGCAGCCAGGCGCTGAGCGACATCACCATGAACGACGACGCGGCGCAGAGCGGCAACAACCAGCACGTCCGGCTGTTCTTCAAGGCGGGCACGAGTCCGACGGCAGGCAGCGTCCTCGACGTCACCATCGTCGCGACCCCGAACGCCGCCTGCACCGACCCGGCGACGCCGGCTCCGCTGACCGTTGGCTGGAACCTCACCGTCGCGTCCACCAGCCCGTGGGTCAATCAGGGCAGGGACGACGCGGTCTCCGAAGGCCCATTCTCGGCGCTAACGCTGGCGACAACTAGCAGCCGCACCGACACCGGCCTGGCGTTCCACCGCAGCGCGGACGGCTGCCGCCAGATCGACGTGGAACTGTCCGGCGACACCGGCCAGGTCGAGCTGATCCGCTACCAAGGCGGCAGCGCGGCGACGCCTTCTTCCCTGAGCAACATCACGATGCACAAGGACGCGACCGGCAGCAACGATCATCACGTCAAGCTGTTCCTCAAATCTCGGGCCGCCGTGGCCCAAGGCGCCGTCCTTGACCTGACCATCGTCGCGACCCCGAACCCCTCCTGCACCGATCCGCGGACGCCGCCCCCCTTGACGGTCAGATGGAACCTGACGATCGCGACTGCGTCCGCCTGGACCAACCAAGGCAGCGACGAAACGGTATCCGATGGTCAGTTCTCGGCGCTGACTCTGACGGCGGCGGCGCAGCGCACCGACACCGGCCTGGCCTTCCACCGCAGCGCGGTCGGCTGCCGCCAGATCGACGTGGCGCTGTCCGGCGACACCGGCCAGGTTGAGCTGCTGCGCTACCAAGGCAACAGCGCCGCGACGCCGACGGCCCTGAGCAACATCACCATGCACAGCGCCGCGACGCCGGCCAGCAGCAACCATCACGTCAAGCTGTTCCTCAAGTCCCGGGCGAACGTCAGCGGCGGCGACGTCCTCGATCTGACCATCGTCGCGACCCCGAATTCTTCCTGCACCGATCCGCGGACCCCGGCGCCCTTGACCGTCGCCTGGAACGTCACCATCGCTTCAGCCAGCCCGTGGGTCGACCAGGGACTGGATTCGACCGCGGCCGACGATCTGTTCTCGGCGTTGACCTTGACGGCGGCCACCAGCCGCACCGACACCGGCATCGCGTTCCACCGCAGCTCTGCAGGCTGCCGCCAAATAGATGTCGCGCTGTCCGGCGAGACCAGCCACGTCGAGCTGGTCCGCCACCAAGGCGCCAGCGTGGCGACGCCGTCCGCCCTCAGCAACATAACGATGGAAGCGGGCAGCGCCAGCGACCACCACGTCCGGCTGTTCCTCAAGGCGCGCGCCGCCGTTACCCAAGGCGACGTCCTCGACCTGACCCTGACCGCGACGCCGAATGCGTCCTGCACCAATCCGCGGACGCCGGCGCCCTTGACCGTCAGCTGGGCCGTCACCATCGCGACGCCGGCCGCCTGGGTCAAGCAAAGCCGGGACGACGACAGCGCCAGCGGCTCGTTCTCGGCCCTGCGGCTGACGGCGTCCAGCGCGCGGACGGACACCGGCCTAGCCTTCCACCGCAACTCGGCCGCCTGCAGCCGCATCGACATCGCACTGAATGGCGACACCGGCCAGGTCGAGCTGCGCCGTTATCAAGGAGGAGGCGAAGCCGGCAGCCAGGCCCTCAGCAACATCGTCATGGACGACGGCGCGGCCAGCAGCCTCAACCAGCACGTCCGGCTGTTCTTCAAGGCGGGCGCGGCGCCAGCGGCCGGCAGCACCTTGAACGTGACCATCGTCGCGACCCCGAACGCGGCCTGCGACGATCCGCGGACCCCGGCGCCGCTGACCGTCGGCTGGGCGGTGACCGTGGCGGCGGCGGGCGGCTGGGTCAACCAGGGGCGCGACAGCCAGAACGCCGCAAGCCAGTTCTCGCCCCTGCGGCTGCCGGCCGCCACGGCGCGGACCGACACCGGCATCGCGTTCCACCAAAGCTCGGTGGGCTGCCGCAGCATCGACGTCGCCCTCGCGGCCGGCGCGCCTGCTTATCTTGAGCTCGTCCGGTACCAGGACGATGCGGTCGCCGCGGGCGGCTTGGGCGCCATCCACATGGAGCGGGACCACGCCTCCGACCAGCATGTCCGGCTGCTCTTCAAGCCGGGCGCGGCGGTGACGGCGGGCGCCGTGGTCGACCTGACGCTGGTGGCGACGCCGAACGCGTCCTGCACCGACCCGCGGACGCCGGCGCCGCTGACGGTCGGCTGGAGCCTGACGATCGCCACGCCGGCGGCCTGGGTCAACCAGGGCCACGACAATCCTAATCCCCACGGCCCGCTTGAGCCGCTGGTCGGAATCAAAGTGAACACGCCGACGACGACGGGCGTGGAGTTCCACCGCAGCTCGACCGCGTGCCGCCAGATCGACGTGGCGCTGGCGATTGGCACGCCGACCTATGTCAGGCTGGTCCGCCATCAAAACGACCGCATCTCGCCCAACCAGAGCATGCGCAACATCCGGATGATGCGCGGCGACCCCGCCGACGAGCACGTCCACCTGTTCTACTCTCCCTCCGCGCTCGTGGTCCCGGGCAGCACGGTGAGCGTCACCATGGTCGCGAGCCCGAACGCTTCGTGCACGGATCCGGCGACGCCGGCGCCGCTGACGGTGGGCTGGGCCCTTACCATCGCCGAGGAGCAGGGGCCGCAGCGGGAAGAGTGGCTGATCCGCAGCAAGGACCAGGCCAGCGCGTCCCAGGCGCTCGTCATGAAGGAGATCGAGGCCGCGACGGCGCCCATGCCCACCGGCATCGCGTTCCACCGCAGC
>MEIE01000091.1 GCA_001750625.1 Candidatus Amphirhobacter heronislandensis
TTCTTTGTCCCGCCCCGCGAGCAGCGCCTTCTCGCCGATGTCAGGCATGAAGGGGTTGTCTTTTGTTCTATCGTTCATGCTATGAATTCTAGCATATTGCCAAGCCAAAAGCAACTTAGCCGCCGCGGCCGTCCCAAAAACGGCCGCTAAGAAAGGAAGTAAATGCGGCTTCCCGCGCCGCGCCGGGGGCGAAAAAATGCCCTTATGTCATATAGTTGCCGCGCGGCCGCTCCGCGCTCAGCCGCCGCCGATGGCCTTGCCGGTCTCGTCGTCGAAGAGGTGGATGCGCTCGGCGGCGACCGTGAAGCTGCAGGCGTCGCCGGGCGCGGCGCGCTCCTCGGCGCCGGCCTCGACCATCACCTGCCGCTCGCCGATCGCGGCGGTCAGCACCCGGCGCGAGCCGATGTACTCCGAGACGAGGATCTCCATGTCGATGCCCGAATCCCCCCGGACGAAATCCGCCGGCCGGATGCCGGCGACCACCTTGCCGCCGCCCTGGCGCGCCGCGAGCGCTTTTTGCCTGGCCTCGGACAGGATCAGGGTGTAGCCCTCGCCCTTGAGCGCCGGGGCGCCGTTGTGCTGCACGATGTCGCCGGGCAGGAAGTTCATCGGCGGCGAGCCGAGGAAGCCGCCGACGAAGCGGTTCGCCGGGCGCTCGTACAGCTCCTCGGGCGGGCCGGCCTGCATGATGCGGCCGCCATCCATCACCACGATGCGGTGGCCGAGGGTCATCGCCTCGACCTGGTCGTGGGTGACGTAGATCATGTTCTTGCGCAGCCGCCGGCTCATCAGCGCGAGCTCGATGCGCATCTGCACCCGCAGCTTGGCGTCGAGGTTGCTCAGCGGCTCGTCGAACAAGAAGGTGCCCGCGTCGCGGGTCAGGGCCCGGCCCATCGCGACCCGCTGGCGCTGGCCGCCGGACAGCTCGCTGGGCTTGCGGTGCAGGTAGGGCAGCAGGTCGAGCGCCGCGGCGGCCGCCTTGACCCGCTCGTCGATCTCGGCCTTGGGCCGCCGCGCCAGCCGCAGCGCGAAGGACATGTTGCGGGCGACGTCCATGTGCGGATACAGCGCGTAGTCCTGGAACACCATGGCGATGTCCCGCTCCTTGGGCTCGAGGCGGGTGACGTCGCGGCCGTCGATGACGATGCGGCCGGCCGAAGCCTCCTCGAGGCCGGCGATCATGCGCAGGGTGGTGGACTTGCCGCAGCCCGAGGCGCCGACGATGACCGTGAACTCGCCGTCGGGCATCGTGAGGTCGAGGCCGGCGACCACCATGCCGTCCTCGTAGGCCTTGCTCAGCCCCTCCAGCTCGATTTTCGGCAAAACCGTCCCTCCTTCGCTCCACGGCGATTGTAGCACCCGGCCGGCTTCTGTTAGAATAAAGTCATACTTTTTAGGAGAGCAGCGATGAAGCAATCCATCAAACAGGCGGCCGCGGCCGCCGCGGCCTTCGCCCTCGCGGGCGGCCCGGCGTTCGCCAACCCCTACGCGCCGTACGCCGGCGACACCCTGGTGGTGAACTTCCCCTTCAGCCCGCACTACGACGCGGTGATGAAGATCATCCCGCAGTTCACCGAGGAGACCGGCATCGAGGTCGAGGTCGACCAGCTGCAGTACCTCAAGATGCGCGAGCGCCAGACCCTCGAGCTCACCAAGGACCGCGGCGACTACGACCTGATCGGCTACGTCGTCTTCTCCAAGGCCGACTACGTCTACGCCGACCAGCTCGAGAACCTCGCCCGCTACTTCATGAATCCGAAGCTGGCGGACCCGTCCTACGACCCCGACGACCTGATCGACGCCTACGTCTACAACATCGGCTTCGCCGGCGGCAACAAGGGCTACCTCGAGGGCAAGACCGGCTCGCTGTTCGGCATCCCCTTCGGCTCGGAGACCTCGATCCTCGGCTACCGCACCGACATCTTCGACAAGCACGGCCTCAAGGTCCCCGAGACCTACGACGAGCTGCTCGACGTCGCCTGCCGCATCCCGCAGCTCGAGCCGGGCATGGGCGGCCTGTCGTCGCGGGCGGCCTCCGGCCACCACGCCAGCCACGCCTTCTTGCTGCACCTCGCCCCGCTCGGCGGCCGCATCTTCGACGACAACTGGCAGCCGATCGTCAACAACGCCGCCGGCGTCAAGGCGGCCGAGGCGCTCAAGACCATCGTCGACTGCGGCCCCGAGGGCTCGGAGACCTTCGGCTTCGCCGAGGCCGGCGCGGCCTTTTTGCAGGGCCAGACCGCGATGTTCCTGGACTCGACCCAGTTCGCCGGCCAGGTCAACGACCCCTCCAAGTCCAAGGTGGCGGGCAAGGTCGGCTGGGCGCTGCACCCCCGCGGCGTCCGCCGCGGCTCGCAGACCGGCGGCTTCGGCATCGGCATCCCCAAGAACGCCCAGAACAAGGAAGCGGCGTTTTTGCTGCTGCAGTGGCTGACCTCGCCGCGGGTCGACAAGATGATCGCGCTCGCCGGCGGCAACCCGTCGCGCTTTTCCACCCACGCCGACGCCGAGGTCAACGCCAAGTTCCCGCACATGGCGACCTTCGGCGAGGCGCTGCGGCACGCCGACCCCGACTGGCGGCCGATCATCCCGGTGTGGGGCAAGATCAACGCCGACCTCGGCACCAGCCTGTCCAAGGTGCTCACCGAGGGCCTGGACGTCCAAGAAGCCCTCGACGGCGTCGCCGCCCGCACTTCGGACGTGATGCGCGAGGCGGGCTACTACACCTGGGACTAGCCTAGCGGCGGCCCCGGGCGCGGCGCCGCGATGAGCATGCGCGGCGCGGCGCGGGCCACCCCCTACCTGTTCCTGGCGCCGGCCGCCGCCATCATGGCGGTGGCGCTGCTGTACCCGGTCGCGTACATGGTCTACGCGACCTTCCTCGACTGGAATCCCAGCCAGCGCATCGGCGAGGCCGAGTTCGTCGGCCTGCGCAACTACGCCTTCTTGCTGCAGGACGAGAGCTTCCGCGAGAGCTTCGTGGTGACGGTCAAGTTCGCCGCGATCGTGGTCGGGGCCGAGATGGTGATCGGCGTCGGCCTGGCGCTGCTGCTCGACCGGCGGATCCGCGGCATGTCGTTCTTTCGGACGGTGTTCATCATGCCGATGATGATCGCGCCGATCGTGGTCGGCATCATGTGGCGCTACATGTACCACCCGAGCGTCGGGCCCTTCAACCGGCTGCTCAAGGCGCTGGGGCTTGAACCGGTGCCGTGGCTGTCGGACGGCAGCTGGGCCTTCGCGAGCGTGATCATCGCCGACGTCTGGCAGTGGACGCCGTTCATCTTCATCCTGGCGCTGGCGGCGCTGCAGTCGCTGCCGCGCTCGGCGCTGGAGGCGGCGCGCATGGACGGCGCGAGCGAGTGGCAGCAGATCTGGCTGATCAAGCTGCCGCTGATGGCGCCGGTGCTGGTGGTGACGATGCTGCTGCGCCTGATCGACGCCTTCAAGGTGCTCGAGGTCATCCTCGTCCTCACCAACGGCGGCCCCGGCCTGTCCACCGAGATCCTGTCGCTGCGGATCTCGCGCACGGCGTCCGAGTTCCGCGAATTGGGCGTGGCGGCGGCGATGTCCAACCTGCTGCTGCTGATGCTGCTGGCGCTGACGCTGGCGATGTTCTTCTACGCCAAGTTCGCCGAGGCCCGCGCGCAAAAGCAGCGGCGCGTGGCCGCGGCGGCGGCGGCGGCGGGCGCGTGAAGGCCCGGACGGCGAAGCGGCCGCGCGGCAAAGGCGCGGCGGCCGCGGCGCTGAGCTGGCGTCCCTGCGCCAAGAACATGTCGAACGCCGAGCGCCACGAGGCCGCCGGCGGCGGCGATTTCATCCTCGAGGCCCGGCTGTGGAAGCGCGGCGGCGCCTGGCAGGGCATCGTCGACGTCTTCGCCGCGACCGACCGCAGCGTCCCGGCGTCCCTGGGCGCGGTCTTCGTCGCCGGCGGCATCGCGGCGGTCCACGATGCGGGCGCGGCGCTGCTCGCCGCGACCGAGCGCGGCTGGCGGGAGCTGGGCGGGGCGGCGGTCGTCAAGCGCAAGCACGGCGGCGACATGAGCCTGTCGCGCGAGCGCCGGCGGCAAAAGCACCTCGCCGAGGCCTGGGACGCCGCCGGCCACTGCCACACCTGCGGCAACGAGATGGACGCGCCGCCGGGCAGCAGATGCGATCCCTGCGTCGCCGCGCGGCGGCAGGCGAAGGAGCGCAGCCGCCGGCTGATCGAAGAAATCAAAAAGGCGGGCCGGCCCTACCCCAGGGCCGCTGGCTGCAGGCGCAGCACCGCAGGCTGCGGGCGGCGCAGAGCGCTGGCGGCCAGCCGGACAAGGAAGCGGGCAAACGGGTGTTCGAGGAGCACCTCGCGGCCGAAAAACGCCAGCTCGACGCCAAGCTCGCCGCGCTGCGGACGCGGCTCGCCGCCGCGCTGCCGGCGCCGCCGTGGGACGCCGAGCCGGACGTCAACCCGCACACCGGCAAGCCCTACAAGTCGAGCAAGCGGACGCGCTGGATCGCGATGCGCTTCAGCTACCCGAGCGAGCGCCGCACGGCGGTCGCCAAGGCGACCCAGGGCCGCCCCGAGGTCCGCCGCCAGATCGCCGCCAAGGCCAAGGAGCGCTGGAAGGACCCGGCGTACAAGAAGCGGGTGGGCGCGCAGATCAGCCGCGCGCACAACTCGCCCGCCGGCCAGCTCGCGCTCGCCGGCCGGACCCGGGCCCACATGGACGCCGAGGACGGCTTCATCGCCGTCGTCGCCAACCGCAGCCGGGACGGCGCCTGGCACCGCATCGGCGGCACCCGCGACCCGCGGCGGCAGATCTACAACCTGCGGCGCAAGGGCTGCCCCGGCTTCGCCGAAGCCGGCGACGAGCTCGAGGTCGTCGCGGCGATTAGCTGCCGGCTGTTCCACCGCGCCGCGGCGCGGCTGCACGAGCTGCTGGGCATGGACGCGGCGCACAAGGCGCGGCACGGCGCCGCGGTCGACCGGCCGCTGGCGGCGATCCGTTCCGCGGCGCGGCGCGCGGTCGCGCAGGTGGACGGGCCGGCGCGATGAGCGGCGTGACCGGCCGGCCGGGCGTCGGCTTCTACCTGGCGCTGGCGCTGCTCGCGGCGCTGGCGCTGGGGCCGATCCTTTTGATGCTCGCGACCTCGCTGCGGCTGAACGTCGACATCATGTCGGACACCGCGAGCCTGCTGTTCATCCCGACCCTGCGCAACTACGAGCTGGCGCTGTGCGACCTGCTGTGGTACGAGACCGCCGACTACTGCAACCCGACCTTCAGCCGCTCCTTGGTCAATTCGATCGTCATCGCGCTGGCCTCGACCGCGATCACGCTGGCGGCCGGCTGCATGGCGGCCTACGCCCTGGCGCGGTTCCGCTTCCTCGGCCGCGACACCGCCTCGCTGGTGACCCTGCTGGTGCGGATGGTGCCGCCGGCGGTGCTGCTGGTGCCGATCTTCGGCATCTGGACCTTCCAGTACGGCATCGACCGGACCATGTTCGGCATCATCCTCGCCTACGCCGCGATGAACCTGCCCTTCGTGGTCTGGATCCTGCAAAGCTTCATCGTCCAGGTGCCGCACCAGCTCGAGGAGGCGGCGCGGATGGACGGCGCCAATCCCTTCCAGGTCTTCTTTTTGGTCATCCTGCCGCTGATCAAGCCCGGCATGGCGGCCGCGGCGATCTTCACCTTCCGCATCGCCTGGAACGAGTTTCTGCTCGCGAACGCCATCTCCGACCGCAGCACCCGCACGGTGCCGGTCGCGATAGTCAACTCGATCACCGAGTACGACATCGACTGGGGCGTGATCATGGCCACCGGCATGCTGCTGGCGATCCCGCCGATCGTCTTCGCCTTCGTCGCCAGCCGCCAGATCATCACCGGCATGACCGCCGGCGCGGTCAAGGGCTGATCGCGGTGGCCGGCCGCGTCCTGCTGCTCGCGACCCTCGAGACCAAGGCCGCCGAGCACGGCTTTTTGCGCGACCGGCTCGCCGAGCTCGGCGCCGCGACCGAGACCATCGACGTCTCGCTCGGCGGCGCCGGCGAGGCCTGGGAGCCGGCGCGCAAGATGGCCGCCCTCGACGCCGCGGCCGAACAAGCCGCCGCGCGGCTGCGGGCGATCGATGCGGCCGGCTGCGTCGCGGTCGGGGTCGGCGGCGGCACCGGCGCGGCGGTGATCCTGCGGGCGCTGCGGGTCCTGCCGGCGCTGGCGCCGAAGATCCTCATCTCGCCGCTGCCCTTTGATCCGCGGCCGGCGGTCGCGGATAGTTCGGTGATCCTGGTCCCGACCCTCGAGGACGTCTGCGGCCTGTCGGCGGGCTTTTGCCGGATCGCGGCCGA
>MEIE01000092.1 GCA_001750625.1 Candidatus Amphirhobacter heronislandensis
TTGGGTCAAGATGGCCGAGCCTACCTTGGAGGGGTTAAGGCTCGCATTGCTCGATGGCAACAGGGTATCGATTCGCCGCAGTGATGATCCACATCCTTTCGATCCGTTTGCGTTGCCGGAACATTTTATCGAGACCATCGAGATTGACAAAGCGCGCTATATGGGTCGCGATCGAAAGGCAAGTCTGAATTTTAGCCCTTGGTTCAATGCGTTGATCGGCGGACGCGGTACAGGTAAGTCATCGGTGGTGCATTTTTCACGACTCGCTTTGAGACGTGAGAGTGAGATGATGGATCTGAATGAGAGAAGCGAGCCGCGTACGACGTTCGAGCGATTCAATCGGGTACCCCGAAGTCGTATTGACGAAGGTGGCTTGCAGGAAGATACCATCATCACACTTACCCTGAAGCGAGATGGTGTGCGCCACTTTCTGCACTGGCCCCAGAGCAGAGATGGCATAGCAGTGGAGGAGCAAGATGTCGATGGCCGAGAAGCATCTGCTAGCCAGAGCATTACATCCGAGCGCTTTCCGGTACGTATTTTTAGCCAAGGACAAATTGCGGCATTGGCCGACGAAAGCCAGCAGGCATTGCTGAGTGTTATCGATGAGGAAGCGAGCACTTCAGTGCAAAAAGCGATCTTGGATGAATCCCGAGATCAGTTTCTTGCCTTGCAATCACAGGTGCGTGCGCTGGATGTGAAACTCCAAGGTCACGATGCTCTCACTGTGCAAATCGATGATGTGAAGCGTAAGCTCCAGCGATTCGAGGAAGCGCATCATGCCGAAATACTGAAAGGCTATCAACACCGCAACAGACAACGACGGGAGATTGATCGGCAGTTCAATACGATAGAGAACATGGCCCAGCAAGTTGAAGTGTTTGCTGACACTCTGATGTCAGAGGATATCCCCGATGGTTTGTTCGATGCCATAAAAGCAGAGGAAAAAGATGCGCTGGGAATCGTAGCAGCATTGGCTGAAGCCGTATGTGCAGCGGAATCTACGGTGCGTGAGAGTGCCAAAAATCTACGATCTGCAGTAGTTGCTCAGCGATCCGAATTGGCGAAGACAGCTTGGCAGCTGGCAGTCGATAAGGCTGGTAGTGATTACCAGACATTGGTCAATATACTGAAAAAACAAGGTGTAACCGATCCGAGCGAATACGGTCGCTTGGTGCAAGAACGCCAAAGGCTGGACGGGGAAGAAAAACGTCTGGTATCGCTAAAAAACCAGCGTGATAGAGTCGTGGAACATGCACAAGTACAGTTGGAAAAAGTCTGGGAAGCGCGGCGTGAGATTTACCGAACCCGCCAGAAATTCCTTGACCAAACATTGGCGCGAAATCCATTCGTGCGTATTGGTCTGTTGCCCTATGGTCGTGATCCATTGATGGCAGAGCGCTCTTTGAGAGATGTCTTAGGGGTATCTTTTGATAAATATAAGGAGATTATATTTTTGCCTATGGAAGGTGATGAGCAGGCAAAAGGATTGGTTGCCGAATTACATCGGAGTTTGCCTGAGAGTGTCTCGCGGGCTACAGATGAGATTGAAAATCGCCTACGTCAAATGCATAAACGACTGATGAAGGCTTGCCAAAATAGCGGTGATTTCGGTGCTCGGTTTAATAAATTTCTTTTGGCCGAGTCTTCCAAGCGTCCAGATATGTTAGATCGTATAATGACGTGGTTTCCGGAGGATACGTTGCAAATCCAATACAGCCGTCTGGGTGATGGAAAGGATTTTCAGCCGATTATACAAGCATCAGCTGGACAACGAGCAGCAGCGATGCTTGCCTTTTTGCTCGCACACGGCAAGGAGCCATTGATTCTTGACCAGCCGGAGGATGACTTGGACAATCACTTGATCTACGATCTTGTCGTGCGGCAGATACGCGAAAACAAGTCGGAGCGACAAATCATTGTGGTTACACATAATCCAAATATTGTCGTCAACGGAGATGCCGAGATGGTCCATGCACTCAATTTTTCCGGAGGACAGTGCAGGGTCGCTCAATCAGGATCGCTGCAAGAAAAATCCATGCGCGAGGAAGTCTGCCAAGTTATGGAGGGTGGGCGGGAGGCATTCGAGCGTCGTTATCGTCGGTTGGGGCGAGAAGTGAACGATGTTTGATAGCACTAAGGAATTGTTGGACCAGATACGAATCGGTGAAGATTCATCTCTGGAACTCAAAGAGGTCCGTTTTTCTGGTCAAAACGTCTCCGCCCCGCATCGTGATTCTGTCGCTGACGAGCTCGCCGCTTTTGCGAATTCGCGCGGTGGTGTATTGGTGCTGGGTGTGGATGATAGTACGCGAGAGATTCTTGGTATTCCGGTGGAAAGGCTGGATGCCGTTGAACGATTGATTTTTGAGGTTTGTGAACAAAAGATCGATCCTCCTTTGTCACCTTATATCAGGAGGCTATGGCTTCCATCCACGACAGGTGATGATCTGGCTGTACTGAAGGTAGAGGTTGAGCGCAGTTTATTTGTTCATAGCAGCCCGAGAGGCTTTGTTCGACGTATCGGTTCCTCAAAGCGACAAATTCCCTCAGATCAGTTGGCGCGGTTGTTTCAGCAACGCAGCCAAGCAAGGCTTATTCGATTCGATGAGACTCCCATTCATCGCGCAGCGCTCGGCGATCTGGACGAAGCGCTATGGCAGCGTTTCGTGACGCCGAGGACTTTGGAGCCCCCGGAGAGTATGCTCTCCAAACTGGCGATGGCATCGAAAGACGATGACGGGATATTGCGGCCCACGGTAGCCGGGGTGCTGCTGGCATCTCGAGACCCTCGGGAGTTTCTTTCCACCGCATTCATTCAGGCTGTCGCGTATCGAGGTAGGGAGATTTCTCCGCAAGATGGTGCAATGTATCAGCGCGATGCTTTGGATATCACCGGGCCGTTGGATCAACAGATTTTCGGTGCCTGCGACTTCGTGCGAAAGAACATGCGAGTATCCGCAAAAAAGAGACCACAGGGAGGACGCGAGGATATTCCGCAATTCGATATGCGCGCCGTTTTCGAAGCGCTTACAAATGCGGTTGCTCATCGTGACTACTCCATGATCGGTAGTAAGATAAGGCTGCGAATATTCGATGATCGTTTGGAGTTGTATGTACCGGGTCAGTTGGCTAATACGATGACTCCGGATGATTTTCCCTACCGACAGGCAGCGAGAAATGAAGTCATTACCAGCCTATTGGCGCGTTGTCCGGTTGAACGGGTCGATTTCGAGACTCATCGCACGCACATAATGGATAGAAGGGGGGAAGGGGTTCGAATTATCCTTTCCCGAAGCGAAGACCTTTCGCGGCGAGCACCGCAGTATCGCCTGATCGGCGAGTCGGAGTTGATGCTCACAATCTATGCGCCGGCTGATTCTTGGGATGGTGATTGAGGTGGCCAATCAAGAAGATCATGACGAGATGAAATTCGGCGAAGCGCCTGCACGGTTACTTTAGAGTTTATTTGTCCTAGAGTTTTTTTTGGGGCACTAATTAGCGCTTAATCCAAGACCTGCTCATAGAGGATAACGGAGGTTTTTCATGGCAAAAGGCAAGACCGGTCAAAAGACCAAAAAGACGGGAGCTCCTCGGAAACCGAGAATGACGGTGGCTCGCAAGATCGAGGTCACGGTGTGTGATTTGAAGTGAATCGATGGAGTTGGTCGCCCGGAGTTTGAGCGTGATGGCGGCCGATATCAGTCGTTGGCACGAGGCGTTTTTCGATGGGGCCGAGTGTGCATCGATAAGAGAAAAAATCGGATCCTGCGGCCAAGAAGATCAAACAACTGTAATCCTTGTTGGGCTCGACCACCATGGACAACGAGCCGCTGCGCGAGATGATTGAAATGATGGAGACGGGCCGCCCTTTTGTGCAAAGGTGATCGATGCGATGAGCGTCGTCATCTTTTTTTCCTCCACGAAAAAGACTTAGGCGTTTCGCGGGTCTGCCGGGTATGGGAATCAACCATGCGGGCGTGTATCGTTATCTGGATGCGGCCACCGCCGATCGTTCCGAGCGCAAGAGTCCGGGATCGGTCGGTGCGATGCCGGATGCGGAGACCTAAGGCCATCGAACAGGTCATCGAAGTCAGCCCGCTCCACAACGAGGGTTATCGCAAGGTGCATGCGCGCTTAAGATCAAAGACATTCGCACGGCGAGAGATCGGGTCTTGCGGCTCATGCGTGGAACAACGGCCTGCTCGCCAACGGAACCATCATCCCTTCGAGGGTGGATGAGATGTGAGGCACAGACATGACCACGACCACTTTGAGCACCGGAAGGCAGGTCTTCGTCTTCGTGGGCATCGACCATCTCTCGGCCGCCTGCGTGGGGAGGCACGCGCTTCAAAGCGTTGCAGCGCATTCGCTAAGGGGGGGCGGATGCGCTTCGGGCCATCGACCAAGGCGTGGCGGCAAGCTAAGACCATCTGCCATGACAACGGGTCGAGTACATGCCACGCCTTCCAACACGAGATTCGTTGGTTAGAATCGACTCGTTGCCGTCTTTCGTCCGCTCTCGAAGAAGGCAATGGCTATGTCGAGCGGTTCATTCGCTTTTCCAAGGAAAATCTGCTCTGGCCGAAGCCGTATTCGTGCATCGAGGAACTGCAGCGAGATCTTCAGCGGTTCAAAGACGGGTACAACGAGCTATGGCTGGTCAAGCGACACTGGCATTGCTCTGTCCAAGCCAGTTCATACGCGACGAGGCGGGTGAATATCCGGTCGCCGCGTCCTTCGGGAGTATCCCAAAAACCCTAGGGTGCTACACTCCCAGTCTCTTTGTCAGAGGATTCCGACATTCCCTCATGCTCATCTCAGTCAGCGATGGTTGAAAAATCAACGGAGAAATTTTCGAGTGCATCTTAAATAGGCTTAAATAAAAATATCTTATGAAAATCAATCGGTTACGATTACGAAGCATCTCCCAAAATGAGTAGGCCTTAAATGGGCTTAAATAAGAATATCCAATAATATCAGTGACTTGAAGACTCCAGGCACCACCGGTAATGGGTGCCTCTTAAATAAGAATTTCCTCCGCCCCAGAGTTACTTCGGGCACTAGATGAAGGATTGATCCAAGACCTGATCATGAGGGATAACGGAGGTGTTCCATGGCAATTCGGAAGAATGAGGAAGCGCATGACGGACAAGCGCAAGCCCAAAACCGTGAAGCGAGTGGACCGGGGCGAGTCCATCGAGATGGTGGCCCGAAGCCTCGATGTCACTGCAGCCAATACCGGTCGCTGGCGAGAGAAGGCAGGTAATGGCTCTGGGGGGTTTGAAAAGGAATGAGCGCGATGCGATGGATGAAATTCCGATCGCCGTGTAAAGCGAAGAGTTGTCTCAATAGCCCTAGTGCGCTACAGAATCATGCCCAAAATGGCAGGTAACGCGCATATTTTCTCGATCTTCCAACGGTCGGGTCTGGAATAATTAATCCAGATTCAAGCGTGTAGCCAATGATCTGAGATATGACAGCACTCTTGCTTTCGGATAGTTTAAATCGATCCCTCAATGATTGATTCGTCATTTTCTTTCCTAAGACATGCTGCAATGCACAATGTTGATAACAGGCGCGCATGCGCGCGTCACGGTCCATTTCCTCAAAAGGTCTCGGACCATAAAGAATAGCTCTCGTAAGCCGAGTTTCAGCGCGAAAAGATGGTGCTGGTAACTGAGAGAACTCCGCTGCATTAATGACCTCATCAATGCCACTACCTTTTTCTTCGCAGATGGAGAAAAGCCGCATGATATCCGTAAATCTTTCGTTCCGTGACTGATTTTCGTCAATAAAACGATCCACTGATACAAGCGGAGCACCGGGACTAGATATTTCAACTCGATCTGCATATAGCTCGATCATGACACGCACGCCAGTAAGTGTGAAATCCTGATGAATCAGGGCATTGGCAATCAGTTCTCGAATAGCATCCACTGGCACCAACTTGACTTCTCTGCGAAGCGCGTCTTCGATGATTTCATTCTGAGGTATCAGCCACATAACGAATTGGACCAAACTTTTAAATCCGACAGCGTAACCCGTATCCCATATTTGATCCAACTTGGTATTTCTCTTGGACGCACCCGTGTAAACGATGACGCGAGGTGCTTTCTTTCTTGTCTCGAAAGGAAAATCTTCCAACCGTTTGGCGAGCAATAAGGCACCTATTCGTCGGATCGAATAGCCATTCGCGGTACGGTCTATCATCTCTCGCGTCACAAGGCGATCAATAACTCTCATACTAGAGGATGGGTAGGACAATTTAAGCAACTCAAAAAATGTCTGCGTATCCAAAAGGTCAACTACTTCATCTACGGTTAACGCTTCTTTGCAAGGCTCTTCTAACCAATCAGGTTTACCTTCATCAAATATCCTCCGCAGATGGTCTTGGCTCATTGGAACAGTGCTCGCACCCGAGCGCATCAGATATCTACCCTTATGCTCATACGCCATACCATGCGGCCGTCCGGTGATGTGAAAAACAAGGACGCGCCCATCAGGATGGCTAACCTCTTCGATGTCGACCCGAAAGCGAAGGACTCGATAGAGTTTCTCTTCCATATCAATGGGATTATTGAACGCAGTTGTTCCGACTACGGGCCGCGGTGGCTTGTCTTCAATTCCCAAGATGAGATGGCCACCGCCTTCATTCGCCAACGCAACGCAGTATTCGTAAAGATTCTCATTATCAAACTGCGTCCTAGCCGATTTGAATTCCAATCGCTGGTGTTCGGACGGCGCTGCTCGCCACCGGTCGATCTGTTCCGGAGTGGTTCTCACCTCAATCACCCTCCTTCAGGTGCTTAAATTGTTCTCTGCGGGTAGTGACAAGCCCTAATCCGAGCGCGGAAACAGATTCGGTCAGCAGCGGAATATCTTACCAGTGGCAGCCATCCGGGAGATGGAAGCGGTGGGCTTCGGGGAATCTGGACGGGTCGTTATCACCGTAGGCTTTGACTGCCTCGGCTCTTTCTT
>MEIE01000093.1 GCA_001750625.1 Candidatus Amphirhobacter heronislandensis
CCGTGACCAAGCGGGCCTTCGGCAAGGGCTGGCGCATGCCGGTGGCCAACCGCTACGCCTTCGAGAGCGATGACGGCGGCGACGGCGCAGGACGAAATTAAGCTGCCCACCGAGGCGGCGACGCTGGAGCTGGGCGGCCGGCTGGCGCCGCTGCTGCCGCGGCCGGGGATGGTCCACCTGCGCGGCGAGCTCGGCGCCGGCAAGACCACCCTGGCACGCGGCATCCTGCGCGCGCTGGGCGTGGCCGCCGAGGTCGTCAGCCCGACCTTCACTTTGCTTGAAACTTATAATAGCGATGGCCTGATGTTCGCGCACATTGACCTTTTCCAGGAATGGCACGAGGCGGGGCTGGCCGAGGCGCTTGACGCCAGCGACCTGTGCCTGGTCGAATGGCCCGAAAAGGCCGCCGGGCTGGGGACGCCCGACATCGATGTCGCGCTGCGGGACGCGCCGGCCGGCGGCCGCGTCGCCGTCCTCGCGGCCGGGACCGCCGCAGGAGCCGCATGCCTCGCGCGGCTGTAGCCCTGCTCGCCGCGGCCGGGCTGGGCGCCGGCGCCTGGCTGCCGGCGGCGGCCGAGGAGCTGGTCGACATCCGGCTGTACCCGGCGCCGGAGTACACGCGGCTGGTGATCGAGTCCAAGGCGCCGCTGGACTACCGCCTGGGCCTGGCGCAGAATCCGCCGCGCCTGTACCTGCACTTCCGCACCGCCGACGGCGACCGGCTGCTCGAGGCGCTGGACGCCATCGACCTGTCGCACGCGCCGTACATCGAATCGGTGCGCGCGGCGCGCAACGACGGCGAGCACCTGCGCATCGTCTTCGAGCTGCGCGAGGCGATCGAAAAAAGCCTGTTCAGCCTCGCGCCCTACGACATCTACCAGGCGCGGACCGTCCTGGACATCACGCCGGCGAAGGACATCGGCGGCAAATCGGCGGCAACCTCGAGATGCTCGGCGGCGTCGGCTTCGACCAGCAGGTGATCGACCGCTACCGGGACGCCGCGCCGGCCGCGCCAGCGCCGCCGCCGCCCGCGGCCGACTTCGTGGTGATGATCGATCCGGGCCACGGCGGCGAGGATCCGGGCGCGATCGCGGCCGACGGCACCTACGAGAGCGACATCGTCCTGGACGTCTCGCGGCGGGTGCGCGACCGCCTCGCGCGGGTCGAGGGCATCGCCGCGAAGATGACCCGCGACAGCAACTACTTCGTCCCGCTGCGGGCGCGGCAGGCGAAGGCGTCCGAGGCGCAGGCCGATCTGTTCGTCGGCACCGCGGAGCGTCGGTGTTCAAGATCTCCTCGGATCCCAAAAGCGAGAGCCGCCTCGCGCGGGAGCTGCGCAAGTCCAACGAAGAGGACCGGGGCGCGGCCCGCAACGTCGGCGAGCGGCAGCTGGCGCGCTTCATGGAGGAGAACCGCAAGGAGGCGCCGTCGCTGTGCCTGGACCTGAGCGCCGACGTCTCGGACAAGATCGGTCGCGGCATCAAGGAGCGGCTCGGGCGCATCGAGGGGCACGCCCTGCACAACCGGGCCGACTACGTCCACGAGGCGCGCTTCGCGGTGCTCTATCCCAGGCCGGACCGCGGTTGCGGGCCGGCGGTGCTGGTCGAGATCGGCTTCATGAGCAACCCGGTCGACCTGCGCAACCTGCAGCGGCCGGTCTTCCGGGAGCAGGCCGCCCAGGCGATCGCCGAGGCGGTCATCGAGTACGCCGCCACCCAGGCGGACCAGGGAGCGCTGTAGCGATGGAAGGAGCAAAGGACGGCGGCCTGCCGCGGATCAAGCCGCTCGACCGCTTCACGGTCAGCCAGATCGCCGCCGGCGAGATCGTCGAACGGCCGGCGTCGGCGCTCAAGGAGCTGATGGAGAACGCCATCGACAGCAAGCCCTACAGCATCGAGGTCGCGATCGAAGAGGGCGGCTTCGGCAGCATGACCGTCCGCGACGACGGCTGCGGGATTCCCAAAGAGGACCTTGAGATCGCCATCAAGGCGCACACCACCAGCAAGCTCGTCGCCATGGACGACCTGGAGACGATCGCGACCCTGGGCTTCCGCGGCGAGGGCCTGGCCTCGATCGCCACGCTCGGACGGATGCGGCTGCGGTCGCGGCCGGCGGCCCAGCCCGCCGGAGCGGAGATCGTCGCGCAGGATGGCGAGCTCGTCGAGCCCGTCCACGACTGCGTGATGGCGCCCGGCACCGAAGTCAGCGTCACCGGCCTGTTCGCCAACGCGCCGGTGCGCCGCCGCTTCATGGGGCAGGAGCGGGGCGAATCCTCCCGCTGCGAGGCGCTGTTCCAGCGGCTGGCGCTGACGGTACCCTCGATCGCGATGAAGCTCAGCATCAACGGCCGCGAACAGAGCAGCATGCCGCAGCAGGAGATGAGCGAGCGGCTGTTCGGCTTCTACGGCAAGAGGTTCAAGGACGGCGCGATGGCGGTCAAGGACAGCAGCGGCCCGCTGCGGATCGAGGGCTACATCAATCCGGACATCCGCAGCTCGCAGACGCGGCAGCACCTGTACATCAACGGCCGCAGCGTGCGCGAGCGCACCGTGGTCCTGGCGATCCGCAAGGCCCTCGCCGACACGGCGCGCTCGCCGAACGTCGCCTTCGCGCTGTTTCTGACGATGCCGCCGGCGATGCTCGACGTCAACGCCCATCCGTCGAAAACCGAGGTCCGCTTTAAAGAAGGCGCGCCCATCTTCCAGTTCGTCTACCGCGCCGTCAAGACCCAGCTGGTCGCCAAGCCGCTGGGGATCAACCCGGACATCAACTTCGTCCGGCCGCTGCCGCCGGCGCCGCCGAACGCCGAGATCTTCACCCGCGACGAGGCCGACTACGACTCGAGGACCGCGGCGGCGCGCAGCGCGCCGCTGCCCAACCCGGCCGTCTATCCATCTTCGCAGCCGCCAGCGCCGCCAGCACCGGCCGCCGCGCCCGCCCGGCCCGGTGGGACGCCGCCGAACGTCCTTGCTCCGGCCGCGGCGCCCGCCGCCGAGGAGGAATTTTTTCCGCAGCGCCTTGGCAACGTGATCGGCCTGCTCAACGGCATCTACCTGCTGGCCGAGAGCGAGCGCGGCCTGATCCTGATCGACATCCACGCCGCGCACGAGCGCATCCTGTACGAGGGCCTCAAGGAGGACATGGAAAGGTCCGAGAACGCGGTGCAGCCCCTGCTCGAGGAGATCGAGCTCAGCCTCAGCCCCGAGGAGCTGGACGTGGTCGAGCGCTACCGCGGCCACCTGACCGACTGCGGCCTAGCGATCTGCAACATCGACGGCGTCGAGGTGCTCGCCGGCGTCCCGGCGCAGCTCGCCGGCCAAATCGAGGACTATGCCGGGCTTGTCAGCGACTGCCTTACGGACCTCGGCGACGCCGGCGCCGTCTTCGCGGTCGAAGAAGCCACCAACAAGGCGCTCGCGACCATCGCCTGCCATGCGGCGCTGCGCGGCTCGCAGCCTTTTTTGAGCGTCGAGGGCCAGCGCGAGCTCATCCGCCTGATGCAGACGACGCCGGGCTCGGGCCGCTGCAACCACGGCCGGCCGTGCTGGCGGACCATCAGCTTCAAGGAACTGGACGCGTTTTTCGAGCGTGGCCGCTAGGCTGGAGGCGCTGCTCGCCGGCCTCGACCCCGCCGCGCTGCGCGCCGAAGGCGCCGCGCTGCTCATCGCCGGCCCGACCGGCGCCGGCAAGTCGGCGCTGGCCGAGGAGCTCGCCGACCGCCTGCCCTGCGAGATCGTCAGCGTCGATTCCTGCGCGGTCTATCGGCGGCTGGACATCGGCAGCGCCAAGCCCAGCGCGGCGGTCCGCGCCAAGATCCCGCACCATCTCATCGACATCCTCGATCCCGACGGCGCCTACAGCGCCGGCCGCTTCTTCCGCGACGCCGCGGCCTGCGTCGCCGCGATTCAGGCCCGCGGTCGCCTGCCGCTGCTCGTCGGCGGGACGATGATGTACGTCAACACCCTGCTGCACGGCCTCGACGAAGCCCCGGCGCAGGAAGCGGCGGCGCGCGCCGCCGCCAGGCAGATGGAAGAAGAGGGCAGCGCCGCGGTCCATGCGAAGCTCGCCGCGCTCGATCCGGCCTTTGGCCGCCGCGTCGGACCCAACGACAGCCAGCGGATCGGCCGGGCGCTGGCGATTCATCTCGCGGGCGGGCCGCCGGCCCGCCGCCGTCGGCCGCCGCCGTTCAAGCTGCGCCGGCGCTTTCTGGTCCCCCGCTCAAGGTCCGAGCTCAGGCGCCGGGTCGAGCTGCGCTTCATGGCGATGATCGAGCGCGGCCTGGTCGCCGAGGTCGAGGGAATTCTCGCCGACTATCCGGCCGACATCGGCGCGCTGCGCAGCGTCGGCTACCGGCAGGTGGTCGCGCACCTGCAGGGCAAAACCGGCTGGGAGGAGGCCCTGCGGCGGGGCAGGGCGGCGTCCAGCCAGCTCGTCCGCCGGCAGCTGGCCTGGCTGCGGCGCTTCGCGCCGCGGCCCGAGGAGACGGTGGAGGTCTAGGAGGCGCCGGCGGCGCTGATCGTCGTGCCGAGCTGCTCGCCGGCGAGCACCTTGCGCAGGTTGCCGGGCTCGTGGATGTTGAAGACCCGGATCGGGATGTTCTGGTCCTTGCACATCGTGATCGCGGTCGCGTCCATGACCTGCAGCTCCTTGTTGATGACGTCGAGGAAGGAGGCTTCCTTGATCAGCTTGCTGTCAGCGTGCTCGTTGGGGTCCTTGTCGTAGACGCCGTCGACGTTGGTGCCCTTGAGCAGGGCGTCGGCGTTGATCTCCGAGGCCCGCAGCGCCGCCGCGGTGTCGGTGGTGAAGAAAGGATTGCCGGTGCCGCCGGCGAAGATCAGGATCTTGCCTTCCTCGAGGCCGGACAGGGCCTTGTCGCGGATGTACAGCTGCGCGACCTGGTCCATGCTCAGGGCGGACTGCAGCCTCACGTCGAGGCCGTGGCTCTGCATCTTCGAGCGCAGCGCCATCGAGTTGATGATGGTCGCGAGCATTCCCATGTAGTCGCCCTCGATCCGGGTCTCCTCGTTGGCGCCGGCGAAGGTCTTGCCGCGGATGATGTTGCCGGCGCCGACGACCAGCGCGATCTGCACGCCCATCGAATGCGCGTCCTTGACCTCGGTCGCGAAATGGTCGAGCATCTCCTGCTTGATGCTCAGATTGGTGTCCTTGCACATCAGGGCCTCCCCTGACAGCTTGAGCAGAACGCGTTTCAT
>MEIE01000094.1 GCA_001750625.1 Candidatus Amphirhobacter heronislandensis
CCGGCGACCGAGGTCCTCAGCCGCGCGACCGGCTTCGTCCGCAACTACAGCAGCGATCCCTACGCCGGCTACGCCGACAGCCCCAGCGTCTTTTTCCCGCTGCGCCACCGGCCGCCGGCGGACGGGGAGCTGCATCTCAAAGAACGGGTGCTCGGCCTGCGCCGCGGCGGCGCGGCCAAGGCCTATCCCCTCAGCCGCCTCGCGGCCTACGGCCAGAGCCGGATCGCCGACGAGGTCGGCGGCGAGCCGGTCTTCATCCACTGGGACGCGGCGGCCGGCGCCGCCTGGGCGGCGGACGCGGCCGGGCAGCCGCTGGCGGCGGTCGACGGCTACTGGTTCGCCTGGTACGCCTTTCACCCGGCAACCGCGGTCTTCGCGGCGCCGGCGCCCTTCGATCAGTAGACGCCGCCGTCGTCCTTTTTGCCGTCCTGCTCCCGCAGGCGGGCGAGCTCGTCGTTGCCGGCCTTGAGCAGCAGGCGGGTGTCGGACATCAGCGAGACCAGGTTGAATCCTTTGTCGATCATGCGCCGGGCGTAGGCGGCCGAGCCGGTGTGGATGCCGGCCCAGCGCTTGTGCTCCTTGGCCTTGGCGACGACCAGGTCGAAGGCCTCGGTCAGCTCCTTGGCCTCGGGGTCGAGCCGCGGCGGCTGGCCGAGCGAATTGGCCAGGTCGGCGGGGCCGACGTAGACCGCGTCGAGGCCGTCGGTGGCCATGATCGCGTCGATGTCGTCGAGGGCCTCCTTGGTCTCGATCATCGCGAAGGCGAGGCAGTTCGCGTCGGCCTCGGCGGCGTAGCCGGGGCCGTGGCGCAGGACGGCGCGGGTCGGCCCGAAGCTGCGGCCGCCGCGCGGCGGGTAGCGCATGGCCTGGATGAAGCTCTCGGCGTCGGCGCCGCTGTTGACCATCGGGCAGATGATCCCGAGGCAGCCGGCGTCGAGGCTTTTCATGATGATGCCGGGCTCGAGCCAGGGGACGCGCGCCATCGCCGGCGTCGCGGCGGGGATGGCCGCGAGCATCGGCAGCATGGTGTCGTAGCCGGACAGGCCGTGCTGCATGTCGATGGTCAGCGAGTCCCACGGCAGGGTGGCCATGGCCTCGGCGGTGAAGAACGACGGGATCGCGAGCCAGCCGTTGACGACGGGCTCGCCGCGCTCGAAGCGCTGCTTGATCGGGTTTTCCATGGGTCGGCTGGGCCTCCGTCGCCGGCGGCGCCGGCAGGGGCTGATTCTAATTATTTCCAGCCTTGGCGGGGGCCGGCATGTTAAAATACGCCTCCATGACGGATTATGTAAGGAAAACGGGCGCCAAGGCGCTTGTTGGAGGGGCCGCCCTGCTGCTTGCCGCAGCCGCGCAGGCCCAGGAACGCGTCGTGGCGGCGGACACCGGCGCCTATGCGACGCGCCTGATCGGCATCGGGGTCATCGACGCGGTGCTCAAGCGGCCGCAGGATGCCCGGGCGGCGGGCGCTTCGGGCGGCTACGCCGACCGCGCCGGCTTCTGGAGCCACGCCGAAGGCTACAGCGTCGGCGGCGAATCCGACGCCAAGGTCGTCTACGACGGCGACACCTTCAGCAAGAACGCGGGCGCGGACCTCATCCTCAACAACGGCATGATGGTCGGCTTCAGCTTCGGGGTCCACGACTTCGACGCGACCTACGCCAGCGCGGACGACAGCGGGGGCTACGGCTACGAGCTCGACATCATGCATCCGTACGCGGTGTTCGAAGCCGCCGACGGCCTGCTGGCGGTGGCCGCGGGCCTTGGCAAGGGCGACGTGAACATCAACGCCACCGACGGCGAGCCGGCGAGCGGGACGCGCGAGGCCGAGTACCGCGGCTACGCGATCGGCTACAGCCGCGCGCTGAGCGACCAGCTGCACGTGCGCGGCAGCGCCGCGAGCGGCGACCTCAAGGTGACCGAGCTCACGGGCGAGGACAGCCTCGACGTCGAGAGCGGCGCGCTGCGCGTGGGAGTTTCCTACAGCACCGAGGACTACCTCCTTGGGACCTTCCCGCTGCTGCCGGTGGGCGAGCTCGCCTACGCCGGCTACTGGGGCGACGCGCCCAGCGGCGATTCGAGCTTCGTGCTCGCCGCCGGGGTCAAGTACGCCGGCGACGGCCCCGCGAGCTTCAGCGCCGCCTACCGCTACGCCGCGACCGGCGACACGCAGACCGGCCTCGAGGCCAATGTGCGGGTCGAGCCCGGCCCCGGCGGCCTGGGCCTGGGCCTGGGCCTGGCCCCGAGCTGGGGCCTTGCGGGCGGATCCGACCTCGCCGCCGACCTCGCCGCGCCGCGGCTGGCGGCGCGGAACGACGCGGACCTGCGCGCCAAGGCCGACCTGAGCTACGGCCTGGCGATGGACGGCGGCGTGCTGACGCCGTACGGCAGCTGGAGCCTCGCCGGCGATGACGAGCTGGGCGTGCGCGTCAAGGCGGGCGCCGAGCGCTCCTGGCAGCTGGGCTGGCAGCCGGACGGCGACGCCGTCAGGCTCGAGTACCGCCTCGGCGACTGACGCCGGGCGGCCGCCGCGCCGCGCCGTTGCCGTTCTTTGATTCCCGCTGGCGTCCGATGAGGCGCTGGGCCGCCTGCGGCGCGCTGCTGCTGGCGGCGGGCGCGCAGGCGCAGGACGCGGTGTTCGCGCCGGGGCAGCTCGAGGGCTGGCGGCTGGAGACCTTCGAGAACCTCCCCGTCCACACCGAGTACCGCGAGGTGGCCGATCCCGCCAGTCCGGCGGGCCGGGCGATCGAGGCGGTCGCCGACGGCGGCGTGGCGGGCTACGTGCGCGAGGAGGAGCTGCCGTTCACGCCGGCGGCGGCGGTCGAGATCAGCTACCAGGTGCTCGAGGCGCGCAATCCGGCCGACGAGCGCAGCAAGGCAGGCGACGATTTCCCGCTGCGCTTTTACCTGACCGCGAAAACGGGTCTGTTCCGCTACGACACCCTGGTGCTGGTCCACGCCCTGCAGGCGGCGGCGGGCGACGGCTGGGCCAATCCGTACAGCGGGGCGATCGCGCGCTTTGAGATGCACGCGGTCGCGGGCGCCGGGGACGAGCTGGGCGAGTGGCGGACGCTGACCGTCCCGGTGGGCAGGCTCTGGGCCGAGCGCTTCGGCGAGGTCCCGGACGAGCTGGTCGCGCTGGGGCTGATGGTCGACAGCGACAACGCCGGCGGCTTCATGCGCACCCGCATCGGCGAGGTCAGCTACCGGGCCAGGTAGCCTCGCCGCGCGGGCGAGGCGTCCCCAAGGGGAGTCGAACCCCTGTTGCCGCCGTGAAAGGGCGGTGTCCTAGGCCTCTAGACGATGGGGACCCGTGCCTTTGGTGGAGGTAAGCGGGTTCGAACCGCTGGCCTCTTGTATGCCATACAAGTGCTCTACCAACTGAGCTATACCCCCGCAGGTCAGGACATTTTACAACGAAGCCGCCCCGAATTCAAGGGGGAGGGGGTCAGTCGACGGTGACGGCGGTCCCGGCGATGGTCACCATCAGCATGCTGCCGCCGCCGCCGACCACCTCGTAGTCGATGTCGCAGCCGATGACGGCGTTCGCGCCCAGCTCGGCGGCGGCGACCGTCATCTCCTCGGTCGCGATCTCCCGGGCCTTGCGCAGCTCCCGTTCGTAGACGCCGGAACGGCCGCCGATGACGTCGGTGATGTTCGAGAACAGGTCCTTGAAGACGTTCGCGCCCATGATGGCCTCGCCGGTGACGAGGCCGTGATACTTGCTGACGCGGTGGCCTTCGATGGCGTTGGTGGTGGTTACGATCATGGCGGCTGGCTCCTTGGCGCGGCGGCTGGCGCGCAAGGCGATTATATCCCGCGCCGCCGGCGGGCTTAAAATGCGCCTTTCCCCGCGACCCGCAAGGAGAACGATCCCATGGCCAAGCTATGCATCATCGGCGCCGGCAGCACGGTGTTCACCAAGCACATCGTCACCGACCTGCTGCTGCTCGACGAGTTCAAGGACCTCGAGCTCGCCCTGGTCGACATCGACGCCGAGCGCCTGAAGCTCACCGCCGAGATCCGCGAAGCCCGCGATCAGCACCCACGCCGAGCGCCGCGAGGCCCTGCCCGGCAGCGATTTCGTCCTGACCTCGATCCAGGTCGGCGGCTACCGGCCGGCGACCGTCATCGACTTCGAGATTCCCAAGAAGTACGGCCTGCGCCAGACCATCGCCGACACCCTCGGCGTCGGCGGCGTCATGCGCGCCCTGCGCACGGTGCCGGTGCTGCTCGACAT
>MEIE01000095.1 GCA_001750625.1 Candidatus Amphirhobacter heronislandensis
GGCACCTTCTTGGTCCGTTCGGGGGTGCTGTCCTCGGTGCACGCCTTCGCCTCGGACCCGGGCCGCGGCCTGTTCATCCTGGCGCTGCTGGCGCTGGCGGCCGGCGGGGCCTTGGTGCTGTACGCCTGGCGCGCGCCGGCGCTGCTCGCCGCCGGCGGCGGCTTCGCGCCGCACTCGCGCGAGACCTACCTGCTGCTCAACAGCGCCCTGATGACGGCGGCGACGCTCGCGGTCCTGCTCGGGACGCTGTACCCGCTGGTCCTCGACGCCTTCGCCGCCCAGCAGATCTCGGTGGGCCCGCCCTATTTCGAGCTCAGCATGCTGGTGCTGCTGCTGCCGGCGCTGCTCGCGGCGGGCCTCGCTACCTTCACGCGCTGGGGCCGCGACCGCACGGGCCGTGTGCTGCGCGCGGTTGGCGCGCCGGCCGCCGGCTGCGTCGTCCTCGGCGCGGCGCTGCCGTGGCTGCTGTTCGGGCGCTGGAGCTTCGGCGCGGCGGCGGGGACGGCGCTGGCGCTGTGGGTGCTGGCGGGCGCGGCGAGCGGGCCGCTGCGGCAGTGGCGCAGCGGCGCGCGCTGGGGGATGGCGGTCGCGCACCTCGGGGTGGCGGCCTTCATCCTCGGGCTCAGCTACGTCAACTCCTTCGGCGTCAGCCGCGACGTCCGGCTCGCGCCCGACGAGGCGGTCGAGGTCGCCGGGCACGCCTTCACCCTGCGCGGCGTCGACGAGGTCCTCGGCCCCAACTACCAGGCGCGGCGCGCGGTCATAGCGGTCGCCGGCCCGCGCGGCCGGCAGTTCACGCTCGCCCCTGAAAAACGCAGCTACTTTTCGCAGGAGAGCCCGCTGACCGAGGCGGCGATCGACATCACGCCGCTGCGCGACCTGTACGTCTCGCTCGGCGCGCCGCTGGAGGACGGCGCCTGGAGCGCGCGGGTGCAGTTCAAGCCCTTCGTGCGCTGGCTGTGGGCCGGCGCGGTGCTGATGGCGCTGGGCGCGGCGGTGGCGGCGCTGCGGCGGCGGCGGCCATGAAGGCCTCGACCAAGATCCTCAACGTCCTGCTGCCGCCGGCGCTGTTCATCGCCATCGCCTACGTCCTGCTGCTGGGCATCGGCGCCGAGCGCGGCGCCGTCCCCTCGGCCTACCAGGACCAGCCGCTGCCGGCCTTCAGCGCGCCCTTGCTCGAGCGGCCGCAGGACAGCATGGACCCGGGCGCGGCCTACGCCGGCCGCTGGTGGCTGCTGAACGTCTGGGCCTCGTGGTGCCGGCCCTGCCTCGCCGAGCTGCCGCACCTCAAAAAGCTGCGGGCGGGCGGCCTGCCGGTGGTGGGCCTGGCCTACAAGGACGAGCGGGCCGACTCGCTCGCCTGGCTGGCCCGGCACGGCAGCCCCTTCGTCGAGTCGCTGCAGGACGCGCAGGGGACGGTCGGCATCGAGCTCGGGGTCTACGGCGTCCCCGAGACCTTCTTGGTGGATCCGGACGGCGTCATGGTCATCAAGCACGTGGGACCCTTGGCGGCGGCCGACGTCGAGGCCATCCTCGCCCGGGCGGCCGGCGAGTAGCAGCATGCGCCGCCTGCTCGCCATCCTGCTGCTGGCATCCCTGCCGGCGGCGGCCGCGATCGAGCCGGACGATTTTTCCTCGGACGCCGAGGCGCGGCGCTACCAAAAGCTGCTCGAGGAGATCAGGTGCATGGTCTGCGACAACCAGAGCCTCGCCGATTCGGGCGCCGGCCTCGCCGCCGACCTGCGGCAGGCGGTGCGCCGGCTGCTGGCCGAGGGCGCGACCGACGCCGAGGTCCGCGCCTTCTTGCAGGAGCGCTACGGCGCCTACATCCTGTACCGCCCGCCGCTGCGGGCCTCGACCGTCGCCCTGTGGCTGGGGCCGCCGCTGCTGCTGCTGGCGGTCGCGGCGATCGTCTGGACCGTCCTGCGGCGGCAGCGCGGCGGCGATGCTGGCTGAGATCCTGCTGTTCGCGGCGGCGGGCGCGGCGCTGGCCGCGGCCGCGGTCTTCCTGCTGCTGCGCAGAGGAAGCGGCCTGTCCCGGCAGCTGAAAATCGGCCTCGCGGTGTTCCTGCCGGCCTTCGCCGCAGGGATGTACGCGCTGGTCGGGACGCCCGGCGCACTGCAGGCCCCGCCGCCGCCGACGCTCGACCTCGGCGACGGCGAGCTGCGGCCGCTGCCGGAAATCTACGCCTCCTTGCTGCGGCGGCTCGAAGAGGAGCCCGGCGACCGCCGCGCCCGCGAGCTGCTGATCCGCAGCTACCTCGCCGGCGGCCGGCCGTCGCTGGCGCTGCGCGAGGCCAAGCAGCTGCAGGCGCTCGAGGGCCGGTCCGCGCGCGGCCTGGTCTTCGAGGCCCAGGCGCGTTACTGGCTCGCGGCCGGCGAGCCGACCGGCCGGGTGGACGCGCTGCTGGACGAGGCGCTGGAGACCGAGCCCCTAAACGAAGAGGCGCTCAGCCTCGCGGCCCTGCTCGCCTCGCAGCGGCTGGAGCACGAGCGGGCGATATCCCTGCTCGAACGGCTGCTGGAACTGGAGCTCGCGCCGGGGCGGCGCGCCAGCTACGCGGCGCGGCTGGCCGACGAGCGCGCCCGGCGAGCGGGCGGCGGATGACGGGATGGGATGGTAGGTCGTACAGGGCTCGAACCTGTGACCCACGGATTAAAAGTCCGGTGCTCTACCAACTGAGCTAACGACCCTCGGCGGGCATTTTAGCAAATGCCGGCCGCAGGCGGTTTTAGAAGTTCCAGGATGGTGGGTCGTACAGGGCTCGAACCTGTGACCCACGGATTAAAAGTCCGGTGCTCTACCAGCTGAGCTAACGACCCCCGTGGAATATTCTAGCAGACGCGCTCAGCCGTCGAAGTTCGGCGGCGTCCCCATCTTGCCGGTGTGCTGCGCGATGGTCCACACGTAGCCGGACGGATCGGCGAAGGCCGCCATGCGGTCGCCCCAGAAGGCGTCGTTCGCGGGCCACATCTCCTTGCCCCCGGCCGCCACCGCGCGCGCCAGGGTCGCGTCGACGTCCTCGACGTACAGCCACAGGCGCAGGGCGCCGGCGTGCCCCGAGGTCGCCGGCGACTGCAGCTTCTCGTGGTTGGTCGGGCCGTCCTCGGCGCCGAAGGAAATCACCCGCTTGCCCTGGTAGGTCATGTCGATGTAGTGCGGGACCTCGCCCTTGGACTCGAGCTTCCAGCTGTCGGACTCCTCGAAGCCCAGGACCTCCTTGTAGAAGTCGATCGACTGCTTCATGTCGGTCACCACCAGGTGCACCGACAGGAAATTGGTTTCATCTGGCTTCCAGTCCATGGCTCGTTCTCCCTGCTTTATCAGCGGATGAGGGTCATTTTAACTACTGCGCCATGAAGGGCTTGCCCAGGCAGGCGGGCGCGCCGAGCTTCTGCAGCCGGCCGCGCGCCGAGGACCAGGCCAGGACCGCGATGGTCGCGAGGTAGGGCAGCATCGCGAGATACTGCGACTGGATGCCGAAACCGGCGGCCTGCATCGCCAGCTGCAGGATGGTGAAGCCGCCGAACAGGTAGGCGCCCAGCACGCACCACCACGGCCGCCAGGTCGCGAACACCACCAGCGCCAGCGCGATCCAGCCGCGGCCGGCGGTCATGTTCTCGGCCCACAGCGGCGTGTAGACCAGCGACAGGTAGGCCCCCGCGAGCCCGGCGCAGGCGCCGCCGTACAGGATGCAGCCCAGCCGCACCAGCACCACCCGGTAGCCCAGCGCGTGGGCGGCGTCGTGGTCCTCGCCGACCGCCCTCACCACCAGGCCCAGCCGGGTCCGGCGCAGCGCCCAGGCGGTCGCGGCCGCGAGCGCCAGCGCGAAGTACACCAGCGGGTCGTGCGCGAACAGAAGCTCGCCGAGGACGGGCAAGTCCTCGAGCAGCGGGACGCCCCGCCCGACCGGGTCGAGCGACTTGCCCACGAGGGAAGCGCCGACGAAGGCGCTGAGGCCGACGCCGAACAGCGTCAGCGCCAGGCCCGCCGGGACCTG
>MEIE01000096.1 GCA_001750625.1 Candidatus Amphirhobacter heronislandensis
ATCGCCGAGCGCGAGATGCCCGGCCTGATGGCGCTGCGCGCCCAGTACGGCAAGGAGCAGCCGCTGGCCGGCGCCCGCATCGCCGGCTGCCTGCACATGACGGTCGAGACCGCGGTGCTGATCGAGACCCTGACCGCGCTCGGCGCCTCCGTGCGCTGGAGCTCGTGCAACATCTTCTCCACCCAGGACCAGGCGGCGGCGGCGGTCGCGGCGGCCGGGGTGCCGGTCTTCGCCTGGAAGGGCCTGAGCGAGAAGGAGTACTGGGACTGCATCGACAGCACCCTGCGCGGCCCCGACGGCTGGCGGCCGAACCTCGCGATCGACGACGGCGGCGACCTGACGGTCAAGCTGCTTGAAGACGCCGAGCTGCGCGAGGGCCTCGCCGGCCTGAGCGAGGAGACCACCACCGGCGTCATGCGCCTCGAGGAGATCGACGCGGCGGGCGGCCTGCCGTTTGCGGTGTTCAACGTCAACGACTCGGTCACCAAGTCCAAGTTCGACAACCTCTACGGCTGCCGCGAGTCGCTGGTCGACGGCATCAAGCGCGGCACCGACGCGATGATCGCCGGCAAGCAGGCGGTGGTCTGCGGCTACGGCGAGGTCGGCAAGGGCTGCGCGGCGGCGCTCCGCAGCCTCGGCGCGACCGTCCACGTCACCGAGATCGACCCGATCTGCGCGCTGCAGGCGGCGATGGAGGGCTACCGGGTGGTGACCATGGACGATGTCTGCGGCCAGGTCCAGATCGCGGTGACCGCGACCGGCAACCACGGCGTGATCACCTACGAGCACATGAAGAAGATGCCGCACGGCGCGGTGGTCTGCAACATCGGCCACTTCGACACCGAGATCGACATCGCCGAGCTGAAGAAGCACTGCCGCATCGAGGAGGTCAAGCCGCAGGTCGAAGAGGCGGTCTTCGACGACGGCAAGCGCATCGTCCTGCTCGCCGAGGGCCGGCTGGTCAACCTCGGCTGCGGCGAGGGCCACCCGAGCTTCGTCATGAGCAACTCCTTCTGCAACCAGGTCCTGGCGCAGATCGAGCTGTGGCGGGGCAAGGGCAAATACAAGCCCGGGCTGCACCTGCTGCCCAAGCACCTCGACGAGCAGGTCGCGCGGCTGCATCTGGCGCACGTCGGCGCCAAGCTCACCGAGCTCAGCGACGAGCAGGCGAAGTACATCAACGTCGCCAAGGACGGGCCGTACAAGAAGGACGGCTACCGCTACTGAGGCGGGGATGAAGAAGATCCCGCCCAGCGCCATCACGCCCGAGGAGGTCTACCTCGGCCGCCGCCGCCTCATGGCGGGGATGGCCGGGCTCGGCGCCGCCGGCGCGCTGGGACTGCTGCCGGCGCCCGCGGCCGCGAACGCCGCGCCGCTGGCCGCGGCGCCGTGGCCGGGCAGCCTGACCGGCGTCGAGCCGACGCCGGAGCTGAGCGCGATCAGCTACAACAACTTCTACGAGCTGGGCACCCGCAAGGAAAGCCCGCGGGACAACGCCGGCCTGTACGAGGCGAAGCCGTGGACGGTGCGGGTGGACGGCGCGGTCGCCAAGCCCGGCGAGTACGGCCTCGAGGACCTGCTGGGGCTCGCGGCGCTCGAGGAGCGGATCTACCGCCTGCGCTGCGTCGAGGCCTGGTCGATGGTGATCCCGTGGATCGGCTACCCGCTGGCGCGGCTGATCGAAAAGGTCGAGCCGCTCGGCGACGCGAAGTACGTCGCCTTCGAGACCTTCAACCCCGAAGAGCTGTTCCCGAACGCGGCGAACCGCTCGCTGCCGTGGCCCTACCGCGAGGGCCTGCGGCTCGACGAGGCGAGCCACGACCTGACGCTTTTGGCCTTCGGCATGTACGGCAAGGAGATGCTGAATCAAAACGGCGCGCCGGTGCGGATCGTGGTGCCGTGGAAGTACGGCTACAAGAGCATCAAGGCGATCGTGCGCATCAGCTTCGTCGAGGAGGAGCCGCGGACGTCGTGGAACATGTCGCAGCCTTCCGAGTACGGCTTTTATTCGAACGTCAACCCCGAGGTCGACCATCCGCGCTGGTCGCAGGCGAGCGAGCGCCTCATCGGCGACAGCTTCTTCCCCATGTTCAACGGCTACGCCGACGAGGTCGCCGGCATGTACGCCGGCATGGACCTGCGCATCAACCACTGAAAAGGGCGGCCGCATGAGCCGGATCGGCGTCTACAAGGCGGTGGTGTTCGCCGTCGGCTGCCTGCCGCTGGCCGCGGTGACCGCCTCGCTGTTCGCCGACCCGACCCCCGACCCCTACGAGCGGCTCGCGCACACCACCGGCGAGTTCGCGCTGCGCTTCTTGCTGCTGACGCTGCTGGTGACGCCGCTCAAGGACGTCTTGAAGCTCAAGCGCCTCGGCGCCTTCCGCCGCACGCTCGGGGTGCTGGCCTTCACCTATACCTTCTTCCATTTTCTCGCCTACATGGTCTTCGAGGCGGGCTTCGACCCGGCCTTCGTCTCCGAGGACATCGCGCAGCGGCGCTTCATCCTGTTCGGGATGCTGGCCGGCGTCCCGATGTTCCTGCTGGGCGTCACCTCGAACAACTTCGCGGTCGGCAGGCTGGGCAGGAAGTGGAAGAAGCTGCACATGCTGGTGTTCCCGCTGGCGCTGTTCGCCGCGCTGCACTTTTTCATGTCGGTGCGCGGCGATGACAAGGGCGAGGCGGTCTTCTACCTGGCGGCCTTCGCGCTGCTGATCCTCTACCGGCTGGGGCGCTGGGGCCTGCGGGCCCGCCGCCGCCGCGCGGCGGCGGCCTAGGCCGGCCGCCGGCCATGCCCTCGATGGCGCCGCTGCTGCAGGCCCTGGGCCTGGGCGAGCTCGACGCCGCGCTGCTGGCGGGGGCGTCGGTGATGCTGTCGATCGTGCTGGCGCTGGCGGTGTTCGCCGGCCTGGGCATGCTGCGGAACCGCTGCGCGCCCACGTCGCGGAGCTACGAGCTGCTGCACGCGGTGCGCAAGCCGCTGAGCGTGCTGGTGCTGGTCAACGGCCTGCTCGAGAACCTCAGCTGGCTGCTGCCGGCCGAGATGCGCAGCTACCTCGCGAGCGTCGAGACGCTGCAGACCATCCTGATCATCGCGACCCTGCTGTGGATCCTGCTGCGCTACATCGGCGCGGTGGAGCGGCGCCTCGACCGGCTCGCGCAGGCCGACGGCACCATCGAGATGCCCTTGCTGCGGGAGCGCATCGACCGCAGCTCGCTGCACCTGGCCTTCAAGGCGCTGCGGGCGGTGGTCGGGCTGATCGCCCTGCTGATGCTGGTGCAGGCCTTCGGGGTGAGCATCTCCGGCCTGCTGGCCTTCGGCGGGGTCGGCGGCATCATCGTCGGCTTCGCGGCGCGCGACCTGATCAGCAACACCTTCTCGGGGCTGCGCATCTTCTGGAGCCGGCCCTTCGACGTCGGCGACTGGATCCGCTGCCGCGGCCAGGACATCGAGGGCGTGGTCGAGAGCATCGGCTGGCAGATCACCCAGATCCGCACCTTCGACAAGCGGCCGCTGTACGTGCCGAACTCGATGCTCGCCGACAGCGTGATCGAGAACCCGCAGCGGATGACCAACCGCCGCATCTACGAGTTCTTCGGGGTGCGCTACGCCGACATCAAGGCGGTCCCGGCGATCTTAGCCGACGTGCGGATAATGCTCGACGAGCATCCGGCGATCACCAACGACCTGACCCGCCAGGCGCACCTGACCCGCTACGGCGCCTACTCGGTGGACTTCTTCATCTACTGCATGACCGCGACCACCAACTGGGCGGAGTTCAACGCGGTCAAGGAGGACGTCCTGCTGAAGGTCGCCGCGATCATCCACCGCCACGGCGCGGACTTCGCCTTCCCGACCCAGACCCTGCATCTCGAGCGCGACGGCGGCGACCCGCCGGCGCTGCCGCCCGAGGACAGCGCGCCCGCCTAAAAACGCTGGCGCCGGCCTACAGCCGGTAGTCGACGACAACCGGCGCGTGGTCCGACAGGACCGGGCCGGCGTCGATCCAGGCCTTGGTGGCTTTTTTGGCGAGCGCGGGGGTGGCGAGCTGGTAGTCGATGCGCCAGCCGACGTTGCGCTTGCGGGCGCCCGAGCGCAGCGACCACCACGAGTACTGCTCGGGGCGCGGCTCGAGGGCGCGGAAGACGTCGACCCACTTGAGCTGATCGAGGACCTTGGTGAGCCACTCCCGCTCCTCGGGCAGGAAGCCGGATTTCTTTTGGTTGCTCTGCCAGTTCTTGATGTCCAGCTTGGTGTGGGCGATGTTGTAGTCGCCGGCGACGACGGCCGGCTTGTTGGCCTTGGCGAGCTTGGCGAGGCGCTTGTACAGGAGGTCCATCGCCGCGTACTTGACCTGCTGGCGGACGTCGCCGGTGGTGCCGGACGGCAGGTAGAGCGAGACCACCTTGCCCAGGGCGCAGTCGATCTCGAGCCAGCGGCCCTCGCCGTCGAAGACCGCGTCGCCGAACTTCGCCACCGTCTTGGCGGGCTGGGCGCGGCTGACCACGCCGACGCCGGCGTAGCCGGGCTTGGCGGCCGGCAGCCACTGGCAGTGCCAGCCGTCCAGCGCCGCGCTCCACTGCGCCAGGTCCTTGGGCTGGGTCTTGATTTCCTGCAGGCACAGGACGTCGGGCTTGTTCTTGGCCAGCCAGTCGGCGAGGCCCTTGGCGAGGCCCGAACGGATGCCGTTGACGTTGAGGGTCGCGACGCGAAATGTTTTGGCATGGGCCATAGCGGGGTTATTTTAGCCGGGCGGGATGGTGCCGGGCCGGGGCCGCGTCTGGGGAGATGGCGTAGAATTGACGGCGTCATGAGGGGGGGGGTATCTACCTGACGCGCAGCCGCGGCGGCTAGGCCGCGCCTGCTTCTTCCTTGCTCTGCTGCTGGCGGCTTTCATCGCGCCGCCGGCGAGCGCGGACCATGGTTTTTGGTTCAGCTGGCACCACGAGGCCGCTACGGGGACGTTTTACGCCGGCCAGGCGATCAACGGCGTCGGCAAGATAGCCTGGTCGTACAGGGAAGAGGGCATTAGTGACAACGTCATTGTCCAAACCTGCCAGAGCATGAGGTACAGCATCAAAAACACGACCCTCGGCTTCGAGCTCACGGTCAACGGCCAGGGCACGAAAGGCACCTCCGTCACCGCCAACAGCAGCCGCTCTTTCAGAACCGTAGGCCCTGGCATCCAGCATGTTGAGATTCTGCACTCCGGCACCAACCTGACGGCCGGCACGCACGTGATAACCATTGAAGTTGAAAACCGTGGAGGGACCCTCACCACCAGCAGAGGCATCGGTTGCTCTGCCGGCGAGAAAAGGGACATCGAGTTCACCATCACCGTGGCGGAAGTGTGGCAGACGCTGTTCCTCCACAGCAGTGTCGCGAACGACGACCTCACGGTGGCCGAGCTGAATGCGGTGACAAGGGCGGAAGATTTCCCGGAAACGGGACTTGCTATTCATGTCGATGCGGCTGGCTGCAGTTACGCCGCTGCGACTGATAGCGGCGGCCTTTTCGTCCTGGTAGCCCATGACGTCGACACAGATGCAAGAGGAGGAGGGTCGACTTTCTTGGTGCCGATAACCGAGATGGATTACGCCAAGGTGGAATTCCGCAACGCCAACGACACTTTCAGCGTTGGCACTTTGACAATTTTGATTACCTTGTCTGCTCCTGGTTGCCCCAGCACGCCGGATCCACTTACCCTGACCTGGGCGGTGACGGTCTCTGACCCATGGACGGACCAAGGGTCGCACAGCGATGAAGCGGCGAGCGCGTTCTCGCCGTTGATCATCGGCGCGAGCACGGCCCGGACTGAGACCGGCCTGGCCTTCCACCAAAGCCCCTCCGCCTGCCGGCAGATCGACGTGGCGCTTGCTGCCGGCGCGCCTGACAGCGTGGAGCTGGTGCGCTACGACGGCAACAGCCCGGCAAGCAATGCGGCGCTCAGCAACATCCACATGGAGAGCGGCAAC
>MEIE01000097.1 GCA_001750625.1 Candidatus Amphirhobacter heronislandensis
GGCGAGCCGGCGAAGATCCGCTTCGTCCAGAACGAGGCCATCGTGCTGATGACCGTCCACCGCGGAATCCCCGGCTAGGGGCGCCGGCGCCAGGGGTCCGCCATGACTGGCCCAATCCTGTTCTGCATGGCCTTGGTTGCCCTGTTCGCCGGCCTGCGCATCTCCCGCTGGCGGCGCCGCCGGCCGGACGAGCGGCTGGGGCAGTGGCTGCAGCGCACGCGCCGCTACGATGCCGAAAAAGGCTACAAGGACCTCATGCTCTGCCTGTTCGCCTGCGGCCTGTGCGCCACGGGGCTGCTGTTCCAGCACCGGCGGGAGGTGCTGGAGCTCGAGACGGCCGAACAGGCGCTGCTGGGCCTGCTGTGCTTCACGTTCACCTTGGCGCTGCCGCTGCTGGTCTGGCTGACAGCCAAGGAAGGCAGGAAGCGGCTGGCCGAAGAGGAGGAGGCGAAGCGCAGGTTCGAGGAACAGCTCAGGAGCGGCAGGGTCGTCATCCGCGAGGACGACGAGGATCTTGACGGCCGCTAGGGCGCGCGGGCTCACCGTCCTCGCGCCGGCGAAGCTCAACCTGTCGCTGCGGGTCAAGGGCCGGCGGCCGGACGGCTACCACGAGCTGGACGCGCCGACCGTCCCGCTCGACCTGTGCGACGAGGTCACCGTCACCCTGCGGCCGGACCGCCGCGTCGTCAGTACCTGGCGGCTGCCGGGGACGCCGCCGCGGCGCGAGCTGGCCTGGCGGGCGGCGCGGCTGCTGGCGGACGAGGTGCGGCCGGCGCGGGGCGTGGACGTGGCGGTGCTCAAGCGCATCCCGGCCGGCGCCGGGCTCGGCGGCGGCAGCTCGGACGCGGCGGCCGCCCTGCTCGCCTGCAACCGGCTGTGGGGCGCGGGCCTGAGCCTGGCGCAGCTGGCGGCGCTGGGGCTGCGGCTGGGCTCGGACGTCCCCTTCTTCATCTACTGCCGGCAGGCGCGGCTGCGCGGCCGCGGGGAGCGGCTGGCGCCGCTGCGCCCGCCGCGGGCCGGCTGGGCGGCGGTGGCGGTGCCGCGGGGGCGGGTGGCGACCGCGGCGGCCTTCGCGGCGCTGCGGGATGGCAAAAAGCGTAAAATAGGCGGGCTCGTCCACCTCGCCAACGACCTGGGCTACGCCGCGCAGATGCTTTGTCCCGAGATCACCGCGGTCCTGCGGGCTCTGCGGCGCGCCGCCGGCGAGGCGCGGCTCAGCGGCTCGGGCAGCGCCTGCTTCGCGCTGCTGCCGACGCGCCGCAGGGCGGCGGCGGCGGCGGCGGAACTGGCGGCGGCCGGCTGCGAGGCCTGGGCGGCTAGAATAATGCGAGGACGACGGCTTTCGCTGGGGAGTGGCCAAGTGGTAAGGCAACGGGTTTTGGTCCCGTCATGCGTAGGTTCGATCCCTACCTCCCCAGCCACCTTCGACCGCTGAGCGCGCCGCGATGAGCCATCCCTACCCCTCCGACGCGCCTGAGATGGACAATCTCATGCTGGTCGCCGGCGGCTCGACGCCGGCGCTGACCGGCGCGATCTGCCGGCATCTGAACCTGGCGCCGGGGCGGCTGACGGTGGACACCTTCGCCGACGGCGAGGCCCAGGTCGAGTTCCGCGACAACATCCGCGGCCACGACCTGTACATCGTGCAGTCGATCAGCCCGCCGGCGAGCGCCAGCCTGATGGAATTGGCCCTGATCGCGGACGCGGCGCGGCGCAGCAGCGCCGAGAGCATCACCGCGGTCGCGCCCTACCTGGGCTACTCGCGGCAGGACCGCCGCCCCGGCGGCGGCCGGACGCCGATCTCGGCGCGGGTGGTCGCGGACATCCTGTCGGCGGTCGGGGTCGAGCGGCTGGTGACCATCGACCTGCACGCCGAGCAGATCCAGGGCTTTTACAGCTTCCCGGTCGAGAACATCTACGCCTCGCCGGTGCTGCTGAGCGACCTGAGCCGCGCCATCCACAAGGGCGGCCGCGGCAAGGACGGCAAGGCGCCGGCGGTGCTGGTGTCGCCGGACATCGGCGGCGTGGCGCGGGCGCGGGCGCTCGCGACCCAGATCAACGCCGACCTGGCGATCATCGACAAGCGGCGGCCGAAGGCCAACGTCGCCGAGGTGATGAACACGATCGGCGACGTCGAGGGCCGCCAGTGCTTCTTGATCGACGACATCGCCGACACCGCCGGGACCCTGTGCGGGGCGGCCCGCGCCCTGCTGGACGCCGGCGCCAGCAGCGTCGCGGCCTACTGCTCGCACCCGCTGCTGTCGGGCAAGGCGCTGGCGAACATCGAGGAATCCCCCCTGCTGGAGCTGGTCTGCACCGACACCGTCCCGCTGAGCGAGGAGGCCCGCAAGTGTAATAAAATACGCGTCCTGTCGGTCGCCGAGCTGCTGGCCGAGGCTATTTCCCGCATCCACGGGAAACAGTCGATCAGCTCGCTGTTCATGGACTGACCGACGGCAGGAACACAGCACAATGGAGCACAGCGTCGCCGCCACCGCCCGCCCCGCCAAGGGGGGCGCCGCCGCGCGCCGGCTGCGCCGCGCCGGCCAGGTCCCCGGCATCGTCTACGGCGAGGGCGAGCCGCGCATGATCGCGCTCGACGAGGCGGTCCTGACCCGGCAGCTGAGCCAGGAATCCTTCCACTCCAGCATCCTCAGCCTCGAGCTCGACGGCGCCAAGGTGCCGGTGCTGCTGCGGGACTTCCAGAGCCACCCGGTCAACGACGCGGTCCTGCACGTCGACTTCCAGGCGGTCGCCGCCGACAGCAAGGTGAGCATGACCGTCCCGCTGCACTTCGTCAACGCCGACACCGCCCCGGGCGTCAAGCTCAGCCACGGCATCTTCTCGGTCATCGAGGACAGCGTCGGCGTCCACTGCCTGCCCAAGGACCTGCCTGAGAACATCGAGGTCGACGTCGGCCATCTCGAGATCAACCATAGCGTCCACCTCAGCGAGGTCAAGATCCCCGCCGGGGTGACCTTCGACGCCCTGATCCGGGGCGAGGACCCCTCGATCGCCACCGTGCTCGCGCCCAAGGCCGAGGCCGAGGAGCAGCCGGCCGCCGCGGCCGCCGCCGAGGAAGGCGCCGCCGAGGCTGCGCCCGCCGCCGCCGAAGGCGCGGAAGACAAGAAGTAACAAGGAGCTGGACCGCCGGCGCAAGCGACAATGACCAAGAGGAAGGCAGCGCGGAAGCGACCGGCTGCGAAGCAGGCCAAAAAGGCGGCGCGCAAGGCCGTCCGGCGGCCCGCCGCCGCCAAAGCCGCGGCCTCCAGGAAGAAAAAACCGGTCAAGAAGAAAGCCGCCGTCCGCAAGCCTGCGAAGAAGAAAGCCGCAGCCCGCAAGAGCGTGAAGAAAAAGGCCGCATCCCGCGCCCGGCCGGCGCCGAAGAAGAAGGCCGCGGCCCGCAAGAAGCCCGCCGCGAAGAGAAAAGCCGCCGCCCGCCGCCCGGCCGCGAAAAAAGCCGCCATCCGCAGGCCCGCCGTGAAAAAGACGGCGCCGAAGAAGGCCGCCGTCCGCAAGGCGGCGAAGCCCAGCCGGCTGGCGGACCAGGCCGAGACCCAGAGCCGGGTCGAGGAGATGCTGCGGGAGGGGCCGCCGGAGGCCAAGGCCTACATGTCCGCCGGCCAGAAGAAGTGGTTCCGGTCCCTGCTCGAGGAGATGCTGTCCGAGATCCGCAGCGAGGCCGAGCGCACCAACCAAGAGCTGCTGATGCAGGAAAAGGACCTGGCCGACGAGCTCGACCGGGCGCACTCGGAGTACCGCTTCGTGGTGGACCTGCGGGAGAACGAGCGGATCAGCCAGCTGCAGGTGAAGATCAGCCACTCCCTGCGCATGCTAGAAAGCGGCGACTACGGCATCTGCGAGGACTGCGGGGTGCAGATCGGCATCAAGCGCATGGCCTCGAGGCCGATGGCGACCAAGTGCATCGACTGCAAGAACTTCCAGGAGGACCTGGA
>MEIE01000098.1 GCA_001750625.1 Candidatus Amphirhobacter heronislandensis
TTGGTGTACACGCAGATGTCCGCGGCGATGTCGAGCGAGCGCTTGACGATCTCCTCGGCGCCCAGCTTGGTGTTGTCGCTCAGCGCCCGCGCCGCGGCCAGGGCGTAGGGCGCGCCGCTGCCGATCGCAATCACGTCGTGCTCGGGCTCGATCACGGTGCCGGTGCCCGACACGAGGAAGGTTTCCTCCCTGTCAGCGAGCAGCAGCTGGGCGTTGAACTGACGGAACATCTTGTCGGTGTTCCACGCCCGCGCGAAGCTCGCGACCGCCTGATGCAGGTTGTTGCTGTTCGCCCGCAGGTTTTCCTTGAGCTTGTGAAGCAACGTCATGCAGTCGGATGTCTCGCCCGCCATGCCGGCTACAACTTCGCCCTTGACCAGTTCCTGGACCTTGGTCGCGGTCGACTTGCCGATGATCGTCTCGCCGAAGGTCACCTGCCCGTCGCCGCCGAGGGCGACCTTGCCGCCGCGCCGCGCGCAGACGATGGTCGTCGCGCGCAGCCGCGGCCGCTCGTCGCTCTCCATCACCGCTACTTGAGCGCGAACATCCGCTCGAGCGCGACCACCGCCTCGGCCCGGACCTCCGGCGCGACCTTGATCTGGTTGACGACGTTGCCGTCGGCGAGGCTCTCGAGGCACCAGGCGAGGTGCGGCGGGTCGATGCGCGCCATCGTCGAGCACATGCAGACCATCGGCGACATGAAGCGGACGCTGACGCCGCGCGCCTTGCCTTCTTCCGCGAGGCGCTGGACCAGGTTGAGCTCGGTGCCGACCAGCCACTTGCTGCCCGGCGGCGCGGCGCTGACCGTCTTGACGATGTGGCCGGTCGAGCCCACCGAATCGGCCAGCTCGCAGACGCCGATGTCGCATTCGGGGTGCGCGATCACCTGGCCGTCGGGATTTTCCTCCCGCCATTCGTGGACGTGCCGCGGCTGGAACATCTGGTGCACCGAGCAGTGGCCCTTCCACAGCAGGATGCGCGCCTTGGCGATCTGCTCCTCGGTCAGGCCGCCCCGCGGCCGGTTGTAGTCCCACACCGCCATGTCCTCGCGCGGGACGCCCGCCTGCAGCGCGGTCCAGCGCCCGAGGTGCTGGTCGGGGAAGAACAGGACCTTCTCGCGGCGCGCCCAGGCCCAGCGCAGGATCTCGCCGGCGTTCGACGAGGTGCAGGTAATGCCGCCGTGCCGGCCGCAGAAGGCCTTCAGCGCCGCCGAGGAGTTGATGTAGGTCACCGGCGTCACCGCCGCGTCCGGGTCGAGGACCTCGCCGAGCTCGCGCCAGCACTGGTTGATCTTCGGCACCGAGGCCATGTCGGCCATGGTGCAGCCCGCCGCCAGGTCCGGCAGCACGACCACCTGGTCGTCGGCGGTGAGCATGTCGGCGACCTCGGCCATGAAGTGGACGCCGCAGAAGACGATGAGCTCGGCGTCGAGCCTGGCGCCGAGCTTGGCGAGCTCCAGCGAATCGCCCTTGAGATCGGCGTGGCAGTAGACGTCGGCCCGCTGGTAGTGGTGCGCGAGCAGCACGCAGCGCTCGCCGAGCCGGGCGCGGGCGGCCTTGATCCGCGGCAGGCAGGACGAGGCCTCGACGGCCTCGAACTGCGTGAAGTTGATCGGCGCCGCCGCGGGCGCGGGCGCGGCCACGGCGCTAGTGGACGGTGCGGCCTTCGCCGCCGTCTTCTTGCAGGATCTCGAGCAGCCGCGAGGCCCGGGCCCGGTCGCTGCCGCTTTCGAGCAGCGCCTGCTTCTCCGCGCTCGAGAACGGGCACATCATCACCAGCGAGGTCAGCAGCTCGATGTCGGTGGCGCTGCCGATCAGCTCCCAGTTCGCCCGCATCCCGCGCATCCCCAGGTAGTTTTGCAGGCTGCTGCGCAGCTCGCTGCGGTCAATCAGGCTGGCCTGCTCGTCGGGGCTGCTGAGGTCCTCGACGAAGGATTCCCACTCCGGCCGGACCCGGCGGTAGCCGTTCCTGCCCTCGAGCTCCTCGGCGATGGTGAAGCGGCAGTGGCCCTCGAGGAAGATCAGCATCCGGTCTTCCTCCTTGGCGACGATGGCCTTGATGCGGCCGGCGCAGCCCACCGAGTGCAGCCGCGGCTCGCCGCGCATGCTCGGCCCCGCGGGCTGGACGATGCCGATGAGGCGGTGCTCGGTCTCGAGGCTGTCGTGGACCAGGCTGAGGTAGCGCGGCTCGAACACCCGCAGCGGCATCCGCCCGTGCGGCAGCAGCACCGTGTCCTCGAGCGGGAACAGCCCGATCGTCGGCGGCAGCAGCTTCATCTCGCTGCTGTAGACCAGGCCGCGGGCGTTCATGCCGCCGCCTGGCTCTCGACGAGCCGCCGCAGGACGTGCTTGAGGATGCCGCCCGAGGCGAAGCACTCGGCCTCGTTGGGCGTGTCGACGCGCACCGTCAGCGGGACTTCCTTGCTGCGGCCGTCGGCGTAGCTGATCTTCAGCAGCGCCTCCTGCTGCGGCGTGATCCGGTCGCCGACGCCCTCGACCGCGTAGGTCTCGGTGCCGTCCAGCCCCAGCGAGGCGACGTCGTCGCCGGCGGCGAAGACCAGCGGCAGGACGCCCATGCCGACCAGGTTGGAGCGGTGGATGCGCTCGAAGCTGCTGGCGATGACGGCGCGGACGCCGAGCAGGCGGGTGCCCTTGGCCGCCCAGTCCCGCGAGCTGCCCGAGCCGTACTCGCTGCCGGCGAACAGCAGCAGCGGCACGCCTTCATCCTCGTAGCGCTGGGCCGCGTCGTAGATCGACATCTGCTCGCCGCTGGGCTGGTGGACGGTCACGCCGCCCTCGGTCCCCGGCGCCATCAGGTTGCGGATGCGGACGTTCGCGAAGGTCCCGCGCATCATCACCTCGTGGTTGCCGCGCCGCGACCCGTAGCTGTTGAAGTCGAACAGCCGCACCTTGTTGTCCTTGAGGTAGCTTCCCGCCGGCGTCTTCTCGCCGATCGCGCCCGCCGGGCTGATGTGGTCGGTCGTCACCGAATCGCCGAGGATGGCCAGGGCGCGGGCGCCGCTGACGCCGCCTTGCTCGTCGCCGAGCTCGAGGAACGGCGGCTTGCGGATGTAGGTCGATTCGCCGTCCCAGTCGTAGTTGACCGAGGGCTCGGCCGCGATCTCCTGCCACATCGGGACCTCGTCCTCGTAGCTGGCGTAGCGCTGCCGGAAGTAGGCGGGGTTGTTCGCGTGGCCGAGCATCTCCTGGATCTCGGCGTCGGTCGGCCAGATGTCCTTCAGGTGGACCGGCTTGCCGTCGACCTCGGCCAGCGGCTCGGTGTCCATGTCGATGTTCACCGTCCCGGCGAGCGCGAAGGCCACCACCAGCGGCGGCGACATCAAAAAGTTGGCGCGGATGTTCGGGTGCACGCGCGCCTCGAAGTTGCGGTTGCCCGACAGCACCGAGGCCGCGACGACGCCCTCGCCGGTGAGCTTTTCCTCGATCTCTTCGGCCACCGGGCCCGAGTTGCCGATGCAGGTGGTGCAGCCGTAGCCCACGGTGTAAAAGCCCAGGGCCTCGAGGTCCTTGTCGAGTCCGGTCTTCGCCAGGTAGTCGGTGACCACCCGCGAGCCCGGCGCCAGCGAGGTCTTGACCCGCTTGTGGACCTTCATTCCCAGGGCCGCCGCCTTGCGCGCGACCAGGCCGGCCGCGATCAGCACCGCGGGGTTGGAGGTGTTGGTGCAGGAGGTGATCGCCGCGATCAGCACGTCGCCATCGCCGACGTCGACCCCCTCGATGGCGGTTTCATGCCGCGCCGCCCGCTGTTCGGGGCTGCGGCCGTAGCCGCCGTCCGCCACGTCCTTGGCCAGCAGCTCGGCGAAGCGCTCCTTGAGCTGCGGCAGCACGATGCGGTCCTGCGGGCGCTTGGGCCCGGCGACCGAGGGGACCACGTCGCCCAGGTCGAGCTCGAGGACCTCGCTGTACTCGACGCTCGAGGTAGGTCCGGCAGCGGCTGATGGTCGCCTCGTCCCGGCCGGTGTTGGCGAAGTACTCCATCGTCTTGGCGTCCGCCGGGAAGTAGCCGATGGTCGCGCCGTACTCGGGCGCCATGTTGCTGATGGTGGCGCGGTCGGGCACCGACAGCGAGGCGGCGCCTTCGCCGTAGAACTCGACAAATTTGCCTACGACGTTGGTTTTGCGGAGCATTTCGACGATGGTCAGCACCAG
>MEIE01000099.1 GCA_001750625.1 Candidatus Amphirhobacter heronislandensis
CCCTCGGCGTCGTTCGACGAGTCGTACGGCCCCACCAGCACCCGGTGCAGGCTGCCGCTGCCGCTTTCGAAGCTGCGCACCGCGGCGTTCAGGCCCAGGGCGCCCAGTTCCTGCGCCAGCTGCGCGGCCGATCCCGGCTCGGTGAACGAGCCCGCCTGGACGAAGTAGGCCAGCTTCACCGGCTCTTTTTCTTCTTCGGCCGCCGGCTCTTCGGTGGACTGCTCGGCAGGGGCCTGCTCTTCGGCCGCCGGCAGGGCCGGGGCGCGGACGACGCCTTCCTGCGTCTGGATCTCGACGGGGCTGTCGAGCACCCGGGTCTCGAGGCGGTCCTGGAACTCGATGCGGTCCTCGATGCGCTGCGGCTGCGAGCTGAGGATGTTGTCGGCGCCGCGGGTCGGGGTGATCTTGAGCGGGATCGGGATGCGCGCGGTGTAGGCGAAGAAGGTCGCGGCGGTCACCACGCCGGCCGTGAAGGAGAACCAGACGGTGAACCACCAGCGCACGCGCCCCCGCCTGCGCCGCGAAACGTGATCGCGGACCATTTGGCTACATTTTAGTAGGCGCGCCCGCGCCCAGCAGCGCCAGGCCGCAGGCCAGAGCCTGGCGGGTCGCGGCCACCAGCGCCAGCCGCGCCGGCAGGCCCGCCTCGTCGCCGCCGAGGACCGGGACGTGGTCGTAGTAGCCGTGCAGGGCGCCGGCGAGCGCGATCAGCCAGTGCGCGACGCGGTGCGGCTCGCGCTGGCGGGCGGCCTGGCGCAGGGTCGGCTCGTACCAGTTGAGCTCGGCGAGCACCTTCGCCGCCCGCTCGTCCCCGAGGTGGGCGGGGTCGGCGGCCGGCAGCTCCTCGACCCTGCCGCCCCACTTGGCCAGCAGCGAGCAGCCGCGGGCGTGGGCGTACTGGATGTAGTGCACCGGGTTGTCGTTGCTGCGGCTCGCGGCGCGGCCGACGTCGAAGTCCATGTGCACGTCGCCGCGGGCGAGGACGTAGTGCAGCCGGGCGGCGTCCGGCCCGATCGCCGCGATCAGGTCGGCCAGCAGCGCGAAGGAGCCGGCGCGGGTGGACATCTTGATGCGGTCGCCGGCGTTGACCAGCGCGACGAACTGGATGATGTCGAACTCCAGCTTGGCTGGATCATGGCCCAGCGCCTCGAAGGCGGCGCGCAGCCGTGGGACGTAGCCGTGGTGGTCGGCGCCGAACAGCGCCAGCAGCAGGTCGGCGCCGCGGCCGGCCTTGTCGGCGTGGTAGGCGACGTCGGCGGCGAAATAGGTCAGTTCGCCGTTGGCGCGGACCAGCACCCGGTCCTTGTCGTCGCCGAAGGCGGCCGAACGGAACCACTTGGCGCCGTCCTTTTCATAGACGTGGCCGCCCTCTTCCAGTTTCTTGATGGCCGCTTCGATCGCGCCGGACGTGGCCAGCTCCCGCTCGGAGAACCAGCGGTCGAAGGCGACGTTGAAGCCCCGCAGCTCGGTCTCGATCATCGCGCCCAGCGCCTCGACCGCGTACTTGCGCAGCGCTTCGAAATCCTCGCCCAGCTCGCGGCGGGCGATCTCGGCGAGCCGGGCGCCGGCCTCGCGGTCGTCCGGCCAGGCGAACTCCAGCCACGGCGGCTCGGGCAGCGTCCCGCCCGGATGGCGGCGGCGCCAGGCGGCGGCGACCTCCTTCATGTAGTCGCCCTGGTAGGCGCCGGCGGGCAGCGGCTTTTCTTCCCCCTGCAGGCCGGGGACGGCGCGCAGCCACAGCGAGGCGGCGAGCACGTCGGTCTGCAGGCCGCGGTCGTTGAGGTAGTACTCGGTCGCGACCTGGTCGCCGGCGGCGCGCAGGATGCGGGCGAGGCTGTCGCCGAGGGCGGCGGCGCGGCCGTGGCCGACGTGCAGCGGCCCGGTGGGGTTGGAGGAGACGAACTCGAGCAGCACTTTGCGGCCGCTGGCTTCCTGCGTGCCGAAGGAATCCCCGGCCGCGAGCGCCGCGTCGACGACTGCGCAGCGCGCGGCGGGCGTCAGCCGCAGGTTGACGAAGCCCGGCCCGGCGACCTCGGCCGCCTCTACGTCCTCGTGCGCGGCGAGCGTCTCGGCGAGTTCCTCGGCGATCGCGCGCGGGTTTTGCTTGAGCGTCTTGGCGAGGCGCAGGGCGGCGCCGGTCGCGTAGTCGCCGCGTCCGGCGTCCTTGGGGCGCTCGAGCAGGCCGGCGCCGGGGTCCGCGCCTTGGCCGCGCACGGCGGCCGCGAGCGACTCCTCGAGCCGCGCGAAGGTTCCGGGACTGGCCACGCCGCCGCTAGAAACAGGGCTTCGCGCCGGTCGGCAGAAAGGCGCGGGCGGGTTTAATCATGAGTTTAAGCGAAAATTAAGGCCCTTAAAATATACCCTACCGAGTTGATGAAGATCGGCCTGCTCATCTGCGGCAAGCTCCCGAACCCGATGGAGCGCGCGGGCCGCGGCTACGCCCGGGTGATCCAGGAGTGGCTCGATCCCTACCTGACCTCCTCGGTCTCGTTCAAGACCTACCGGGTCTACGAGGGCAAGCTGCCGCCCAAGACCGACTCCTGCGACAGCTACTTCGTCTCGGGCAGCCGCGACAGCCTGCTCGACAACGAGCCGTGGATGCTCAAGCTCACCGACTTCCTGCTGGTCGCGGCCAAGGCGCAGATCCCCTGCTTCGGGCTGTGCTTCGGCCACCAGGTGCTCGCCAAGGCCCTCGGCGGCAACGTCAAGCAGCTGGGAGCTCGGCGTCAAGACCTGGAAGGTGGTCCGCGACGAGGGCTGGCTGCGCGAGTGCGGCAAGAAGATGAGCCTGATCTCCATCCACAGCGACCAGGTCAGCAAGCTGCCGCCGCGCTCGGTGCGGGTCGCGACCTCCGAGTCCTGCCCCAACGGCCTGTTCCGCCTCGCCGGCCACGCCATCGGCATGCAGGGGCACCCGGAGTTCACCCCGGCGCTGTTCGAGGAGATCCTCAGCCACCGCGGCCGGCAGTTCAGCAAGGCCGAGATCAAGGCCGCGCTGGCCTCGCTCGACACGCCCTGCAACGAGAAGGAAATGGCCAAGTGGTGCATGAGCTTCGTCGAAGCCCGTGCGTGAACGCCCCCGCCCTCGCTGACGTCCAGGCCGGCGCCGACGCCCGCGGCGTCGCGGTCGCCCGCGCCGGGATCGCCGGCCTCGCCGCCCCGGTCGCCTTCGCCGACGCCGGCGGCGAGCTCCACCAGTGCCTCGCGCAGGTCACGGCCTGGGTGGCGGTGCCGGCGGCCAAGCGCGGCGCGCACATGTCGCGGCTGGCCGAGGCGGTCGGCGCCTGGAAGGACGGGGAAATCTCGCTGGCGGCCCTGGGCGCGTGGGCCGCGGCGCGGCGCGCCGAGCAGGACAGCCCGGCGGCCGGGGTCGAGGTGGCGATGACCTGGCTGCTGGCGCGGCCGGCGCCGGCGTCGGGGCGGCCGAGCTGGCTGGACTACCAGGTCGTGGCGGCCGCGACCAGCACGGCTGATGGCGAGGAGCTGACCGCGGCGGTGGAGGTGCCGGTGACGACGCTGTGCCCCTGCTCCAAGGAGGTCGCGGCCGCCGGCGCGCATTCGCAGCGCTCCTTGCTGCGGGCAAAGATCGCGGTGGCGGACGCGGCCGCCTGCGGCATCGCGGCGCTTGCCGGCCAGCTGGAGGGCTGCGCCTCGGCGCGGCTGGACGCGGTGCTCAAGCGCGACGATGAAAAGGCGGTGACCGAAGGCGCCTACGCGCGGCCGCGCTTCGCCGAGGACGTGGTCCGCGAGGCGGCGCTGCTGCTCACCGAGGCCGGGCACGCGCGCTGGAAGCTGCGGGTGCGCAACCTCGAGTCGATCCACAACCACGACGCCTTCGCCGAGGCCTCCTCGGAAGCGCAGGGCTAGCGGGGCGGACGCGTGGCGATCGAGCCCGCCAAGCTCGCCGGCCTGCTCGCCGAGCTCAAGGAGGCGGTCGGCGCCGACTCGGTGCTGCACGGCCCGGCGCAGCTCGAGCCCTACGGCTGCGACGCGCTGACGATGTACCAGCGGCTGCCGGCGGCGGTCGCGCTGCCGGCGGACGCGGCCCAGGTCGCCGCGATCCTCAAAATCTGCCACCGGCTGCAGGTGCCGGTGGTCACCCGCGGCGCCGGCACCGGCCTGTCGGGCGGCGCCCTGCCGCACGAGGACGGCGTGCTGATGGTGACCGCGAAGATGCGCGACATCGTCCGCATCGACCCCCTGGCGCGGACCGCGGTGGTCCAGCCCGGCGTCCGCAACCTGGCGGTGAGCGACGCGGCGGCGCGCTACGGCCTGTTCTATCCGCCGGACCCCTCGAGCCAGGTCGCCTGCACCATCGGCGGCAACGTCGCCGAGAACTCCGGCGGGGTGCGCTGCCTCAAGTACGGCCTCACCGTCCACAACGTCGTCGCGCTGCGCTGCCTGACCGCGGCGGGCGAGGAGTTCGAGGTGTCCGCGGCGGACGCCGGCTACGACCTGCTCGCGCTGCTGCACGGCTCGGAGGGCATGCTCGCGGTGGTGCTCGAGGCGACGGTGGCGCTCGCCGCCCTGCCCGAGGCGCGCGCGACCATGCTCTGCGCCTTCGATTCCTACCAGGCCGGCGGCGACGCGATCGCGGCGATCGTCGCGGCGGGGGTGGTGCCGGCGGGGCTGGAGATGATGGACGGCTTCGCGGTCGAGGTGGTCGAGGAGTTCCTCGGCCTCGGCTACCCGAAGGACGCGGCGCTGGTGCTGATCTGCGAGACCGACGGCCTCGCCGAGGACGCCCGCGGCCAGCTGGCGCAGGTCGAGCGGATCTGCGCGGGCTTCGGCGCCCGCGACGTGCGGATCGCGGCCGACGACGCCGAGCGCGAGCGGATGTGGCGCGGCCGCAAGGCGGCGCTGCCGGCGGTCGGGCGGCGCGCCACCGACTACTACTGCATCGACGGCACCATCCCGCGCCACGAGCTCGGCGCGACGCTTGAAAAGATAAGCGAACTGTCCAAAAAGCACGGCCTGCCCTGCGCGAACGTCTTCCATGCCGGCGACGGCAACCTGCACCCGCTGATCATGTTCCACGCCGGCGACGAGGACGAGGCGCGGCGGGCGCGGGACTTCGGCTCGGAGATCCTCGCCGCCTGCGTCGCCGCCGGCGGAACGGTGACCGGCGAGCACGGCGTCGGCGTCGAGAAGCTCAACGAGATGTGCCTGCAGTTCAAGGAAGAGGAGCTCGCGATGTTCCACGGCGTCAAGGAAGCCTTCGACCCCGCCGGCCTGCTCAACCCCGGCAAGGCGATTCCGACGCTGCAGCGCTGCGCGGAGTTCGGCATGATGCACGTCCACGACGGCCAGCTCGCCCACCCCGAGCTCGAGCGCTTCTAAGGAGGCGCGGGCGGTGGCGCGCGCGCGGGCCGAGGGCGTCGATTTCCTCGCCGCCCGGGTCGCCGGCGCGCGCGGGCCGCTGCGCATCGCCGGCGCCGGCCGCCGGCAGGACTACGGCGAGCCGGTCGCCGCCGAGGCGGCGCTGCTCGAGACCGCGCCGGCCGCCGGCATCCGCGCCTACGAGCCGGCCGAGCTGTACGTCACCGTCGGCGCGGCGACGAGCTTGGCCGAGCTGGATAAGGTCCTGCGCGCCGAGGGCCAGGAGCTCGCCGCCGAGCCGCTGGGCGGCCTGGACGAGACCGTCGGCGGCGTCCACGCCGTCGGCCTGGCGGGGCCGCGGCGGCTGGCGCTGGGGACGCTGCGCGACCACGTCCTCGGCTGCCAGCTCATCGACGGCGGCGGCGCGGTGCTGGACTTCGGCGGCACCGTGATCAAGAACGTCGCCGGCTACGACGTCAGCCGCCTGCAGGTCGGCGCGCTCGGGACCCTGGGCCTGGTGACCGAGCTCAGCCTGCGGGTGCGCGGCCTGCCGCCGGCGGAGCTGACCACCGCGCTCGAGTGCAGCGCCGCCGAGGCGCTGCAGCGCGCCAACGAGGCGCTGGCGAAGGGCATGCCGGTGGCGGCGACCCGCTGGGAGCGCGGCGAGCTGCACCTGCGGCTTGCCGGCAGCGAGGGCGCGGTGCGCCGGGCGCGCCACGAGCTCGGCGGCGAGGAGGTCGCGGGCGCCAACGAGAAGATCTGGGAGCCGCTGGCGCAGCTCAAAGCCGAGCGCTTCGCCGCGGCGAAGAAGGTCTGGCTGTGCGCGCTGCCGCCCTTGGCGGAGCTGCCCTTCGACGACCTGGGCCTGATCGAGTGGGCGGGGGCGCGGCGCTGGTTCTTCGACGACGCGCCCGCCGACGTCCGCGGCGCGGTCGCGGCCGCCGGCGGCCAGGCGACGTGCTGCCGCCGGCCTGAAGGCGACGACACCCCCGCCTTCCCGACGCCGGCGCCGGTGAACCTGGCGATCCAGCGCCGGCTGAAAGAGGCCTTCGATCCGCGCGGGATCTTCAATCCGGGACGGTTCGGCTACCTGTAGCGGCGGACGGGCGGCGCGGCGACCACGGGAGACAGGCATGGAATGGATCATTCTCATCATCATCGTCCTCTGGGTGTGGGGAAGGCAGGCCAAGAAACGCGA